>NZ_PHHE01000001.1:2400000-2700000 GCF_002813455.1 Pseudomonas baetica | reverse complement strand
TGTTCCCAAGGTTTCGCCGCCACGGCGCAACAGAACAAAATGACGACGTGCAATGCCGATGCAACCGCCAAGAGTCTGAAAGGCGATGAGCGCAAAACGTTCATGAGCACCTGCCTCAAGGCAGCGCCGGCAGCCAACGATGCCAAGGCCCTTACGCCACAGCAGGAAAAGATGAAAACCTGCAACGCCGATGCGAAAACCAAGGCGCTGGCCGGCGATGCGCGCAAGACCTTCATGAGTGAATGCCTGAAGAAAAAGTAATCAGTAAGTATTTGTGGTGAACGGGCCGGCCTCTTCGCGAGCAGGCTCGCTCCCACATTGAAAGGCGTACCCCTTGTGGGTGCGAGCCTGCTCGCGAAGGGGCCATTGAGCGCGACAACACTCTCCGCCCCTGCATATTCCTAGTGCTCCCCCCGGATCGCTGGCAGACTGCCCATCCTTTTACGCCGTTCGTTTTGAGGCTGTATGCCAACGTTTTCTGAGCGTCATGTTGTGTTCTGGGTCAGCTGCATCATCATTTTCGGCGGTTTGCTGCTGGTACTGCCGCTGCGCTTACTGCCCAGCCTGCTTGCCGGCTTGCTGGTGTTCGAGCTGGTCAACATGCTCACCCCGCAACTGCAACGGCTGATCGAAGGGCGGCGCGCGCGTTGGCTGGCGGTGGCGCTGCTGGGCACGCTGGTGGTCAGTGTGCTGGCGCTGATCTTCGCCGGGGCGATCAGTTTCCTCTTGCACGAGGCGGAAAACCCCGGCGCGTCACTCGACAAATTCATGGGCGTGGTCGACCGTGCCCGCGGTCAGTTGCCGCCGTTTGTCGATGCCTACCTGCCGGCCAGCGCTGCGGAGTTTCGCGTAGCGATTGGCGAGTGGGCGAGCAAACACCTGGCCGACCTGCAACTGGTGGGCAAGGACGCGGCGCACATGTTCGTGACGCTGCTGATCGGCATGGTGCTCGGCGCGATCATCGCCTTGCAGCGCATACCTGATGTCACCAAGCGCAAACCACTGGCCGCCGCGCTGTTCGACCGTTTGCACCTGCTGGTGCAGGCGTTTCGCAACATTGTCTTCGCGCAGATCAAGATTTCCCTGCTCAACACCTTCTTCACCGGGATCTTTCTTGCGGTGATCCTGCCGATGTTCGGCATTCATCTGCCGCTGACCAAGACCCTGATCGTGCTGACCTTCCTGCTCGGCCTGTTGCCGGTGATCGGCAACCTGATATCGAACACGCTGATCACGATCGTCGGCCTGTCGCTGTCGATCTGGGTGGCGCTGGCGGCGCTGGGTTACCTGATTTTTATCCACAAGCTCGAATACTTCCTCAACGCGCGCATTGTCGGCGGGCAGATCAGTGCCAAGTCGTGGGAGTTGCTGTTGGCGATGCTGGTGTTCGAGGCCGCATTCGGCCTGCCGGGGGTGGTGGCGGGGCCGATTTATTATGCGTACCTGAAGAGTGAGTTGAAGCTGGGCGGGATGGTTTGATTCAGATTTTGTAGTGTTTGAGCGGCCTCTTCGCGAGCAGGCTCGCTCCCACAGTGGATCGCATTTCAACTGAAGGAATGCGCTCAAAGTGTGGGAGCGAGCCTGCTCGCGAAGGGCGCGCCGCCGATTCTGGATCAGGCCATCGAACCGTAACGCTTCATGGCTTCAATCGCCAAGCCGCTACCAATGCTGCCAAAGATATTCCCTTCAACATGTCGTGCATTCGGCAACATCGCCGAAACGCTGTTGCGCAGCGCCGGTATGCCGCTGGAACCGCCGGTGAAGAACACCGTATCCACCTGCGCCACCGATACATTCGCGTCGTTCAGCAACTGCGTGACACTGCCGCGCACCCGTTCCAGCAGCGCATCGATTGCCGACTCAAACAACGCCCGCGTGAGTTCCACACTCAACCCCGGCTCGATCCGGTCCAGCGGCACGTGGCGGCTGTCGGCGTGGGTCAGCTGGATCTTGGTTTCTTCCACTTCCATCGCCAGCCAGTGCCCGGCGCGCTGTTCGATCAGCTTGAACAGGCGATCGATGCCGCCGGTGTCTTCGATGTCGTAGCGCATGCTGCCCAGCGCCAGGCTGGATTTCTGCGAATACACCGAGTTGATCGTGTGCCAGGTTGCCAGGTTCATGTGGTGGCTGGTCGGCATGTAGGCGCCGCTCTTCATGCGACTGCCGTAGCCGAACAGCGGCATCAGGCCTTGCAGGCTCAGTTGTTTGTCGAAGTCGGTACCGCCGATGTGCACGCCGCCGGTGGCGAGGATGTCGTCGTGGCGGTTATCCACACCGCGACGCTCGGGCGACAGGCGCACCAGCGAGAAGTCGGAGGTACCACCGCCGATGTCGACGATCAGTACCAGCTCTTCCTTTTCGATGGTCGACTCGTAGTCGAATGCCGCGGCAATCGGTTCGTACTGGAACGACACGTCCTTGAAGCCGATCTTGCGTGCCACTTCCACCAACGTGTCTTCAGCTTCCTGGTCGGCCAGCGGATCGTCATCGACGAAGAACACCGGACGGCCCAGCACCACTTGCTCGAACTCCCGACCGGCAGCCGTTTCGGCGCGGCTCTTGAGCTGGCCGATGAACAGGCCAAGCAAGTCCTTGAACGGCATCGCCGTGCCGAGCACGCTTGTGTCGTGCTTGATCAGCTTGGAACCGAGCAGGCTCTTGAGCGAGCGCATCAGGCGGCCTTCGTAGCCTTCCAGGTATTCGTGCAGCGCCAGGCGACCGTAGACCGGGCGGCGTTCCTCGATGTTGAAGAAGACCACCGACGGCAGGGTGATCTTGTCGTCTTCCAGCGCGATCATCGTGTCCATGCCGGGGCGCAGCCAGCCGACGGTGGAGTTGGACGTGCCGAAGTCGATGCCGCAGGCACGGGCTGGAGAGGCGTTATTCATGTCTTTCGGGTTCCGGTCAAAAAACGGCCGCGCAGTGTATGTCAGTGCGCGGCAGATTCGAAGGCCGGTCATCAGCTATTTCGCGACTAGAGTGGGTTGAAAGTCGCCGCTTCGCCCCAAACTTGCTGGCATGGGCCGGCAGACATACCGGCGGTCGCAAGAACCGTCGCCCACTGCCGATAAACTTCTGCTGCGCCACCCGGTCACAAACTTGAGATCGGTCAACCCGGCACGCGCGAATCGGCGCATGCTGGCAGCGGCGCGAAATCGATAACGGATGGTGATTCCTTCAATGGACTTCAAAGACTATTACAAGATACTCGGTGTGGAGCCGACGGCAGACGACAAGGCCATCAAGGCGGCCTATCGCAAGCTGGCGCGCAAATACCACCCCGATGTCAGCAAGGAAAAAGACGCCGAGGCCAAGTTCAAGGACGCCTCGGAAGCCTATGAAGCGCTGAAAAGCGCCGACAAACGCGCCGAATACGACGAGCTGCGCCGCTATGGCCAGCACGGTCAGCCGTTCCAGGGGCCACCGGGCTGGCAGAGCCGTGGCGGTTTTGGCGGCGGCGGTGGCGACACCGGCGACTTCTCGGACTTCTTCAGTTCGATCTTCGGCAATCGTGGCCCCGGTTTCGGTGGCGGCGAAGGTCGGCAACAACGCAGTGCAGGGCGCCGAGGGCAAGACGTGGAAATGGAACTGCCGATCTTCCTCGAGGAAACGCTCTCGAACGAATCGAAGAAGGTCACCTTTCAGGTGCCGCAATACAACGCCAACGGCCAGCACGTCAGCAACACCAGCAAGAGCCTGAACGTGAAGATCCCGGCGGGCGTGACCGACGGCGAGCGTATCCGCCTCAAAGGCCAGGGCGCTCCGGGCGTGGGTGGCGGTGCCAATGGCGATCTGTACCTGACGATTCGTTTCGCGCCGCATCCGAAATTCGATGTCGAAGGCGAAAACCTGATCATCACGCTGCCGCTGGCGCCGTGGGAACTGGCGCTGGGTGCTGAAGTGGCCGTGCCGACCCTGACCGGCAAGATCAACCTCAAGGTTCCGGCCGGCAGCCAGAACGGTCAGCGCATGCGCGCCAAGGGCCATGGTCTGAAAAACAAGGCCGGCGAGCGCGGTTATCTGTTCGTACAGCTCAAGGCCGTGATGCCGAAGGCCGCAGACGATGACGTCAAGGCGTTGTGGCAGGAACTGGCGAAGAAAGCCGCCTTCAATCCGCGAGAGAACTTCTGAACCCGACGACGGAGTAGCCCATCATGAGCAGCCCCCTGATCGTTCAACTGGACATGGCAGAATTCTGTGAGGCGGCCGATTTGTCGGACGTCTACGTGATCGAAATCGTCGAACACGGCATCCTCGAACCTCAGGGCGCGCAGCCCCGGGAATGGCGCTTCACCGATTACGAACTGGCCTTGGCCAAACGCGCCGCCAAGCTGCGGCGCGATCTGGACCTGGAGTGGGAAGGCGTCGCGCTGGCGTTGAATCTGCTGGAAGAAGTGCAGGCACTGCGCGCGGAGAACCGCATGCTGCGCCAGCGATTGGGGCGGTTGGTGGTCGAATAGTTTTGCTTGTCTGATCCAGCCTCTTCGCGAGCAGACTCGCTCCCACAGGGTTCTGCGTCGTTCATAAACTTTGCATTCGACGCGATACGTGTAATTGGATGGACTCGCCCAAGCCGAGGCGTCAATGCGCCACGGTGGCAGTCTAAACAGCCATCGACAGCGAGGGCGAGTCCATGAAAAATCATAGTTCGAATGATCAATCCCTGTCTTCTTCCGATTTGTCGGCCTGCACAACTTTGGCGGTAGATCTGGCCAAACAGGTCTTTCAGGTCGCTGGTGAAGATGTCCTCGGCCAGGTGCGCTATGAACAGCGGATCAAGTCGCGTGAGGCGTTTTATGAGTTTCTCCAACAGCTGCCGCCTCATGTCGTGGTTTTGATGGAGACCGGTCCGGGAGCTCAAGCCTGGGCCCGGCAGTTGCAAGACAAAGGTAATCTGGCGCGGATTCTTCCAGCCGGTTTGGTGACCACACACCGCAGTGGGCCTAAAAATGATCGCAACGATGCGCTGGCGATTCTGCGCGCTGGTCGCGATGAAAAAATCTGCGCGGTACCGGTCAAAAGCGTTGCTGCGCTGGCAATGCAAGCGCTGCATCGCGCCCGTCAGGGCTATGTGCGTCGACGCACGGCGGTCAGCAATCAGATGCGCGGCCTGCTGCTCGAGCACGGCGTGGCCTTGGCGCAGGGCGATGTTGCGATCAGTCAGAAGATTCCGCGGGTACTGGAAGATGCGACCCAGCCACTGCCTGGCCTGCTGCGTGAATTGATCGACGAACTGTTGGCTGAGTGGCGCCATTTGGGCGAGCGCATCGGCGTGTTGACGGGCCGCCTGGAAGTGGCCGCTAACGCCGACATGACAGCGAGGCGACTGATGACCGTGCGCGGCATTGGCCCAGTCATTGCCACGGCACTGGTGGCCAAGGAAACCAACCCTGAGCGGTTTCCCAATGCCCGCAAGTTTGCCGCGTACTTTGGCATGGTGCCTGACCAGCACAGCAGCGGGCAGACGGTCCGGCTGGGCGACATGACCAAGCGAGGTGATGTTTATTTACGCAGCTTGATGATCCAGGGAGCCCATTCGGTCCTGCAACAACTGCGACCTGATTCCCTGCAACCCGATGACCGCCGCTTGTTGCGGTGGATGAGCCGACTGGGCCGTAAGGAGGCTGCGATCAGGTTAGCCAACCGCAACCTACGAATCGTCTGGGTGCTTCTACAGAATGACCAGTCTTATCGTCGTCATGCTGGTAATGGTCAGTAAGCGACGATAAGCCACTGAGCGACCGAGTTCTGCCACCGAGGTACTGACTGTCCGACCCTTTGCTGAAAAAAATTGACCCCAGGTAAGACCGGCGTGGATTGATGCCTAAGCTCCTACTGGCCTTCGAGGCCTGACTGTAATCGGCATGCCACGAGCTCTTCCAATTTTGGCCAGAGGCCGAAGACGGCTTCCACGAATAGGCCTAATACATAGATGCAACGGGGCGACAGTTTTCAAAAAACGGGTAGACAGTGGGGGCGAGTCCATACATAGGAGCTGCCGCAGGCTGCGATCTTTTGATCTTATCTTTTAAAAGCCAAGTCAAAAGATCGCAGCCTGCGGCAGCTCCTACAGGTTTCTGGGCAGCACCACACTGAACAGCGTGCCGTCAGCCTCGCTCGAGCTGACGTTAATCGTCCCGCCGTGGGCGTTCACCACTTCCTTGACGATAAACAAGCCCAAGCCGAGGCTGGTTGACGGTTGCCCGAGTGTTTCATTGGCGCTGCGTACCAGTGGATCGAAAATTGTGCCGATCGCTTCAACGGGAATCGGCGTGCCGTAGTTATGCACGCTGAGCTGCACGGTGTCGGCGTCCCCGCGCAGGGTAACGATCAACTCACGCAGGTCGCTGCCATGCTGCAAGGCATTGCCGATGAGGTTCTGCAGCAATTGATCGAGCCGACCGGCGTCCCAGGTACCGCGAGTATCGCCTTCGATCTTCAAGGTCGGGTCGCATTCCGGATTGCCCGCGCACGCTTCGGCAATCGCTGCGCGTGCCGCGTCGGCCAGATCCATCGGCGCCGGCTCGATCGGCAGGCTTTTGCCGAGGCGACTGCGCACCAGCTCCAACAAGTCACCCACCATCGCGGCCATGTGCCGCGTGCTCTGCTTGATGTTCACGGCACAGGTCAGTGCATCGCCTTCGAGTTTGCTTTTACGCAGCAGCATTTCGCTGGACAGACTCACCGCCTGCAGAGGCGCGCGCAGGTCGTGGCCGAGGATGGCGAGAAAAATGTCCCGCGAACGATCGACCTGTTCGGCATATGCCGCGGTCGATTCGGCGAGCGCCTCGTCGATGGCTTCATTGAAGCGGATCAGATCCTGAAAGTAGTGCATGTCCGGTGACTGCAGACTCTCGACCCACAGACCGATCACACAGGCGCGCAAGTGACGGAACTCGGAGGTCATTTGCACCAGATCGAAACCCACGGTATGGCGCAGTTCACCATGGCTGGCGGCAGCCTCGTCCAGACTCGGGGTCTTCTCCGGGCCTTCACCCTTGGCCTTGGCTGCTTGCTCGCTGGCACTTTGCGCCTTGCCCATGTCGCTTGCTGCGGCCAGCAGGATCGATTTCGCGTGATCGCGCAGTGTCGTGCGATCCAGAGCCTGGTCGGCGCTGATATCTTTGGCAAAGACTTCCCAGTGATCAACGATGGTATCCACATGCTGCACGATAAATTCAGCTAAACGCATGGATGCATGCCTTGGCGAGGTGATGATAGTCAGCAAGTGTGGTGCATCCCGAGCCCTTTGCACAGACGCAATGCGCCGGGCGGAAAAAGCGCTACACACGGGGGGCGTGAGCAGGTGCGGTATATATATGTTTTTAACTCTTTAATAGTGGAATGGTTATGCTGTTTTTTCCGTGTTTATTAACGGCTATTTGATTTTTTGTTTTCAAACCTGATCAGTAACCTGAGGGTCTGTTTATAAAAATCAGGTAGTACGGATATGTCTGTTTCAGTATTGGCTTCGGGCTCAGGCCATGCAGCTGTTGAAAATACCAAAGGCGTGCATCAGGAAAGAATTGAAGCACTTATTCCAGCAGCGATAAAACAAGCACCGGCGCACAGGTTGGCGTCATTGAAACAAAGTGTCGCTGTTGCGGAAAGTTATCTATTGTTGCCGCCGGACGAGCGACAGGAGTTGAAAGTGCTTTTGCTGCAGTATTGGACGTTGCAGGCTGACGTGGATTCGACATTGAAATCCCTCCAGCAAAATATTCAGGCGTTTGCCAGGCCGTTGTTGGAGAAAGGCATCAGAGAAACATTCAGCGTCGATCTGGATGTTGAAACAACCACCCTGAAACTGTATGTACCCGACAAAATCATATTTGGCATCGATCGTGGCGCCACGCGTTCCAGGCACTCCTCATTGCTTGACGCCGCGCTGCATAACTTCGAGGCGATAGAAACCGAATCCGGTTTCTATCGCAGCGGCTCAGGCGTCTACACCCTTGATGAGACCGGAGCGCCGAAGCTGCACGCCATTACCACTGAGCAATTTACGGCGCTCTGCCGTTCGCTGGACATTGGTGCGCAGTACCAGAAACACCTCCAGTCACTCCTCACGCCGGCTTCCACCGAGCAACGAAAAACGTTACACAAGCAAGCGGTCGCCGTTGAACTGTCGGCAATGAAAGTGGCGGCGAAGACGGCCTTGATGGCCTCGGATATCAGCCTGCAGGGTCTGGAAGCCATCAAGGATCTGGTCAACGGCAAGCAGTCTTTGAAATACCATGGCCAAAATCTTTTATCCCATCGGCTGAGGATAATGGGTTTGAAGTTGTCCGGTGTGGTGCTGTTCAGTGCTGTTGCGCAAAAGCGTGATATCGAAACAACCCTGTTCAATCTGCTTCCGCAAGAAGCCTTGTTTTTATACGAGTGGTCCAAGCGCGTGCCGGGCCTGAATGACAGTGCTTATGAAAAGTACAAACTGCTCAGTGATGTGTTTGCCAATGGCCCCGATGCAGTCACGGAAGAATATACGCGGCGCTCGGACTTTTATGATCAAAGTCGTTTGGTCGGGCCGCTTATTGCCTATGTGCCTGATGATCCCTTACATCCCTTGAAGGAATATCCGTCGCTGACGGCGTTTCTGAGAGAGTTGATCACGCAACTGCGCGAACCGCAGTATCAGCAATTCTTCAGTCGATTTATCGCCCAGAAAGACAAGCCGAAATTTTTCAAGCGGGTCAGCGAACGGCTGTCCGAAATCACCTGGCAACAGCGTGCACCGCTGAACATGGGGCCGTGGTGGCGGGAGACCGCGATCGAAAACCCCCATGTCGAACCCATCACCGTGCCGATCCTGGAGAACCTCTGGGAGTATCTGTATCGCGAAAAGCGCGACAAGGCGATCGCCGATGCACGGCTGATTGCCGTGCCCACGGGAGACGAAGATGCCAAAACCCGTTGGAATCGACTGGTCAGCTATCTGGATATCGGCTGGAACATCTTCAACTTCGCGGTGATGCTGGTGCCCGGAATGGGCGAAGTCGTGCTCGGGGTCATGGTTGCTCAATTGCTGGCGGAACTCGCCGAGGGCGTTGAGGACTGGAGTCAGGGCGACAAGGATCAAGCCTCTGCCCACATCAACAGCGTGATCATCAACTTTGCCCAACTGGCGCTGATGAGTGCGGGCCATGTGTTGCCTTCCGGTGCCGCAGCGATCAAACCCTCAACGTTCATCGATAAACTGCAACCGGTGTCGATGCCCGACGGTTCCACTCGCCTGTGGAATCCCGACCTCACGCCTTACGAGCAGAAGATTGCACTGCCCGAACACTCCCGCCCCGATGCATTGGGTTTGCACCCACACAATGGCAATGACGTGCTGCGTCTTGAAGACAAGCACTATGTGGTCAAGAAAGATCCCCAAACCGCTCAGCATCGCCTCCAGCATCCAACCCGGCCCACGGCCTACGCGCCCGAGGTCGAGCACAACGCTGCCGGTGCCTGGAAAACCGAACTCGACCGCCCCCGCGAATGGGACAAGGCGCGCATTTTGCGTCGCCTCAACCCGTTGGCCAACACCTTCAGCGATACGGCCCTGGAGCAAATACAACGGGTCAGCGGTGTCGACGAAAACCTGCTGCGTCGAATGCATGTCGAGCACGAACTGCCGCCGGTTTTATTGAGCGACACCCTCGAACGTTTCAAGGCCTATGGCGACGCCGGCAGGCTCGCTCAACAGATTCTAGCCGGCAGCATTGAGGAGTCATTGGCGGGATATCTGCCCGAACTGATGAGCGAATTGCCGCGCTGGCCCGAGTCCAAAGCCATCAGCCTGAGTGACCCGTTACCGCTTGGTAGCGGTGACCCGGTGACCTATGGCAATGCCAGCGCGAAGCCCGCAGACACGCTGACGCTGACCTTGTCCGAACTCAAGGCGGGCGCGCTGGAACGTCGGGTCCTGCAGTTCCTCGATATACCGGACATTGAAGCCTTGCTGGGCAAAGCCATTTCCTCCGACAAGCAAGTACGCATTGAAGCGCTGCGCGAGCAACTGGCCAGGCAGGCGAATAAACGCACCGCGAAGATTTTCGAGTCGATTTACAAGGGTAAGCAATACGCTGCCGATGCCCGCGTCGGCCTGCTGCAAGGCGAATACGCCGACCTGCCACGGGCAATCGCCGAACAGCTGTTGGCCGATGCCGATGCCGAAGACCTGCGCTTTCTGAAAGAAAACAACCGTATACCCCTGAAGCTACGCGAGCAGATTCGTGCGGCACGCAATACGGTGCGCGTGGCCCGTGCGTATGAAGGTCTTTACCTCGAAAAGCTGACCAATGCCGATACCCGCCGACTGGAACTGGGCACGCTGCAGACCCTGCCCGGCTGGTCGCCGAACGTTCGTATCGAGATCCGGGAGTTCTCGTTCTCCGGCCAGTTGCAAGCCAGCGTCGGCGCCGAGGACGCGCCCATTCGCAAAGTCCTGATCCTTGACGAGGAGGGCCGCTATAACACCCGCGACGAACGTGATCAGCATCTGCACGGGGCTGACGATTTCTACAGTTCACTGCTGCACGCACTGCCGGACGCGGAGCGCAAAGCCCTCGGGTACGAGATCTTCGAAGGCGCAAAGCTCAAGGCCGCGATACAAGGGGCACCCCTGAGCCACGAGCAACTGGAAACCGTGCTGCTGGAGCATCCAGTGCGCAAGCCTGCCTATGACCCGCAAAACACGCGTTTGCGCGGAGGCATGCAGGGTTATCCGATGCATCCTTCACTGTGGAATGCTTTGAAGCAGCGTGTCAGTGCGCTGTACCCCTCGTTCGGCGAGGCGCAGGCCCAGGCATTGCTTGAGGGGCTGGATCACGGCAATGCCGTTCTACGCATCAAGATGCTCGAGAGAGAGTTCGATCAGTTGAACCGTTCGTTCCGCCTGTGGATGAATTCACCGACCAAAGCGATGCGTTTCAGCCCGGCCGGTGTCGCCGAGTGGACTTCCAGAAACAAGGTCTACAAGGCCATCCGGCAATGCTGGCAGCGGACCGGGCCTCAGGGCAGTGCGGTGCCGGGGATTATCCAGCCACAGGCGTTGGTGCTGGAGGGGTTGGACATGGATCAGCACCTTGACGGCATGCCCTTGCTGACCGCCAATTTTGATCATGTAACGGAGTTGAACCTGCGCGGGGCACAGATGCGCAGCGCTCAACAACACTTGCTCGCCTCTTTTACCGGGTTACGCAGCCTGGATCTGGTCTCGAACCAGTTGAGCTTTCTACCCAAGGTGATCACTGACATGCGTTTCTTGCGCAATCTGCTGCTCACCGATAACGAGCTCGTGTTGACCGAAGAAAGCGTCGCGAGGCTGCGAACCATGACTCGGCTAAGAGCGCTGAAGCTCGATGGCAATCCACTCGGGCGGGTTCCAGACATCAGCCAGATGCGCGACCTGCTGATATTGACGCTGGACAATACCGGGATCGAGCGCTTGCCGATCGGGCTATTCGCGATCCCGCGCCCGCGCAATATATTCCTCGACCTGCGCTACAACATCATCCGTGAACTGCCGACGGTAGCGCCCGGTTCAATGAGTGCGGAGGTGATAGCCCGGACCGTCATCAGTCGTGAACGTGTCTGGTTGTCACAGGCAAACCTGGAGCAACTCAGACTGTATATCGAGTCGGTCGGCCTGGATCCGGAGCGTCCCTACCCGCCACGGGGCACCATTGATTCATCATTGTGGGATGAAGGGCTGACCCAGGACGAATGGAACGCTCGTCAGCCGATCTGGGATGAAGTGGAGGACGAGTTCGGCTCCGAACCATTTTTCAAAGAGCTGCGAAAACTGACCGACTCCGCCGATTTCAAGCTTGATGGCGGTCGGTATAAAGCGGATCTCACGGCGAAGGTCTGGCGCATGCTCTCTGCCATGAGGGAGAACACCGCGTTGCGCGAGAAGATCTTTGCTCAGGCGATGTGGGCCACAGAGTGTGCTGATGCCGGTGCCCAGTTCTTCAATGCGATGGGCGTGGAAGTGCTGGTACACGAAGCGTATGCCCTGGCCAGCACCGATCTGGTCGAAGCCGAACTGGTGTCGCTCGCTCGAGGCAAATCACGTCTGGATGAACTGGGAAGGATCGCCCGGCGGCGCGTGGCTGAGCGTCTAAAGGCGAAAGAAACGTTCCGTCGGCAGGTGGGAGGCGTGGTCACGGGCACCATCGATGAGGTGGAGGTTCATCTGGCCTATATGACCGATCTGGCGGAGCGCCTGGACCTGCCGTGGCAGTCACGCGGGATGTTGTTCCGCAAAATCGCCGGTGTGACAACGAAGATGATTGAAGACGCCTGCGAGCTGGTGCTGGTCCAGGAGGAGGGTGAGTTGCTCGCGCCTTTGATCATGGAACAGCCGCTCTGGGACAACTTCCTCGAGCATACCTACGCCGAGGAACTCGAGGCGGCGCAAAGCGCAATTCCCATAGAGGACGAGAACGCCCGGTTTAATGCCATACAGGAATGCAAGTTGAGCTTGACCCGACAAGCCATCGACCGCGCAAGGCTGCAACGGGTGGAGCTGCCCCTTACCGTCGGGACGTGAGTGGGCCGGTTGTCAGCAACTTTCAATCATTTGTACATAAGGATATGTACCGTGCAAAACCAGAACACAGACAAAGCCGTTGCGCCGGCAATGGCCGAACAGAGTGAGCACGCGCAATTCATTGCCGAGTCGATCCCCGACTGGTGGGTGAACGCCACTGACCAACGGCGAGACGCGCTGGAAAACGCCGGTGGGTTTTTTCCTGATTGGTATATGGCGGCTTCAGCGCAACAACGCCAGACGCTGAACCAGTGTTTTGCGGCCAGTGTCGCCTCGCAAAATCTGCTTGATCAACGCATGGCCAACCTGCAGCCCATTGATGCCTTCGCTGCGCCGTTACTGAGCAAGGCGCTGAAGGATCGGTTTGCCGTTGAGCTGGACGTGAACAAAACCTTCATTCAACTGAACAAGCCGGTGGAGTTGGGTGTGTTCAGCGTCGAAGTCAGCCACTTCGAAGCCTTGAAACTGCCATTGCTGCAAGCGGCGCTGCACAACTTCGAAGCCGCAGAATGCACGCCGAATGCCTTTCATCGATCATCCGGATTTCTTTTCGAAGACGTCTCGCCTGGCCAGTACCGCAAGCTGCACACGACATTGAGTGTCGCGCAGTTCACTTCCCTGTGCCGCGATCTCGACATCGGTGGCCAATACCAGGCTTACCTCAAGGGTTTCCTGCTGGACAATCCCGTGGCCGAGGCGGTGCTGCGTCATCGCTTCGTCAACAGTCAGAAAGATGCCCTGCGTGCCGCGGCCGAACTCGCCCTGTTGAAGAAAGACATCGAGCCCAAGGACTACACGATGATCCTGTCGGTGATCGGTGGCGAACTGAACCCGACCGTGGACGGGGTGCCGGTCTGGTTCCGTCGTTTCGGGCTGATGAAAAAGCGAATGACCGGCTGCGTCTTGTTTTCCATCAGTGAAAAATATCGTTATTCCAATGAGCTGATCCTCTACATCCCGCATGATCCGGAGCATCCGTTAAAGCGCTACACCTACGATGAAATGGATGCAGAACTCAAACGCCAGTTCACCGCCCGCGATCCGGCGCTGCCGCGAGACGGCACACCGACGCCGTTCCAGCGCTTCTTCAGCCAGTTCGTTGCCTACAAGGACCGCGCCTACTATTTCAGCCAGTTCACCCGTGCGGCGGCCGATTCGCCTGGCGACCCACTGGCCGGCATTCGCTCGCCGCTGGCGCAGATTGCGGTACCGGTCACCCCGCTCGGCGCCCTGTTCAAGCCAAACGATTTACCCCCCGCGTCGCCTTCCAGGCTGGAGCCCGAAGACAATCCCTACCTGAAAACCACCAGTGGCGGGCCGAACGCGCCTTGGGGGGACAACCCCGACCTGTGGCTGGATCTGTATCAGTTGAGTCGTGACAAGATCATCGATGACGCGCGGCATCACGCGGTGCCGACGGCTGACGTCGATGCCCGGGTGCGCGCCGAAAAAATCGCCAGGCTGCTGGAAATCGGCATGCTGGTGCTCAACGGCGTATCGATGTTCGTTCCGGTGCTGGGCGAAGTGATGATCGGCGTGATGGCCGGGCAACTGCTGTATGAAACGTTTGAAGGCTCGATCGAATGGAGCGAGGGGGATCGCCGCGCAGCACTGGCTCATCTGACGGACGTTGCCGGGAATCTGGCGCTCATTGCGGTGATGCACGGCGTGGGCAAAGGTGCCGCGCGAATCAAGGCGCTCAAACCGCCGCCCGTTGTCGACAGCCTGGAGCCGGTCACGTTACCTAACGGTAAACAGCGCCTGTGGAAACCGGATCTGCAACCCTACCGGACCGGTATCCGCTTGCCGGCGGGCTCGACACCCAATGAACTGGGCCTGCATCGCCTCGATCATCAGGACATTCTGGCGCTGGACGACGGCCACTATGTCGTCCGGCAGGAGGCCGACAGCGGCCAGTACCGGATTCAGCACCCCAGCCGGCCGGATGCCTATCAACCGCGTCTGCGGCACAACAGTGCCGGTGCCTGGCGTCATGAGGCCGAAGAGCCGCTGACCTGGGCAGGCACAACACTGATGCGGCGTCTGGGCTATCGGGCTGAGGCATTCACTGACACGCAACTGGAGCAGGTGCGCATCAGCAGCGGTCTTGAACATGATCAGTTACGGCACCTGCATGTCGACCAGTTGCCCCCCACGGCGCAACTGTCCGACACCCTCACACGGTTCCGCCTCAGCGATGAGCTGGAAACCTTCGGGCGCCAGATGGGCAGCGACGAGCTGCGGGTTTACGCACAAGCCGATATTGCCCTGCAATTTCGAGTCATGCGCGCCCAGGCCTTGTTGCCCGAGCAAGCCCTGCGGGTGGTGGACAGCCGGGGCACGCTGATCTGGGAGGACACGCTCGCAGCGTCCGAGACGTCGCGCAGGCTGGTTTTTTCCGTGAGTGATCAAGCGGCGAAGCAGGGCAGCATGCTCCCGTCATTACTGGAGATGCTGAAGGTGAACAATGTCGACCTCGCCGAGGTTCCGGGTACGCCCGCGATGACGCTTGCGCAACGCGCGGTCGAGTTGCGCAAGGAGATCGCCCGCAGGGTGCGAAGCCGTAAACAGTCGCTGTTCGAGTTGCTGTACGGCGAACAGGATGCCAGCACCGCCCCGGCGGTATTGCGGGCAAAAGCGGTCTTTCCCAAACTGGCGACCATTATGGTCGAACGCCTACTCGCCACTGCGACCGAGGAGGAGCTGGCCCTGCTGAAAAAGCCCGGCCCCTTGCCGCGGCGCCTTTACCAGCAAGCCGAGCAAGCGCTCCAGGAACAGCGCCTGTCACGCGCCTACGAAGGCCTCTACCTCGACCCGTCATCCGGCCCTGACAGCGAACGCCTGGCCTTGCACAGCCTGCAAGCTTTGCCGGGCTGGCCGCAGGAGATGCATCTGGCGTTACGCGAGTATGGCGTAACGGGACGTCTGCTCGACACCCTTGGCAACCCTGAGAGTCCGTTGCGGGCCACGCTGGTGGTGGATGAGCAATCCGCCTTCACCGGGGCGTCTTCGCGCAATCTCTATGCTTCGGTCCTGCAGGCGTTGTCGCCGGCTGAGCGGCAGGCTCTCGGGTTCAATCTGGAGGATGCCGACAAGCTGCGCCGGGCGGTGCAGCAAAACCCGTTGCCGCGCGACCTGTTTCGAAAAACGCTGCAGGCTCATCGAGTGTTCAAGCCAACGGTCGAGCCGGGGGTCAAGCTGTTGGGCGGTGGCCCGCTACCGACCGGGCCGCACTTGCTTAACTTTTTGCGCAGCCCCCGAGCGCGGGTGCTCAAACTGTACCCCGACTTCAACGAGGCGCAGGTCGAGACCTTCTTGCAGTCGTTGGGGGAGAATGTTCGTGGCGGCCTGGAGCGTTACGAAGTCGAGTACAGGACACTCAAAAGTGAGCTGGATACGTGGGTTCAAACACAGCGCTCGGCAACCGACCGTGCCTCGCTGGATGGCACGCTCGCGAGGCTGCGTTATGACGAAACCGCCAGTCTGCTCAAACGGTGTTGGCGGCGGCAGAGCAGCGCGTTCTTGCGCATCAGTGCGCAGATAAAACTGCCGACACTGAGCGCAGACTTCAGGCATGTCGAAACCCTTGAGTTGTCGGCGGTCGACAACGTCGATGGGTTCCTCAGAAGTTTTACCGGGGTGAAGAAACTGACGTTGTATCAAACCCAAGGTCTGCGTCCTCTACCTGAGGCCCTCGGTGAAATGAAAGGGCTTACCCACTTCAGTTTTCACCAATCAGACCTGCGTCTGGATCCGCGCAGCGTTGCCCTGCTCGGTGCCATGAGTCAGCTTGAAGAGCTTGACCTGCAGCTCAATCCGTTGGGGATATCTCCGGACTTCAGTGCGATGCCCCAGCTCAAGAAGATCAATCTGTATTCGACGGGCATCCGGCAGTGGCCCAAGGGCACCGCGTCTCTGGCCGGGCTGCAGCACCTCGATTTGCGCGGCAATCAACTGACCGAAGTGCCTCTTGAACACCTTTCCCCCCAGCCGGATCATGCCGAGGTGGTTGCCCGCATCAACCGTGGCACGCTGCTGGACGCCAACCCGTTCCCACGCCAGGTACGGCAACAGCTCATCGATTATCGAAACGCTCTGGCACAGGCCCACCCGTCGTTGCTGGCGGGCTGGCCGGACGACGCGTTCATGCTTGAAGACCCGCTACCGGCGCGGGTCCGGCAGTTGTATCCCGGCTTCAGCGCGCAAGAGACCGCGGCGTTTCTGCTGACCCTTGGCGGCGACAGTGAAGTCGATGCACAACTGCTGCGCCTGGAAAGTGAATACCAGACGCTGAACCAGCAGCTGTCGGCCTGGGCGTTTTCGGGCGGTGGTGCTCGGCAACGCTACGTCCGCGCCGGGCAGCGTCAGGATTTCACTGGCCTGGCCAGCCGTTACGAAGCGGCCGACCGTATTCGCAATTGCTGGAGGCGGCAATCGCCCAAGCGCAATGCCGTTGACGGTACCCCGATCGGTCATGAGCTGGACCTGAGCGGGCAGACGCTCGACAGCGTGCCGGATCTTGAAGCCGACTTCAGCCACGTCGGTTCGCTGAAACTGAACAACATGGGGCTGAGTGTTTCCCCAGAAGGATTTCTGGCGCGTTTCAGAGGGGTGCGCTGGCTGGACATGTCGAGCAATCAGCTGACCGAGATACCGCCTGCCTTGGCCCAAATGCATGGCCTGACCCGCTTGTTTCTGCAACAGAACCGCATTCAACTGAGCGTTGAAACGGCCAGCTTGTTGGCGGAACGCACAACCCTCAGGGCTTTGAACCTGTCGGATAACCCGCTGGGCCGGTTGCCGGATTTCAGCCGGATCACCGACATGCGCTCGGTTTTCCTCAACTCGGCAGGGGTCGATACCTGGCCGGTCGGGCTGGACGAACAACCGCTGCTCGACAGCATCCATTTGCGCAACAACCAGATCAGCAGCCTTCCGCAGGCACTCGTCGCGCCCACCGCGGAGCGCCTGGAGCACGTGGCGCGGTTGAACAACATGACCACCCTGACCGGTAACCCGTTAACTGAAGTCGCCCAGCAACAGGTTCAAGCCTATTGGGATCGGCTTGAGCGCGAGCGGCCGGATCTTTGGCAGCGCAGGGTGCCGGGGGCTTTCGTCTATCAGGCTCCAGGGCGGGTAGTCGGGCCTGAGCCCTTGACCGGTCTGCAGCGCTGGAGCACAAACCTGCCGGCGGATCAGTTGGCCGGCAGACAGCGTCAATGGCAGATGTTGACCGGTCAACCTGACGCTGACGGCTTCCTTCGAGTGCTCAATGACCTTCAGGTGGGAGGGGCGGCTTACCCTGACCTGCAGCAGCGCGTGTGGACTGTGATCGACAGCATCACCGAACCAACCCCGGCCTCGCAGGCACTGCGCAAGGAAATGTTCGAGTGGGCGGGGCGCCCGGCCTGTATTGATCGTGCAGCGTTGTCGTTCAGCAATATGGAGGTCATGACCCTGGTGTATCGGGCCAGAGCACTGGCGGTGCAAGGGGAAAACGCGCCGGCTTTGCTGAAGTTGTCCAGGGGGTTGTTTCGACTGGAAGAGGTCGAAAAGATCGCGCTGGCGGACATCGACCAACGTACGACGGCGATCAACGACACGCCGGGCTTGTCGTCCGAACAAAAGGCAGAACGAATTGCCCTGCTCGAAGAGGTCGAAATCAGGCTCGCCTACCGCTTCGGCCTCAAGGATCGTCTCGGCCTGCCGGGACAGCCGCAGCAAGTGCGGTTTACCGGGCTGGCTCGGGTTACGCCGGCGATGCTTGATCAAGCGTACAACCGGGTGGTGGCGCTGGATAATTCGGCTGAAGAACTTCAGTCGTTGCTGGCGAAAGATTTCTGGAAGGATTATGTGGTGAACACCGATGCCAACCGACCGCAATTCGAACGCCAGCGCGAACCCTATCAGGAGCAGATGAGCGTCCTGCGTGAAAGCTATCAAGCGGGGGCCATGTCAAAAGCGGATTTCGAGGCACAGACCCAGGACCTGGATGTGCAGTTGCAGATCGAGGAGGCTGTGCTGATTGAGACGTTGACCCGTGAGGAACTGCTCAGGCATCCGTTCTAAGCTCGCTGTAAAACCGGTTTCACCTCCTGTGAGGTGATGCAAAAAAGCCCGGAGGTCATCAGATCTTCGGGCTTTTTCATGGCTCAGCGGTTCAAAACAAAAAGTAACGCTGGGCCATTGGCAGCACGTCTGCAGGTTCGCACCACAACAACACGCCGTCGGCCTTGACCTGATAGGTCTGTGGGTCGACGTCGATGTTCGGCAGGTAATCGTTGTGGATCAGGTCGGTTTTCTGCACGTCGCGGCAGCCTTTGACCACCGCGATTTTTTTCTTCAGGCCCAAGGCTTCGGGCAATCCGGCTTCCTGCGCGGCCTGACTGATGAAGGTCAGGCTGGTGGCGTGCAGCGAACCGCCGTAGCTGGCGAACATCGGGCGGTAGTGCACCGGTTGCGGTGTCGGGATCGATGCATTTACATCACCCATCAGGCTCGCCGCAATGGCGCCGCCCTTGAGAATCAGCGTCGGTTTGACGCCAAAAAACGCCGGACGCCAGAGCACCAGATCCGCCCATTTGCCCACCTCGATCGAGCCGACTTCATGGCTGATGCCATGGGTGATCGCCGGGTTGATCGTGTACTTGGCGATGTAACGTTTGGCGCGGAAGTTGTCGTTGCCTGCGCCGTCCTGTGGCAGCGGACCGCGCTGTTTTTTCATTTTGTCGGCGGTCTGCCAGGTGCGCGTGATGACTTCGCCGACGCGGCCCATGGCCTGACTGTCGGAGCTGATCATCGAGAACGCGCCGAGGTCGTGGAGGATGTCTTCGGCGGCAATCGTCTCGCGGCGGATGCGGCTCTCGGCGAAAGCCACGTCTTCGGCAATGCTCGGGTCGAGGTGGTGGCAGACCATCAGCATGTCGAGGTGTTCGTCGATGGTGTTGCGGGTGAACGGCCGGGTCGGGTTGGTCGAACTTGGCAGCACGTTGGGGAAGCCGCAGGCCTTGATGATGTCCGGCGCGTGGCCGCCGCCGGCACCTTCGGTGTGATAGGTGTGGATGGTGCGACCCTTGAATGCGCCGAGGGTGGTTTCGACGAAACCGGATTCGTTGAGGGTGTCGGTGTGGATCGCCACCTGCACGTCGAACTGGTCGGCGACAGTCAGGCAGTTGTCGATGCTCGCCGGGGTGGTGCCCCAGTCTTCGTGCAGCTTGAGGCCGATGGCGCCGGCCTTGACCTGTTCGATCAACGGCTCCGGCAGACTGGCGTTGCCCTTGCCGGTCAGGCCGATGTTCATCGGGAAGGCATCGGCGGCCTGAAGCATGCGTGCCAGGTGCCAAGGGCCCGAGGTGCAAGTGGTCGCATTGGTGCCGGTGGCCGGGCCCGTGCCGCCGCCGATCATGGTGGTGACGCCGCTCATCAGCGCTTCTTCGATCTGCTGCGGGCAGATGAAGTGGATGTGCGTGTCGATGCCGCCAGCGGTGAGGATCATGCCTTCGCCGGCGATCACTTCGGTGCTGGCGCCGATGGCGATGTTCACGTTCGGCTGCACATCCGGATTGCCGGCCTTGCCGATCGCGGCGATGCGTCCGTCCTTGAGGCCGACGTCGGCTTTGACGATGCCCCAGTGATCGATGATCAGCGCGTTGGTGATCAGGGTGTCGACCACTTCGGCGGCGAGCAACTGGCTTTGGCCCTGACCGTCGCGGATGACCTTGCCACCGCCGAATTTCACTTCTTCGCCGTAGGTGGTGAAGTCTTTCTCGACCTCGATCCACAGCTCGGTATCGGCCAGGCGCACCTTGTCGCCGACGGTGGGGCCGAACATGTCGGCGTAGGCTTGTCTGGAGATTTTCATGGGCATGCCTTGAGATTCAATTGGTTTTGAGACTGTTCGCTGCGCTCACAGATTCGCGAGCAAGCCCGCTCCCACATTCGCTCGCGTTCCTTCAGTTGAAATGCGATCAACTGTGGGAGCGGGCTTGCTCGCGAAGGGGCCGCAGCGGACTCCACATCCGTTAAAGATCACCCATGACCCGCCCGGCAAAGCCGAACACCCGCCGATGCCCGGCGTAATCGACCAGTTCCACCTCGCGGCTCTGCCCCGGCTCGAAGCGCACTGCCGTGCCGGCCGGTATGTTCAGGCGCATGCCACGGCTGGCCGCTCGATCAAACGTCAGCGCATCGTTGGTTTCGAAAAAGTGATAGTGCGAACCCACCTGGATCGGCCGGTCGCCGCTGTTGGCGACTTTCAGGCTGACCGTGCGGCGGCCGACGTTGAGTTCGATGTCGCCGGGCTGGATCTGGTATTCACCGGGAATCATCAGTGGGCTCCTTGCAGGATCTTGTAGTAGAGGGCGGTCGGGCGATATGTGCCGTTCGGGTCGCAGGCATAGTCGGGGATTTCGCCGGCGCGGGTGTAACCCAAAGCCTTGTAGAAATCCTCGGCGGGCGAGCCGGCCTCGGTGTCGAGGAAAAGCATGCCGCGCTTGTGCTTGGGCGCTTCCAGTTCCAGCGCCTGCATCAATTGCTGGCCGAGCCCGCGCCGACGGGCGTGTTCGCGTACCAGCAGTTTCTGCACTTCGGCGCGATTGAGACCGTTGGCCTTCTGGCACAGACCCAACTGCACGCTGGCCAGCACCTGCTCGTCCTTGACCACCACCCAGAGCAATACGCTGCCCTTGTTGACGTTGTCCTGGACATCATCGAAATAGGCGCGGGCCTGGGCGGCATCGAGGTTGGCCATGAAGCCGACACTGGCGCCATAACCCACCGCATCGAGCAGCAGATCAATCAGACCCTGACGATAGTGCGCAAAACTTTCAGCGTTGACGCGGCGCAGTTGGGCGGCGTTCATCGGTGTCACTCCTTGTTGGCGTCAGGCGGCTCCGCGCCAGGATTGAGGGTCAGTTGCATGAAGGTCAGGTCGAGCCAGCGGCCGAACTTGGTGCCCACTTGCGGCATCTGCCCGGTGATGCTGAAACCGGCACGCTCATGCAGACGAATGGAGGCGGCGTTGCCACTTTCGATGGCGGCCACCATCACATGCTTGCCGGCGGTTTTTGCCCGGGCGATCAACGCCGTCATCAGTTGCGGGCCGAGACCGTTGCCGCGTTGGTCGCTGCGCACGTAAACCGAATGCTCGACGGTGTGGCGGAAACCGTCGAAGGGCCGCCAGTCACCGAACGAAGCGTAGCCGAGCACGCTGTTGTCGGCGTCGACGATCACCAGAATCGGATAGGCCTGGGCCTGACGCGCGCTGAACCACGCCTGACGGTTACCCAGATCGACCGCCGACTCGTTCCAGATCGCCGTGGTGTTGAGCACCGCGTCGTTGTAGATGTCGCGAATCGCCGGCAGGTCGGCGTGGACGGCATCGCGAATGCTGTAAGTCATGGCGCGGCCTCAGATGATCGGTTGGTGGACGGTGACCAGTTTGGTGCCATCGGGGAACGTCGCTTCGACCTGGATCTCCGGGATCATTTCCGGGATGCCTTCCATCACTTGCTCGCGCGAAAGCAGCGTCGTGCCGAAGTGCATCAGCTCGGCCACGGTCTGGCCGTCACGCGCACCTTCGAGTAGCGCGGCGGAGATGTAGGCCATGGCTTCCGGGTAGTTGAGCTTCACACCGCGTGCCAGTCGGCGCTCGGCGACGAGGCCGGCGGTGAAGATCAGCAGCTTGTCTTTTTCGCGTGGGGTCAGGTCCATTGTGGGGTTCCATCAGAGCAGATTGAAAAATGTGCACAAATCCCCTGTGGGAGCGGGCTTGCTCGCGAAAGCGGTAGGTCAGCCAGCATCTGTGTGAATGACACGCCGCCTTCGCGAGCAAGCCCGCTCCCACAGTTGGAATGCATTTCAGGTGTTCCAGATTCGGGGCGGCATAGCTTCGCGGCCGAGCAGCACCGGGCGTAGCAAACGCCAAAGATCAATAAGCCAGGCGCGAGCGAGTAATGCCTCACTGGCCAGACAACGAGCCACCAACAACCCCGGCAACTGCGTCAGATCCCCGCGCACTTCATGCCCCAGCGAACGACAACGCTCAAGCAGTTCAGCATCAATTTCGCCAGTCACCAGCAACGTCGCAAACACCGGTTGCCCGTCCAGCCCGATCGGCGAATCAAGCAAACCGTCACCACCGACAATGCGCTGGCGTTCATGCCAGAGCAACCGGCCATCGCGACGAATATCCAGGTGCGATTGAAAGTGCCCGAGATCGAAACGCTCGCCACTGGCCGGTCGACCCGGCGCCACCACGTCCCAGTAGAACAGTCGGGCGTCGCCCTCCAGATCAATCGACGTGGTGAGCTCTGCCTGGGCGGCGCTGTAAACGATGGTCTCTTGCGGCAACCATTCCAGCGTCGCCCCGCAAGCCACCTGCAAGTCGAGCTTCTGATAAGCGGGCCCCGCCGCGCGATACCACTTGGCTGCGCCGGGGCTGGTGATCTGTGCCCAGGCGTCCTGTTCGATACGGGCGCTGATATTGAGCCGATCACCGCCGGCAATGCCACCTGGTGGATGGACGATGATGTGCTGACAGACTTCAGGGCCCTCGGCGTACAGATGCTTTTGCACCCGCAGCGGGCCGAGGTGGCGGCGCATGACCGGGCGCGTGCAGTCGCCGAAACGGGCGTAGGCCAGTTCCAGCTCGGCGTGCCAGCTCGGGGTAAACAGGGCAGGTGAGACAGTCGAGTTCATATTTTCTAATTATCGTTAGGAAGCTACAGGTTAGATGGTTACCAGCCCACGCACACCCTCGGCCTCCATATTTTCTCCACGGCCCTGCTGGACGATCTCGCCCCGGGACATCACCAGGTATTGATCGGCCAGTTCGGCGGCGAAATCGTAGAACTGCTCGACCAGCAGAATCGCCATGTCGCCGCGAGCCGCGAGTTTTTTGATCACCGCGCCGATCTCCTTGATCACCGACGGCTGGATGCCTTCGGTGGGTTCGTCGAGGATCAGCAAACGCGGACGGCTGGCCAGTGCGCGACCAATGGCGAGTTGTTGTTGCTGGCCTCCAGACAAGTCACCGCCGCGCCGCTGCTTCATTTGCAACAGCACCGGGAACAACTCGTAGATGAACGCCGGGACTTCCTTGGCCTCGGAGCCGGGAAAACGCGACAGGCCCATCAGCAGGTTTTCTTCCACCGTCAGCCGCCCGAAAATCTCCCGGCCCTGAGGCACGTACGCGATGCCGGCGTGTACCCGTTGGTGCGGCTTGAACGTGGTGATTGGCTTGCCTTCCCAATTCACCGCACCTTCCTTGGCCGGCAACAGACCCATCAGGCATTTGAGCAGGGTGGTCTTGCCCACGCCGTTACGGCCCAGCAGGCAGGTGACTTCGCCGACCTTCACGTCAAACGTGAGGCCGCGCAGGATGTGGCTACCGCCGTAGTACTGGTGCAGCTTGTCGACTTGCAGCATGTCCAGATCTCCTCAAATCCCCTGTGGGAGCGGGCTTGCTCGCGAATGCGGTGGATCAGTCGCCATCAACGTTGAATGACACACCGCATTCGCGAGCAAGCCCGCTCCCACATTGGAAAGGTGTTTGCAGTTTCAGCGGCCGAGGTAAACCTCGATCACTCGCTCGTTTTCCTGCACCTGCTCAAGCGATCCTTCGGCCAGTACGCTGCCCTGGTGCAACACGGTCACATGGTCGGCAATCGAGCCGACAAAGCCCATGTCATGTTCCACCACCATCAGCGAATGCTTGCCGGCCAGACTCTTGAACAACTCGGCGGTGAACTCGGTTTCGGCATCGGTCATCCCCGCCACCGGCTCATCGAGCAGCAACAGTTGCGGGTCTTGCATCAGCAACATGCCGATCTCGAGAAACTGCTTCTGCCCGTGAGACAACAACCCCGCCGGGCGATTGACCGAAGTGGTCAGGCGAATCGTCTCCAGCACTTCGCTGATGCGGTCTTTCTGCTCACCACTCAACCGTGCGCGCAAACTGGCCCACACCGACTTGTCGGTCTTCTGCGCCAGTTCGAGGTTTTCAAACACACTCAGCGCTTCAAACACCGTCGGCTTTTGGAACTTGCGACCGATGCCGGCCTGGGCGATCTGCACTTCGCTCATCTGCGTCAGGTCGAGGGTTTCGCCGAACCACGCCTTGCCATGGCTGGGGCGGGTCTTGCCGGTGATCACGTCCATCAGCGTGGTTTTACCGGCGCCGTTGGGGCCGATGATGCAGCGCAGCTCGCCGACGCCGATGTACAGGTTGAGATTGTTCAATGCGCGGAAGCCGTCGAAGCTGACGCTGATGTCTTCAAGTGTCAGGATCGTGCCGTGGCGGGTATCGAGCCCCGGGCCGACGCGTTGGCCGAGGCCGATGGAATCGCGGCTGGTGCCGGCGTCCTTGTTCGGCTCGACGGGGAAAAAGGCTGGCTCCAGCATGAATTCAGCGCTCGCCGTGACTCTCATGATTCACCTCGTTTCTTCAGCAGACCGATCACGCCTTTAGGCAGGTACAGGGTCACGACGATGAACAGCGCGCCGAGGAAAAACAGCCAGTATTCCGGGAACGCCACGGTGAACCAGCTCTTCATGCCGTTGACCACACCGGCGCCGAGCAACGGGCCGATCAAGGTGCCGCGACCGCCGAGGGCGACCCAGACCGCCGCTTCAATCGAGTTGGTCGGCGACATTTCGCTCGGGTTGATGATCCCGACTTGCGGCACGTACAACGCCCCGGCCAAACCGCACAACACCGCACTCAACACCCAGACGAACAGCTTGAAACCACGCGGATCGTAGCCGCAGAACATCAGACGGTTTTCCGCATCGCGCAATGCTGTCAGTACTCGACCGAACTTGCTCTGCGCCAGGCGCCAGCCAATGAACAGACTCGCCACCAGCAGCAACACCGTGGCCAGAAACAGCACCGCGCGAGTGCCGGGCTCAGTGATGCCGAAACCCAGAATCGTGCGGAAATTGGTGAAGCCGTTGTTGCCGCCGAACCCGGTCTCGTTGCGGAAAAACAGGAGCATGCCAGCGAAGGTCAAGGCCTGGGTCATGATCGAGAAATACACGCCCTTGATCCGCGAACGGAAGGCGAAGAAACCGAACACCAGCGCCAGCAAACCCGGCGCCAGCACCACCAGGCACATGGCCCAGACAAAACTGCTGGTGCCGGTCCAGTACCACGGCAATTCGCTCCACGACAGGAAGGTCATGAACGCCGGCAAGCCATCACCGGCGGCCTGACGCATCAGGTACATGCCCATCGCATAACCGCCGAGGGCGAAGAACAAGCCGTGGCCGAGGGACAACAGACCGGCGTAACCCCAGACCAGATCCAGCGCCAGGGCGACAATGGCGTAGCAAAGAATCTTGCCGACCAACGTCAGGGTGTACGCGGAGACGTGCAGCGCGCTGTCCGGTGACAACAGCGACAGCAGCGGCAATGCGATCAGCAAGGCGAGGATGACTACGCCAACTGCAATCGTGACTTTGGGGCCGGCCTTTTGCGTGGCCGTGACTAATAGAGGCTGGTTCATCAGTCGATCACCCGTCCTTTCAGTGCGAAGAGGCCTTGCGGACGTTTCTGGATAAACAGAATGATCAGCGCGAGGATCAGGATCTTGCCGAGCACCGCACCGATCTGCGGTTCAAGAATCTTGTTGGCGATACCGAGGCCGAACGCCGCGAGCACGCTGCCGGCCAACTGGCCAACACCGCCAAGCACCACGACCAGGAACGAATCGATGATGTAGCTCTGGCCGAGATCCGGGCCGACATTGCCGATCTGGCTCAGCGCTACACCGCCGAGGCCGGCGATGCCCGAACCGAGGCCGAAGGCGAGCATGTCGACGCGCCCGGTCGGCACACCGCAGCAGGCGGCCATGTTGCGGTTCTGGGTAACTGCGCGAACGTTGAGGCCTAACCGGGTCTTGTTCAGCAGCAGCCAGGTGAGGACAACCACAAACAGCGCGAAGGCGATGATGACGATGCGGTTGTACGGCAGCACCAGATTCGGCAGCACTTGAATGCCGCCGGACAGCCACGCCGGGTTTGCCACTTCGACGTTCTGTGCGCCGAACAGCAGGCGCACCAGTTGAATCAGCATCAGGCTGATGCCCCACGTCGCGAGGAGGGTTTCCAGTGGTCGGCCGTAGAGGTGACGAATCACCGTGCGCTCCAGCGCCATGCCGATGGCGGCGGTGACGAAAAATGCGACCGGCAATGCGATCAGTGGATAGAACTCAATGGCCTGCGGTGCATAACGCTGGAACATCAACTGCACCACATACGTCGAGTAGGCGCCGAGCATCAGCATCTCGCCGTGGGCCATGTTGATCACCCCGAGCAAGCCGAAGGTGATCGCCAGACCGAGTGCAGCCAGCAGCAGAATCGAGCCGAGGGACATGCCGCTGAACGCCTGACCGAGCATTTCGCCGATCAGCAGTTTGCGTTTGACCTGAGCGAGGCTGGTTTCGGCGGCGGTACGCACATTGGCATCCGCTTCGACGCCGGGTTCGAGCAAGCCTTCTAGGCGCGTGCGCGCCAGTGGATCACCGGTTTCGCCAAGCAGGCGCACGGCCGCCAGACGCACCGCCGGATCGGTATCGACCAATTGCAGATTGGCCAACGCCAGGCTCAGGGCGGCGTGGACGCTTTCATCTTTTTCACCCGCCAGTTGCTGGTCGAGGAATTTCAGCTGCGCGGGTTTCGCGCTTTTCTGCAATTGCTGCGCGGCGCTCAGACGGATTTTGGCGTCGGCGGCGAGCAATTGGTGGCTGGCCATGGCGGTGTCGATCAGACCCCGCAGGCGGTTGTTCAGGCGCAGGGTTTTGGCTTGGCCGTCGATGGTCAGTTCGCCTTTTTGCAGGGCGTTGATCAGTTCGATACGGGTCGGATCGGGCTGCGCGGCCCAGGTTTCGAGCAGTTTGGCCTGCTGCACGGGATTGGCCGCGACGAAGTCTTCGGCGTCGCCGGCAAAGGCAGCCATCGGCAACAGCAGTGCGATGGCGAGGATGAAGCGGTAAAGGGTAGTCGGCATAAAGAATCGCCTTGCGCGGACTAATGGTGGGAGCGGGCTTGCTCGCGAAAGCGGTTGGTCAGTCGACTGACATGTTGAATGTGAGTCCGCTTTCGCGAGCAAGCCCGCTCCCACAGGTGGATTGTGTCGGCCTCACGCCAAGCGCAAGGCTGACACCCAATGGCTCAGTTGCTCTTCACCGCATAATCCGGCTTCTTGTCGTTGCCCTGAATGAACGGGCTCCACGGCTGGGCGCGGATCGGCCCTTCGGTCTGCCACACCACGTTGAACTGACCGTCCGCCTGGATCTCGCCGATCATCACCGGTTTGTGCAGGTGGTGGTTGGTCTTGTCCATGGTCAGGGTGTAGCCCGACGGTGCAGCAAAGGTCTGGCCGGCCAGCGCTTCGCGAACCTTGTCGACGTCGGTGGACTTGGCTTTTTCAACCGCTTGCGCCCACATGTGGATGCCGACGTAAGTGGCTTCCATCGGGTCGTTGGTCACCGCTTTGTCAGCGCCGGGCAGGTTGTGTTTCTTCGCGTAGGCTTTCCAGTCAGCGACGAATTTCTGGTTCTGCGGGTTCTCCACCGACTCGAAGTAGTTCCACGCCGCGAGGTTGCCCACCAGCGGTTTGGTGTCGATGCCGCGCAGTTCTTCTTCGCCGACCGAGAACGCCACGACCGGTACGTCAGTCGCCTTCAACCCTTGGTTGGCCAGTTCTTTATAGAACGGCACGTTGGAGTCGCCGTTGACCGTGGAGATAACGGCAGTCTTGCCACCGGCCGAGAATTTTTTGATGTTGGCGACGATGGTTTGATAGTCGCTGTGACCGAACGGGGTGTAGACCTCTTCGATGTCTTTGTCGGCCACACCTTTGGAGTGCAGGAACGAACGCAGGATCTTGTTGGTGGTGCGCGGGTAGACGTAGTCGGTGCCGAGCAGGAAGTAGCGCTTGGCGCTGCCGCCTTCTTCGCTCATCAGGTATTCAACCGCCGGGATCGCCTGCTGGTTCGGCGCTGCGCCGGTGTAGAAGACGTTCGGCGACATCTCTTCGCCTTCGTATTGCACCGGGTAGAACAGCAGGCCATTGAGTTCTTCGAACACCGGCAGCACCGATTTACGCGATACCGACGTCCAGCAGCCGAACACCACGGCAACCTTGTCCTGGGTCAGCAACTGCCGACCCTTTTCCGCGAACAGCGGCCAGTTCGAGGCCGGGTCGACCACCACCGGTTCCAGCATCTTGCCGTTCACGCCGCCCTTGGCGTTGATCTCGTCGATGGTCATCAGCGCCATGTCTTTGAGCGACGTTTCGGAGATCGCCATGGTGCCGGACAACGAATGCAGAATCCCGACCTTGATGGTCTCGGCGGCCTGGACGGTCCAGGTCATGCCCATCGCGGCAATGGATGCCGTGAGTGTGAAAGCCTTGATCAAACTGCGACGCTTCATTGTGCGATCTCCATGAACGTTAAAGTTTTTTATGGTTGGCAGATGCGGACGACTGAAGGGTGTTTTGCAAGGGCTGTGCCCGGTCGGGGATGGGCAGGAAAATGTCGGTTTAGAGCGCTTGCGCGTGGGTTGGGTGCACCATGAAGGAACGCTCGTGGAGCGTTGGTGCAGGCGGCCGCGCCAGATTGGGGCGCGATCTGGTGGTAAACAAAAATCAAATGTGGGAGCGGGCTTGCTCGCGAAGGCGTCGTGTCAGTCACCTTATCCATTGACTGCCACACCGCTTTCGCGAGCAAGCCCGCTCCCACAGTTTTGAAAGGTGGAGCGTCAGCGACGGCGCATCAGACCGATGAAGAACAGCCCGCCGATTGCGGCCGTGGCGACGCCGATGGGCAAGTCTTCGGGAGCGATCATTGTGCGGGCGGCGACGTCGACCCAGATCAGAAACACACTGCCAAGCAGCACGCACACCGGTAGCAATCGCCGATGTTCGGCACCGACCAGACGCCGGGCAATGTGCGGCACCATCAGTCCGACAAAACCGATCGAGCCACTGATCGACACCAGCACCCCGGTCATCAGCGAGGCAATGACAAACACCCGCAAACGTACCGACCGCGCGTTCAGGCCGAGGGTGACGGCGGTCTGTTCGCCGGCCATCAACGCGTTCAACGGGCGGGCCATGCCCAGCAGCAAGATCAACCCGAGCAACACACTGGCCGCTGGCACTGCAAGCAACTCCCAGCGCGCCAGACCGAGGCCGCCGAGCATCCAGAACATCACGGCCGAGCTGGCGCGGTGGTCGCCCATGAACAGCAGCAGATTGGCGATCGCCATCATCACGAACGACACCGCCACACCGCAGAGCAACAAGCGGTCGCTGTCGAGCCGGCCATGGCGACTGGCGATCGCCAACACCACCAGCATGCTTAGCAAGGCGCCGATAAACGCCGCAATCGGCAAGGTCAGCAGGCCGATGATTTCACCGACATGCAGCACCACGATCACCGCGCCCAGCGTTGCCCCGGAGGTGACGCCAAGCAGGTGCGGATCGGCCAACGGATTGCGCGTCACCGCTTGCAGCACCGCGCCGATCAGTGCGAGGCCAGCACCGACCAGCGCACCGAGCAACATGCGCGGCACGCGGATCAGCCAGACGATGTGTTCCTGCCCGGCGCTCCAGCTCACTTCGCCGAAACCGAACGCCTTGTGCAGCAGGATCCGCCACACCACATCCACCGGCACCCGCGCGGGCCCGAAGCCCAGCGAGACCACGCACGACAGCAACAACACGGCGCCGAGGGCGATCAGCAACAGGGCGTAGCGACGGTTGATCATTCGCCGTGGAAACCTTTGGCCAGGGTTTCAACGGCCAGCACATTGTCGATGCCCGGTGTGGCTTGCACATAAGGGATGACAATGAAGCGTTGGTTTTTGATTGCATCCACCGATTGCAGGGCTTTGTTCTTCAGCAGGAATTCAATCTTTTGATCGGCGGTGATTTCGCTGTAGTCGACGATCACGATCACCTGCGGATTGTGCTCGACCACGGTCTCCCAGTTGACCCGCGTCCAGCTCGCGTCGACGTCATCGAGAATGTTGCGCCCACCGGCCGCGTCGATCAGCGCTTGCGGCATGCCGAGGCGGCCGGAGGTCATGGCACGGTCTTCACCGCTGTCGTAGAGGAACACCCGCGGCTTTTCGGCCGGCAGGTTTTTGCGCACTTCGGCGACTTGCGCCTGCATCCGGGCAATCAGCGCATTGGCGCGATCCTGCACGTCGAAGATTTTGCCGAGGTTGCGCAGGTCGTTGTAGGTGTCTTCAAGCGAGGCGGCCGGGCGTTTCATCACGAAAGCGCAGGACTCGGTCAGCTCATACACGTTGATGCCCAGCGGTTGCAGGGTCTGCGGCGTGAGATCACCGCCCACGCGCATGCCGTAATCCCAGCCGGCGAAGAAGAAATCGACGTTGGCGTTGAGCAGGGTTTCCACCGACGGATACTTCGCGGCCAACTCCGGCAGGCCGTCGAGCAGCGACTGCATCTCAGGGGTGACCGACTTCCAGCCACTGACGCCGCTGTAACCGGCCATCCGCGATTTCAGGCCGAGGGCGAGCATCATCTGGGTCATGTTGATGTCGTGGCTGACCGCGTGTTTCGGCGCTTGCGTGAAGGTGACTTCACGGTTGCAGCTTTGCACCGTCAGCGGGTATTTCGTGGCCTCGGCCAGCGCTTGGGCACTGCACAACAAAAGAGCGACGCAAAGCAGGGAACGCACAGTCATGGTCGGGTTATCCAGGTGATTCGCGGGTAGCCGTGAAGGGGGTGGGAGTCGATCAAGGCGTCGACGCCGAAGACGTCGCGCAGCAGTTCAGTGGTGAGCACTTCTTGCGGTGTGCCGCTGGCGACGATGCGACCGTGATTGATCACGTACAGTCGGTCGCAGAACGCGGCGGCCAGATTCAAATCGTGGATGCTGGCGAGGGTGCCGATCTGCAAGCGTTTGACCAGTTGCAGCAGTTCCAGCTGATAGCGCGGGTCGAGGTGGTTGGTTGGCTCGTCGAGGATCAGCAGTTGCGGTTGCTGGGTCAGGGCGCGGGCGAGGATTACGCGCTGTTTTTCACCGCCCGACAGCGTGGCGAAGGCGTGGTCCTCGAAGCCTTCGAGGCCGACTGATTTGAGCGCCTGTGTTGCGAGGTTTTGATCCTCAAGGGTTTCGCCGTCGAACAGGCCTTTGTGCGGCGTGCGGCCCATGGCGACCACTTCTTCGACGGTCAGGCCGAAGGCGTCGGGGAACTCCTGCAAAACCACGGCGATGCGTTGTGCGCACCAGCGTGAGGATTGTTTCCACACGTTGTGGTGACCGAGGTTTACCTCACCGTGTTCCGGCTGACTGAAACGGTAGGCGCACCGCAGCAGACTGGTCTTGCCGCTGCCGTTGGGGCCGATCAGACCTACAAACTCACCGGCGGCCACGCGCAACGAGGCGTCACGCAGCTGGAACTGGTGATGGCAGTGGCCGTGGCCCAGGGGTGTCCAGGCGAGGTTGGCGATTGTCAGTGAGGTCATCTTCTACTCTGAAACATCGGGTGCTGCTGATGACGCCTTCGCGAGCAAGCCCGCTCCCACAGTGGAACGCATTTCAATGTGGGAGCGGGCTTGCTCGCGAAGGGGCCGGTGAATCAAAAGGTGTAATCAGCAGTGATAAAAAACGACCTCGGCTCGCCGAGGATCCACTGCTGCCCGCCATTGTATTGGCTTTGCGCATACCGGCGGTCAAACAGATTGTTCACCTGCAACCCCAGGGTCGTGTTACGCAAGGCCTGCCACGACATTGTCGCATCCACCACGGTGTAGCTCGGCAGCTCATTGCGATTAGCCATATCAGCGTAACGTGCATCGACATAGCGCACGCCCGCACCGGCCTTCAGGTCATCGGTAAGTGCTTTGTTCAGCCACAGATTCGCAGTGCGTCGTGGCACGTCCACCGGGCGATTGCCGTTGTACGACAGGGTCTGCCCGTTCACCACTTCGGAAAAATCGTCGTACTTCGCCTTCACAATCGCCGCGTTGGCCAGCAGTTGCCAGGCGTGCGGCAATTGCAGATCAAGGCTGGCTTCCAGACCGTTGGACGATTGCTGGCCGACCTGCTGCTTGAGCGTCGGATTGCCCGGGTCATCGGTCAGCAGCTTCTTCTTGACGATGCGATACGCCGCCAACGTGAACTCGCCGCGCTGATCCCAGAACAATTGCTTCAGGCCGATTTCCGTCTGCCGGGCCGTCGACAGATCGTATTGCTGCTGGCTCGGGCTCAGTGAAACAAGCCCGCCGATGCCATCGGTACTGGTCGCGACCTGGCCATAGAACGAAGTCTCGGGCGTCAGCGCAAACACCAGCCCGGCCTTCCAGTTGTTGCCGGTCAGGGTCTTGTCGCTTTGGCTATCGTCGACCAGATTGTTGCGATCCACGTGTACATAGTCGCGACGCACGCCGGTCACCAGCGACCAGCGCTCACTCAATTGCGTGCGGTTTTCGGCGAACACCGACATCTGTTTGGTGGTGCTGTCGAACTGGTCGCGGTATGGATTGCTGCTCTCGAAATAGCCTGGTTGCGGATGATGCAGATCCAGCGGTTGGCCATTGGGCAAGACATCGTTGAACGGCGAGTTGCTGTCGAGCTGGAAGCGGATGCGGTTGTAGTCGACGCCGGTCACGGTCTGGCTGTCGAGGCCGAACAGCGAATGCTTGAAGGTGAACGTCTGACGATCGCCGACTTGCTCCTGCTGGTGGCCGATGCCGAAGTAACCGCTGCGGCTCAGTTGTTGGCTGCCCGCGTCGAAGTTGTAGTTCTCGGCGTTCTGCCAGCGGCGCTGGGCCTTGAGGTAGTAAAGCTCGTTGCTGGCGCTGACGGCATCATTGATCTGCCAGTCGCTGGTCAACCGCGTCCACTGATCGTTGTAGTGCTGTTTGTCGTCGCGCACGTTGTAGTTCTTGTTGCGCAGGCTGTCCTTGAAGTGGCCGTTGATCAGCGGGGTGCCGAAGTAGTTTTGCGGACGCTGGTCGCCGTAGTCGTGGGCGAGGGTGAAGGTCAGATCATCAGTGGCCTGCCAGCGCAGGGCGGCGCTGATGAAGTCGCTGGACGAGTCGCCGCGATCGATCCAGCCGTTGCTGCGCAGGCGATTGAGATTGAGGCGATAGCTCAGGGTATCGCTCAGCGAACCACCGCTGTCGAAGGCCTGTTGCTGGCTGTCGTAGGAGCCATAGCCGAGGCGCACATGGTTTTCGATTTCGCCTGCGAACGGCTTTTTCGGGATCACGTTGACCACCGCGCCGGTCGCGCCTTCGCCGTACAGCACCGAAGCGGGGCCGCGCAGCACATCGACGCGGTCCACCGACCAGGTGTCGACCGGAAAGGTCACCGTGCCCATGCCGCTGTACATCCGATTGCCGTCATACAGCTGCATCACCGAACTCTGCCCGGCAAAACCCCGCGCCTGTAACGATGTGCCGCCATCGCCCGGCGTGCCGGTGCGGCTGATGCCGGTGCTGCGCGACACGGCGTCCTGCACGCTGCGATCACCCCGGACGCGGACCTGCTCGCCGCTCAGGCTCTCGACACTGGCCGGGGTCTGCATGGCGCTGAGGTTCAGGCGCGAGCCGGCTGTGGTCGCAGTGGTGAGGCTGACGCTTTCGTCGTCAACTGCCGGCGCAGTGATGCTGCCAGTAGGCAGGGTCAGTACTGGGCTATCGGCATGCGCGCTGTTCATGGCGAACAGACAGAGGCTGGACAAGAGGTACTTGTTCATCGGGGTGGAGAATCACTTCTTCAAAAGAAAGCCCGCAGCTTTTGGCTGCGGGCAGAATGGCAAATTCGCGTTATACAGTAACACTAAGAATTACCGGATTATAAGCCCCGGCATTCTATAGAGCTGCCTAAAACGCGCATCTCGCCTGATTCATGATGAAGGTGAGGCAGATTCAGCTTGCCGACCAAGTCGCGACAACAGCAGGCGATCAAGCAACCACACCACCACCAGCGAAGCCCCCACCAACGGGAAAATCACCGCCAGCGCCAGCATGATCACCACCCCGGTTTTCCATTTCGGCAAGTCATGACGCAGCGGCGGAACGCCGAATTTGCCCTGTGGCCGGCGCTTCCACCAGATCACCACACCACTGACGGCGCTGAGCAGGATCATCAGGCAGATCAGCAGCACGACAATCTGGTTGAAGGTGCCGAACATCTTGCCTTCGTGCAGCATCACGCCGATTTCCGTGGCGCGGGCCACTGTGCCGTACTGCTCGAAACGCACATCGGCGAGGACTTTTCCGGTGTACTGATCGACGTGCAGGGTCGCGTCGTTGCGCGGGTCGTCAGCGAATACGGCGATAGTGAATACACCGGTAGCGGTGGTCGGCAGGGTGATGCTGTAGCCGGGTTCGACCTGGCGTTGAGTGGCGATGTCCTGCACGGCTTGCAGGCTGATGGTTGGCGCGGCGGGGCCTGCATTTGCGCTGCCGTGGGCCATGTGTTCGGCGTGGTCGCCGGACATCGGCATCGGTGTGTTTTCCATCGCCCATGGCACGGTTTGGCGGGTGGCACTGTTGAGGCTGCGCGCCTCGACGTCAGAGGTCGGCACGTTGTCCCACATGGCCGCCGGGAACACGTTCCACACCTGGGCGTATTGCTTGCCCCAGAAGCCGGTCCAGGTCATGCCACTGAGCAGCATCACCAGCAACAGGGTCGCGCCCCAGAACCCGGTGACCGCGTGCAGGTCACGCCACAACACGCGGCCGCGACTGTTCAGACGTGGCCACAGAATTCCCGCCGCCTGACCGCGCGGCCACCACAGGAACAGCCCCGACACCACCAGCACCACGCCCCAACCGGCGGCCATTTCGATGAGTCGGTCACCGACAGTGCCGATCATCAATTCGCCGTGAATGGCGCGGGCGATGGCTTGCAGATTCTGCTTGGCATCCTGCTCGCCGAGGATGTCGCCGTGGTATGGATCGACGAAGACGTTGAGTTCGTGGCCGGCATCTTTCACCACGAATTGCGCACTGCGCTCGGCGTTAAGCGGCGGCAGGTACTGCGTGACCTGACCTCGTGGGTAAGCGCTTTTCACCCGTTGCAGCAAGTCATCGGCCGGAACCGTGTGATGGCCGGCCGGAACGTTGAGCAGGCTGCTGTACATCAGCGAATCGAGCTGGGGTTTGAACAGGTAAATGATGCCGGTCAGGGCCAACATCACCATGAAGGGCGCGACGAATAAACCGGCATAGAAATGCCAGCGCCAGGCCAGATTGTAGAAATTGGGTTTGGGCTTTTGCATCACGTTTGCTCCGCTTGGCTTGGATCTTTTAGTTGTTTATTCAGGTTGCTACACCGCATTCCCTGTGGGAGCGAGCCTGCTCGCGAAGGGGACGTCACATCCAACATCGATGTCGTCTGGCACGACGCCTTCGCGAGCAGGCTCGCTCCCACATGGGTGGGTGTTAGAAACTCATGTCCACCTTGGTCCAGAGCGTGCGCCCCGGCTCATTGATGGCTTGCGGGTCATTGGCCGGGTAGCCGAAACCGGCGTTGCCCGCCAGGTTCAGGTGTTCGGCGTAAGCCTTGCCGAACAGGTTGTCGACGCCGCTGCTGACCTTCCAGTTCTTGTTGATCCGGTAGGCACCGTTGAGCGAGAACACGCCGAAGCCCGAACTCTTGTCGTAATCCTTGCCGACCACGTTGCCCTTGTTCTGATCGATACGGTTTTGCTTGGCCACCACCCTCCAGAGTGCGCCGGCGCTCCAGTTGTTTTCGCTGTAGGTCAGGCCGAACCGTGCATCGAGCGGCGGCATTTGTGGCAGGGCCGAGCCGTCGCTGCTGTTCTTGCCCCAGGCGTAAGCCAGGGTCGCATCGGCTTTCCAGTTATCGGTGAGGTTGTAAGCCGCACCGAGTTCACCGCCCATGATTCGCGCGTCGATGTTCTCGGCGCGCGAAGTGCTCATGCCCATCATCGTCGGGGTGTAGTCAAAGAGGATGTAGTCACGCACCACACCGATGTACCCAGAGGCCCAGGCCTCAAGATCGGCACTCTTGTAGTTCACGCCGAAATCCAGCTGGGTGGTTTTTTCCGGTTTGATCGAGTCGAACGCATTGACCGAACCGGCAGGGCCGGACTTGGGCGAAAACAGCTCCCAGTAATCCGGGAAGCGCTGTGCGTGGCCGAGGCCGGCGTAGAGCGTGGTCGGGCTGTCGGCCAGGTCATGCTCGTAACGCACGAAGCCGCTGGGCAATGTGTCGGCACGGGTGTTGTCGGCGGTCGGGTTTGGGCGAGCCATCATTCGCGAACCGCTGGTTTGCCGGTAGTCCTTGGCTGAAGCACGGTCGATTCGAGCGCCGGTGATCAGCCGGTCGCGGTCGGCGGCGTACCAGGTCATCTCGCTGAACACGCCGTAGTTGTGGAAATCGGCGTCCTTGTTGCGCGGTACGTCCTTGTAGGTGTCGATGCCCATTGCGCTGCGCTGGCGGTGTTCATTGGTCTGCGCGTCGAGCCCGGTGATCAGTTGAATGTCAGCCCAGCGCCAGGTCGCCTTGATACGCGCGCCGAGTGTGCGGCGGTCGACGTTGGACGCCATGGGACCTGCCATCATCCCGGTGCCGGACGGCGTGCGCAGGGTGTAGTTGTCCATCACGTGGTCGGCGTAGTTGTAGTAGATATGCGCCTCCAGCGTCTCCAGTACGTCGGTGATGTTGGATTTCTCCATGCGCAGGCCGAGGCTCTCGCGCAGGAACTGTGAACCGTCCATGCCGCGCCCGGCGTAGCGAGCCTCGCCGTCGCCCTTGCCGGCAGTCAGCTCGATCAGGGTATCGGCGTCCGGGGTCCAACCGAGCGCCACGTCGCCGTTCCACTTGTCATAGCGCGAGGCGACGATGTCGTTGTTGCCGTCGCGATAATCGTCGGAATGCGCGGTGTTGCCGATTACCCGCACGTAACCCAGCGGCCCGCCGGCAGCGGCATCGATGACCTTGTCGAAGCGCCCGTGGGAGCCAGCCAGAATGCTCGCGTTCACCCGCGTGCCGAGCTCGCCAAAGCTCTCCGGCTCGCGGTCGAACAGAATCGTGCCGGCCGAGGCACCCGGGCCATACAGCACGGTTTGCGGGCCTTTGATCACGGTGAGTTTGTCGTAGGTTTCCGGCGAAATGTACGAGGTCGGCGCGTCCATGCGGCCGGGGCAGGCGCCGAGCATCATGCTGCCGTTGGTGAGGATATTGAGGCGCGAACCGAACATGCCGCGCAGCACCGGATCACCGTTGGTGCCGCCATTGCGCACCAGGGCGAAGCCCGGAATGGTTTTCAGATAATCGCCGCCATCACTGGCCGGCACCGGTTGGCGTGGGTCTTTGGGGTTGGTGACGATGGTCAGTGGCGAACTGGGCGCAATGGCGGTGATCACCGTCGGGCTCAGTTCATCCGCGTGTGCGGTGTGATCATCGGCCAGCACCAATGGGGACAGCAGGACACCGCAAAGGACGGCGCTCGCGTGCCTGAAACGAATGCGCGATTCGTTCAAAGCGAAGTTCGCCTGAGCGCAGCTCAGACGTGGAACAGCAGAAAACCTGGACATGACAATTTCCATCAAACAGTCGTAAACGACACGGCCGGCAGCCTGAAGCTGTCTTCTCAACCGTGTGTAATCAGCGGTGGGTGATTAGGCTGCGACGGGCGGGGCGCGGGTGCGGGCGCCGGGGAAGAAGGTTTGCCGGGCATGGCCCAAGCGTGGGGAGGGCGGGGTGATGGTGTTGGCGTGGGCGATGCTGAATGCGGCGAATGAACCACCGCCGGTCAGCGCCGGGCAATTGAACAGCAGGCTGCAATAACCGCACTTTTCCCACATGGCATGGTGCGAGGATTGCGGCGGGCAGTGTTCGGCGGAAGGCTTGGCGTCGTGCCCCGAGTGCTCCATGCCGGGCATGTCCATCGACATGTCCATGCTCATCGGCATGGAGGTCGAGGCGTGTTGATCCATCGGCATCGACTGAGAAATCAGTGGGCCGATAAAGATCATCAACATGGCGAACAGGGCGATCCAGCTGCCGCGAGTCAGGTGTTCAGCCTGACGGCGTTGCAAGGATGGCCTGGCGCGCGACGGGCGCATGGGCGTCGTCAACCGGAGCGGTTATTGAGCGTGCGCGTGGGCCTGCGTGGTTTGCGGTGGTTTCTTCTGCACGGCGACTTCGACCGTCACGTTACCGGCCTTCTCGAAGTGCATCGTCAGCGGGAAGCGTTTGCCGTCGCTGAGCAGGCTGCGGTCTTTGAGCTCCAGCAGCATCACGTGATAGGCCATCGGTGCGAAGGTCACTTGGCCGCCGGCGGGCACCGACACGTTCGGCACCTGTTGCATCTTCATCAGATCGCCCTGCATGACGTGCTCGTGCAGCTCGGCTTTGCCCGAGATCGGTGAGTCGACGCTGAGCAAGCGGTCGTCGGTCTTGCCGGGATTGTTGATCACGAAGTAAGCGGCGACAGTCGGCGCATTGGGCGGCAGTTCCTGCGACCACGGGTGCGCGATTTCCAGCTCGCCAGCCTTGTATTCGTGGGCATGGGCGAAGCACGCCGGCAGCAACAGCGCAGCGATGACGATGAATTTGTTCAACATGGCAGTTCTCCAGAACGATTTGAAAACGCAGGTCAAATGCGGGAACAAATCAAACCAGAGGGGAAGCGCGGGGATTAAGACTCGGCCATTGCTGGCGCGGTGTTGGTGTTTGCAGAGAGGCGGGCGCCACGCTGCGATTGCTTTCGAAACGGGCGAAATACAGCTGCGGCGAATGCCCCGGCAGCGCCACCAGCGGCGCTGACCCCGAGCAACACCAGCAATGCTGCATGTTGGAATGGTTGTCGTCGGACGGGGCTTGCTGATCCGTGGTGCCGATATTGATCGCCACCATCTTCGTCCCGCTGCCGGTGCAGAAACTGCTCCAGAGCAATTGCTCGGCCGGTGAATTGGCCACCTGCGCCATCGCTCCCGTCATCGGCATGGCAAGCATATTGAACAGCACTGCAAAGCAGGCGATCCAGGCAATGGCTAGCCGGTGTCGGTTCATGGGACAGATCCGTTGGGTGGGCGATCAGGCGCGGCTATTTAGCCTGATCAGGGCCGATAAGTAAAAAAGCGTCGTGCGGTTTGGTGTCGCAGAGTGCTCACTGAGCGACAGCGTGCAATCTCAAACCCAAGGCTTTCATGACTTTCATGATAGTTGCGAATTCGGGATTGCCAGTGCTGCTCAGCGCTTTATAAAGACTTTCCCGGCCCAAGCCAGCATCGCGTGCCACTTGGGTCATGCCCTGAGCTCTGGCAATATCATTGAGTGCTGCCCGTATCAGCACTCCATCACCCGCATCTTCGTCAAAACACGCGTCGAGGTATGCGGCCATTTCTTCGGGTGTTTTAAGAAATTCTGCAGCGTCGAAACGGCTGAATTTTTCGGTCATGACTTACTCCTCATTTCCGATGCTTTGCGCCATCTGTATGGCGCGTTTGATATCTCGTTTTTGTGTCGACTTGTCGCCCCCGATCAGTAGCAAATAAACCACCTCGCCTCGGCGTGTGAAGTACATCCTGTAACCAGGGCCGACATGTACACGCATTTCATAAACGGTGTCGCCTACGAACTCGCAATCACCAAAGTTTCCGTGCTCCGCCGCTCGCAGTCTGGCGATGATTCGAGCTTTGCCGATGGTGTCTTTCAAACAGTCGAGCCAATCGGCGAATGTGCGGGATCGTTCAAAGTCGATCATGTCTGGATCGTATTCCTTGGGATACAGCATGGCAAGCGACAAACTCCCGTTAGGACATTGATGGGAGTTTGCTGACGTGTCGGCTATTTGGATAAAAGGAATCGAAATATTGGGGGGGAAGCTGTAGCAGAGTACAGTCGGCCGCGTCTTAAAAAATTGCCGGCCAATTCGCGAGTAAATTCGAAATCAGGATTTATCTGACACGGATAGAGCTGCGAGGACTTCAGACGTCGACCCAAACTCCCGATCAACCCCCGGCAACCCCGGCCGCTTCAACACAATCACCGGCACTCCACGCTCACGCGCCACTTCCAGCTTCGGCTCGGTCGCGGTGCTGCCGCTGTTTTTGCTGATCAGCACATCGATCTGCCGCCGCTCGAACAACGCACGTTCATCCTCCAGCAGAAACGGCCCGCGCGCGCCGATCACTTCGCAGCGTGCGTTGCCGGGGTAAACGTCGAGGGCGCGCAGGGTCCAGAACTGGTCTGCTGGGATTTCATCGAGGTGTTGCAGTGGTTCGCGGCCGAGGGTGAACAGCGGTCGGCGAAACGGTTTGAGGGCTGTCATCAACTCAGCCCAGTCGCTGACTTCGCGCCAGTCATCACCGGGCTGCGGTTGCCACGCCGGGCGGCGCAGGGCCCAGCAGGGGATTGCGGCCAACTGCGCGGCGGTGGCGGCGTTGTGGCTGATCTGTGCAGCATAGGGATGCGTGGCGTCGAACAGCAGATCGATGCCTTCGTCGCGAATGAACTGCGCCAGACCTTCGGCGCCGCCGTAGCCGCCGACGCGTACCTGGCAGGTCAAGTCAGTCGGCACACGGCCCACACCGGCCAGGCTGTAAATGTGCGAAGGCCCCAATGTCCGCGCGATGGCCAGCGCTTCAGTCACACCGCCCAGCAGCAAAATCCGTTTCATGCAAAACCTCCGGCATGCCCGACAATCGCGCCCTGACGATCAATCGCAAACACTTCGACCTGGACCTGCGCCGGCACCACGCTGCGGGCGAAATTCAGCGCATGGCGACACACTTCATCACCCAGCGCGACACCCGCCGCACTGGCCATGGCCAAGGCCTGCTGACTGGTGTTGGCCTCGCGAATGCTCTGCTGCAAAACCTCATCGGCACCAATCGCCGCTGCCCATTGCGCCAATTGCGGCAGGTCGATACTCGAATGCCGTGAATGCAGATCCATGTGCCCGGCCGCCAGTTTGCTGATCTTGCCGAAGCCGCCGCACAGGCTGAGTTTATCCACAGGCACTTTGCGCAGATGCTTGAGCACCGCGCCGACGAAATCGCCCATTTCGATCAGGGCGATTTCCGGCAGGTCGTAGACCCGGCGCATGGTGTCTTCGCTGGCGTTGCCGGTGCAGGCGGCGATGTGCAGGTAGCCGTTGGTTTTGGCGACGTCGATGCCTTGATGGATCGACGCGATGTATGCCGCGCAGGAAAATGGCCGGACGATGCCGCTAGTGCCGAGGATCGACAAGCCGCCGAGAATGCCCAGGCGCGGGTTCATGGTTTTCAGCGCCAGTGCCTCGCCGCCCTCGACGTTGACCGTGACGTCGAAGCCGCCGGCATAGCCGGTCTCGGCGGCGAGCAGACTCAGGTGATCGCTGATCATCTTGCGCGGCACCGGGTTGATCGCCGGTTCGCCGACGCCCAGCACCAGTCCGGGTCGGGTCACGGTGCCTACGCCCACGCCGGCATTGAAACGAATTCCCGGCTCGGCCATCAAGCGCACCCGCGAATAGAGCAGGGCGCCGTGGGTCACGTCCGGGTCGTCGCCGGCGTCTTTGATAGTCCCGGCCTCGGCACCGTCGTCGGTCAACCGGCAGAACTCCAGACGCATCTGCACTTGCTTGCCTTTGGGCAAGACAATCTGCACCGCATCGGCGCCAATGCCACCGAGTAACAGGCGGGCAGCAGCGAGGCTGGTGGCCGTGGCGCAGCTGCCGGTGGTCAGGCCACTGCGCAGGGGCGCGGGTTGTTCGGCGGTTTCGTCACGCATCGAGGGGTTTGACCAGATCGAGCAGGGTAATTGGCAGCGCCTGACGCCAGGTGTCGAACTCGCCAAGCGGTTGCGCCTGGGCGACATGGATGCGCGTCAGCTCGCCGCCATGGCGTTCGCGCCAGTTCATCAGGCTGATCTCACTTTGCAGTGTCACCGCGTTGGCGACCAGCCGGCCACCGGGTTTGAGTTGTTCCCAGCAAGTCTCGAAGACACCTTCACGGGTCACGCCGCCGCCGATGAAGATCGCGTCCGGGCGTTCCAGCCCTGCGAGCGCCTGCGGTGCGCGGCCACGGATCAATTGCAGGCCGGGCACGCCCAAAGCATCGCGATTGTGTTCGATCAATTGCTGGCGGCCGTCATCGGCTTCGATGGCCAGCGCCCGGCAACTGGGGTGCGCGCGCATCCATTCAATGCCGATCGAGCCGCTGCCGGCGCCGACGTCCCACAGCAATTCACCGGGCGTCGGGGCGAGGCGGGCGAGGGTGATGGCGCGCACGTCGCGTTTGGTCAGTTGGCCGTCATGCTCGAATGCCGAATCGGGGAGGCCGGCGAGGCGCGAAAGGCGTGGAGCATGGGCGTCGGCCAGGCATTCGACGGCGATCACGTTGAGGTCGGCAATCGGCGATTCGTTCCAGGCATTGGCCGTGGCGTCGATACGCCGTTCGGCAGCGCCGCCCAAATGCTCCAGAACGCTGATGCGACTCGGGCCGAAACCGCGCTCACGGAGCAATTGCGCGACCGCCCCCGGACTCTGTCCGTCATTGCTCAGCAACAACAGGCGCACGCCGCTGAACAGTTGGGCATTGAGGGCTGCCAGCGGTCGGGCCACCAGCGACAGTGTCACCACTTCCTGTAATGGCCAGCCGAGACGGGCGGCAGCCAACGAGCAGGACGACGGCGCAGGCAGGATCAGCATCTCGTCGCTTGGCACCTGACGCGCGAGGCTGGCGCCGACGCCGTAGAACATCGGGTCACCACTGGCCAGCACACAAACTGATTCGCCACGTCGGTCCAGTACCGGTGCCAGCGAGAAAGGACTTGGCCATAACTGGCGCACGCCACGGATGCACACCGGCAACAGGTCCAGCTGGCGCTGTCCGCCGACGATCCGCGAAGCATTCATCAGGGCACGCCGGGCGTTTTTACCAAGACCGTTAAAGCCGTCTTCAGCGATACCTACAACCGTGAGCCAAGGGGTCATGCCGTTCCTCAATCGCGTACTTGCCGTTAATGGGCGACATGATAACGCGGTGGCGGGTAACTGACTGCTGTCTATTTTCAGCGTGGAATCAGACATCAAATGTTTATGTTGTTTCTCAAGGAAGTGATTTGTTTGTTGGTAAGTTGCTATTGGATGGTGCGTCGCTTGGTTTTTGAGAGAAAAGTGCGCGTGATATCAATGAATGAGTGCCTGAGGGCAAAATGAAAAATGGAGAAGTTTATTATGAGCGATACGCAACAACAGATTGAATCACTCTCTGGGGAAAGTAGTTCAGTCGTCATGGGCAGTAATGTGTTGTCCTTTCTTTCGGGAGTGACCCGGCAGGATCGGCAGTTCATCAAAGACAGTATGCGTCTGGCAGAATACCGGGCTGATAAGCTCTTTAACCGAAAACGGGAACCCGCACAGTGGTTTGAGTTTTATTCAGGGGTGCTCTGGTCTGTCGGTTGGGGGCTGGAACATGCTCCTGTGATTATCGCGGACAATGATTTTTCCGGTGCGGTGCTAGACGTGTGGGCGAAGTCACTGTCGACACAGTTGAGCAGGGAAAAGATCAAGCGGATGAAGGAAACCTTCCAGTTACTTGAATACGACGCTGCCGGAGTCGAAGTGTTCACCGACAGCACGCGCAAGTGGGGCGATTTCCGGTTTGCCCCTGCACAGTACAACGTGCATAAGGAACTGGAGATCGTGATCAGTAATGTGCGGTTACTTAATAACGAATGGGTTTCCACTTATCTGTTCTGGAACATAACGCACAGCAGCGCTCAACTTGATCTACAGTCCAGGCGTTTCGTGACCACGCCGAAAGAGATGGATAAGTATCGGGACTTGTTGACTGCGACCGTTCGCGAAATGAGGGTCAAGGAAATAGAACTCTCATTGAAGTCCTGATCTGTGCGAAAGGTCGGAGCATCTTTAGTTATTGTTTTTTTAGAAATCAATTGAATTGAATGGAACTTGCCTGGTTTTTCTATGGCGGTTACTTTGCCTCTACGCCAAGGCGGCGTTTTAATTAATTAGAAGGGATTATTTTATGAATGAAGTAAACAATCAGGTAATGAGCGCAGCGCAACGTGTTGCGATGATTCAGGAAACCAATGCACTTATCGCAGCGCAACCCCCGGTGATTATGCCGAGGATGGCTGGAGGCGCTACGTTGCCTGTCGATAAGGATGAATTGAACGCGGCCATTATGGGTTCGGGTATTGCCGGCTTCGACGCAAGTATGTCCAAGCGCAGCAAGCGAATTGTTAAAAATACTTATATGTATGCCGATCTGTGTGCGCTGCTCAAGTTTCCGGCGGCAAACCAAAAAGAGCAGCGTTATAACGAATTCATGCGTCTGATGAAACTGGCGGGATGGTTTGTCTTTGGCGAGCCCTATCACCGCTACCAGGCAACTTCGCAAAAGCTGACCATGGACAACCTTGCACTGTCGATCATTCACACCGCGGTGGGCGCGGCCGTCAGTAAAGGTCAAGCAGCATTGAAAGTGCTGTCGACGGTAGCGGATGCCACCCTGGAGGCGCTGAAGAATGAGCCGGAAGCGTTGAAGCTTTTCGAAAACAACTCGAAAAAGGCCGACGGCGGTAACTTCTGCATGTCGAGTTCTTTTGAAGACGCTGACGGTGACATTACGATGGCCGTGGCTGCCGTGCAGTACACCGCCAAGGCTCAGCCGACCAAAGTACTGTTTGTTGAATGGACAAGCTCCAGCGTTGAAATCTACAACGGTGCATCCACCATGACTATCTCGGAAGACGACTACGGTGTCGCCGAACCGCTGATCGTCAAGGCACTGGCCGAGCAGCGCCAAAAAGCACTCAGCATTGAATTCGGCAAAGCCTGAATTTAACGGGAGCCAGGGGTGCAGACCTCTGGCTTTTAAGGAGTGGACGATGCACAAGACCCTTGGATTCAAAGCGTTCATATGCGCAGGTGCTGTGATTCTGGTGGCGGATGAGTTGTCGGAATCAGACACGCAAGACAGTCTGGATGCCTTGCTTTATTCACAAGCGGCGGCCACCAACAAGATTACCGATTTAACACAGGTAGAGACTTGGACCCGCGCCAACAAGATGGCGATGAGGGTGACCGGTGCAATGCTGCTGGACAATCCCGATGCAAACTTTCCTGTGTCAATGCCTGGCCGTTTCAGTTTATTGGGACTGGCGCGACAGGTGCTGGGGGAATGGATACCTGAAACGGTTGCTTCGGTAATGGACTCAAACGTGCAGCTACGGCTTGAGCAGGCACTCGCAGCGCCCGCAATTGAAGAGCTGCAACAGCATGTGGTACATCAGGATAAATGGGTACGGTTCATGTTCGGCGTCGTTTGCCCTGATCTGACCATCACGGTTGTGTTGATAGCTTTCGAGTTCGATGAACCCATAGTCGATAACGTTCTTCGACACCGTTTCAATTCTGAAAAGGTTCTGGGTAACCTCTATGTCGATGGTTACAAGGCGCTGGCCGATCCGGAAGACTATGACCTTTCCCGTGCCACGATCATTTCGTTGTTGGGTGAACGGCGTCATAAGCAAATCATCGCTCTGGACTGAGCGTGTGCCCCGACGTCCAAGTGTCCGCGACGCTTCTATTGTCTGCTCGACCTGACGAGGCGACGGGCAGACTTATCATGCGGCCGGACAAAGCAGGCATAATACCGCGCCTTTCCCACGCAACCGGTCAGTCCCTTGAACGAACGCCCGATGTCCACCGCCATACGCCCCTCGGCCTGCCCGGGGTTGCTGCGTATCGTCCAGGCATTGGACGGCGGTATCTGTCGGATCAAGCTCAATGGTGGCTCGATCAGCGCCGATCAGGCTGACGCGGTGGCCAATGCCGCCGAACAGTTCGCCGGCGGTGTGATCGAGGCGACCAACCGCGCCAACCTGCAAATACGTGGCATCGGTCAGCAATCCGCTGCACTGATCGACAGTCTGCTCGCCGCAGGTCTGGGGCCACGCACGGCAGCGGGCGACGATGTGCGCAACCTGATGCTCAGCCCGACCGCCGGGATCGACCGGCAAATGCGCGTCGACACCCGGGCGCTCGCCGAACAGATCCTCGACACCCTGCAAAGCCATCCACGCTTCCACGTGTTGAGCGCCAAGTTCGCCGTGCAACTGGATGGCGGCGAAGCGCTGGCGATGCTCGAACATCCGCATGACCTGTGGCTGTCGGCATTCGAGCGTGACGGTGAAACGCTGCTGGCATTCGGTCTGGCGGGTTGCCCGACGGATCGCGCCATCGGCGCCGTGGCGCTGGAAAACGGCCACGCGCTGGTGGTGGCGGTGCTGGAATTATTCCTTGAGCGGGCGCGGCCAGAGCAAACGCGGATGCGCCACCTGCTCGACGAATTGCCGATGCTGGCGTTTCTCGAACAGCTCAGGACACGCCTGCCGATCAAGGTGATCAGCGCCTGGCAACGTGCCCCGGCAGCGGACGATCTGCGCATCGGCGCTCACCCGCAAGATATCGACAATCTGGTTTACATCGGCGCGGCGCCGCCACTTGGCCGTCTCGACCCGGACATGCTGCGCGGTGCCGCGCAACTGGCTCGTCGGTTCGGCGATGGCAGCCTGCGCTTCACGCCGTGGCAAAGTCTGCTGCTGCCAAACGTGAGCGCGAGCGATGCCGCACAAGTGCTCGGAAGTCTCCAGCAACTGAGTCTGCTCACCGAGGCCGCTGACCCCCTGTCGACACTCATCGCCTGCACCGGCTCCGCTGGTTGCGGCAAAGGCCTGGCCGACACCAAGCACGATGCTCGTACTCTGGCGAGCCTGTTACCCCAGGCCCAGAGCGTGCATCTGTCCGGCTGCACGCGTTCGTGCGCCGCCGCCCACTGTGCCCCGGCGACGTTGCTGGCCGTCAGTGCCGGGCATTACGACCTCTATTTTCGCGATGCCGCGCAGCCGGGTTTCGGCGCGTTGCACGCACGCAACCTTACTATTGAAGCGGCCGCGACCTTGCTCGCCGTCCGCTCTCGGAGCCCCCTTGATGCTTGATTACATCCGCGACGGTCAGGAGATCTATCGCAACTCCTTCGCGATCATTCGCAGCGAAGCCAATCTGGCGCGCATCCCGGCCGACCTGGAAAAACTCGCGGTGCGGGTGATCCACGCCTGCGGCATGGTCGAGTCTGTCGACGGTCTGCAATTCTCCGAAGGTGCGGGCAAGGCCGGGCGCGATGCGCTGGCTGCCGGTGCGCCGATTCTGTGTGATGCGCGGATGGTCTCCGAAGGCGTGACCCGCGCGCGCCTGCCGGCCAACAACGAAGTGATCTGCACCTTGCGCGACGACAGCGTGCCGGAGCTGGCCCGTGAACTGGGCAACACCCGTTCTGCCGCCGCGCTGGAACTGTGGCGGCCGCATCTGGAAGGCAGTGTGGTGGTGATCGGCAACGCGCCGACCGCGCTGTTCTATCTACTGGAAATGCTCGACGCCGGCGCACCAAAACCGGCGCTGATCCTCGGTTTCCCGGTGGGCTTCGTCGGCGCCGCCGAATCGAAAGCGGCGCTGGCGGCCGACAGCCGTGGCGTACCGTTCGTGATCATGCAAGGTCGGCTCGGCGGCAGCGCCATGGCCGCCGCAGCGGTCAATGCCCTCGCCACGGAGATCGAATGATGCAGGCAAAAGGTCGTTTGATTGGCCTGGGCGTCGGCCCTGGTGATCCGGAGCTGATTACTGTCAAGGCTCTGCGCCTGCTGCGCGAATCGCCAGTGGTGGCGTACTTCGTCGCCAAGGGCAAAAAGGGCAACGCCTTCGGCATCATCGAAGCGCACCTTCAAGAAGCGCAGAATCTGCTGCCGCTGGTGTACCCGGTGACCACCGAAGCGCTGCCGGCCCCGCTTTCCTATGAGCAAGTCATCAGCGATTTCTACGATGAGGCCGCCGAGACGGTGGCCGCGCATCTGGATGCCGGCCGCGACGTTGCGGTGATCTGTGAGGGCGATCCGTTCTTCTACGGTTCCTACATGTATCTGCATGATCGCCTCGCCACCCGCTATGAAGCGCAAGTGGTGCCGGGTGTGTGCTCGATGCTGGGCGGCGCATCGGTATTGGGTGCGCCGTTGGTGTATCGCAACCAGAGTCTGTCGGTGCTTTCCGGCGTTCTGCCCCATGAAGATCTGAAGCGCCGTCTGGCCGATGCCGACGCGGCGGTGATCATGAAGCTGGGGCGCAACTTCCCCAAAGTGCGTCAAGTGCTCGAAGAACTCGGCCTCGCCGAGCGGGCGCTGTATGTCGAACGCGCGACCATGGCCAATCAGAAGATTGTGCCGATGGATCAGGTTGAGCCGATGTCGTCGCCGTACTTCTCGCTGATCATCGTGCCCGGCGAACGGTGGCAAGGCTGATGACTCAATCGACTCCCGCCATTGTCATTCTCGGTCAGGGCAGCCTGGCCACCGCGCGGCGCATTCAGCAGGTGTACCCGGCGGCGCGGATCCACGGCCTCGCCGGTCGGGTCGAAGGCGCCGATTGCAGCTATCAGGAATTCGGCGCGACCCTGCGCCAGTTGTATCAGCAGGACACGCCAATCATTGCCCTGTGCGCGGCCGGCATTGTCATTCGCACGCTGGCGCCGCTGTTGCTGGAGAAGGGCGCCGAACCTGCGGTGCTCGCCGTCGCCGAAGATGGCAGCGCTGTGGTGCCACTGCTCGGCGGCCTCGGCGGAGTGAATGTCATGGCCCGGGAAATCGCGGCCGGGCTGCAAGTGGCGGCGGCCATTACCACCAGCGGCGAATTGCGTTTTGGCACCTGCCTGCTCAATCCCCCTAGCGGTTATGCGCTCGCGGATCTGGAACTGGGCAAGCGTTTTGTCTCCGATCTGCTGGCTGGGCACAGCGTGCGCATCGAAGGTGCGGCGCCGTGGCTGGATCAGGCGCAATTGCCGGAAGATCCACAGGCGCAGCGTTCGATCTATATCGGCAGTGCCGAACGCGAAGCGAACGCTAATGAGTTGCTGATTTACCCGCGCAGTGTCGCGGCGATGGTCAGCGCCGACATCAGCGATCTGCCGAATTCTCTGCGTGCGGCGTTGCATCAGGCGGACGTGGCGGTGCAATCACTGGCCTGTCTGGTGGCGATCGACACTCAAATGGCTTCGGCGAACCTGCGTGAAGCGGCGCTGGAACTGTGTGTGCCGCTGCGGTTTATCGGCGCAACGGGCGACCTCGATACGCTGCCGGGCGTGTCGATGATTGAATCGGCACACGGCATCACTTTGGCTGTCGCCGAACAGCCGCTGGACGTGGCGCAAATAGGTCGCCCACGCGGTCGCCTCGCAGTGATCGGCCTCGGCCCCGGCGCTGCCGAACTGATGGTGCCGGCGGTAAAAGCTGAACTGGCCCGCGCCACCGACGTGCTCGGCTACGAAACCTACGTACGCATGGCCGGCCCGTTCCGCGACGATCAGGTGCAGCATTGCACCGACAACCGCGAAGAAATGCAGCGCGCGCGTCACGCCTTCAGGCTGGCGGCCGAGGGCCGTTCGGTGATCGTAGTGTCGTCCGGTGATCCGGGCGTGTTCGCCATGGCAGCGGCGGTGCTCGAAGCGTTGCACGAGTCCGATGACCCGGCGTGGCACAGCGTCGATCTGGAAATCCTCCCGGGCGTGTCCGCCTCGCTCGCTACCGCTGCGCAGGCCGGTGCACCGCTGGGTCATGACTTCTGCGTGATGTCGCTGTCGGACAACCTCAAACCCTGGTCGATCATCGAGAAACGTCTGGACCTGGCCGCCGAAGCGGATCTGGCCCTGGCGTTTTACAACCCGATCTCCCGCGCCCGGCCGTGGCAACTGGGGCGGGCGCTGGAAATCGTCGCGCAGCACCGCACGCCTGCAACCCCGGTGGTGTTGGGACGGGATATCGGTCGACCGGGACAGACCCTGCGGACCACGACGCTCGGGGCGCTGACGGTGGATCAGGTGGACATGCGCACCATGGTGCTGATCGGTTCGTCCACCACCTGCACCTTTCCCCGTGCAGCGGGCGGCGATTGGGTCTACACGCCTCGCTGGTATGGAGAAAAGCCCGTTTCCTGACAGGGATGTGCAAACGTTAGTTGGCGTGAACAACGTGGCAAAAGTTTGCTGAGGGAGATGTTTTAAATCAATTGAAGACAAGGCCGTGAACCTTAGGGTTTACGGCCTTGTGCGTCTGTGTGACTGACGGTCTGGATATTAATGCGTCGCTGAATTATTCAAGGCACCGGTTTGAATGTTATGGGTTATGTATTCAGACACTGTTTGAATTTTCTTGGGTTTGAATAACGCGGGCTGCTGCCCTAGTTTTGTCGAACACGTTGCACTGTCATCAAACCTTCGCTGGCAACGGTTTGTAGCCTGTTGCACCGCCTAATCTGCAGTTGCCTGCCTGTCACTTCGGGAAGTTGACGGCAGCGTTTCAAAGTATGACCCGAATTGTGACGTATTGAGTGTTCCGGCAGTGGGCATGGCTTCGTGTCGCCTGAACAAAACTTTACTGATCAAACAAATAAGGATCAGGAACTTTTGGGTCGGGTTGCGTGCAATCCATGGTCGCGTCATTAACATAAGGAAGTGATGTTGTGAAAGAAGTACATCCCGTTGGCAAAGACAGTTTCAAGAAATTTACCGAGTTGTTTACCCCGGCCGAGTTCGAAACAGCACTGCAATCTTACAAGGGCACTGCGCAATATGCGGCAGCCATGCGTTACTACTAGGGTTGCCTTGGCGCTGTTGCCACTGGCAGCGAACTGGAGCCCCTCGGTCTGCTGCGGGAACAGTTGAGCAGCATGCTGCCGCAGACACGTTCGCAACGCTCAACCGATGGGCAAGGCGCGCGCATGGGCGAGGTTCGGGGGGCTTTGGAGAGCATGGGGCGTCAGCTGGACGAATACGCCTTGCGCAAGCTCAGGAGCGATGCCATCGCGACTCTGGAGGCAGAGCCGATCCCGAAAAAAATGCACTTCGTCTGGGTTGGCGGTGGGCTTGGGGATATTCAGCGCGACTATATCAATGTCTGGAAAACGGTCATGTCCGCGCAGGGATTCACCCTCAACCTGTGGTTCGATCAGGACGCCTTGCTGGCGTACAAGACCAACCAGATCATCGTCGCCGCGGCGAAGGCGGATGTACTTTCGTCAATGACTACACCGATCACTGATGGTGAGGAACTCGCTGACCTGTATGTCAGTCGGGCGCTCGTCCTCAAACAGCAAATGTTCGATCACATCACCGCTTGGCGAGCGGCGGGCAAGACTGCCGATGAGGCGAGAATCGATCTGCTGGTCAAAGCGTATGGCCAGGACCTTGATGAACTGCGGACACTGAAGAAAAACAATGAGCGAAGTATTCGCAGACTGGCGGACGAACAGCTGGATTTACGCGACCTGAGCAGTCAGGAGCAGACGTTACCGCTGGCGGATATTTACGAGCGTGAAATATCACTGCGCATGAACATGGCGGCCGCATCCGACGCCGTGCGTTATCCGGTGGAGTATCTGGAAGGCGGCATTTACTGCGATGTCGATCATCTGCCGCCCTTTGCGGATGACATTGCAGGGGTGGCGGTTAACGCGCTGGGCTCGGATGCCCGACTGGGTGTTTTGCAGTTGCTGCTGGAACACAATCCGCAGTGGATGCCCGGGCGGGCGCAAAACGTTGAACATTACAGGGATTACTCCGATCAGGTCCCGCCGCAGTATCGCGCCGCACTGGAACAATACGCTGCAGGCAAACCGGCGCTGAACGAAGTCTTTGTCGCGCCGGGGAATCTGGGAGTCCCGCTCGATGGTGTTCGTACGTCGATTCTGAGGGGTAGCCTGAGCAACGCGTTTCTGATGGCTCATCCGCGGTCTGCGGTCGTGAAAGCGATCATTGATCGAATCGGGTTGCAGTACGCCATGATGGACACTGCAGTGCAGCAGTTTGCAGGTAAGCGAGTGGCCATCGGAAAAGCCGAGGCGGACCATTTCTTTGACCTGGCCGGGGAGCTCGTTGAGCAAGTTCTGGAAAGCTTGCCGTTATCGGAAAATGAGCGGGTGCTGGATTTACATTACGCCAAAGCGATAGTTGAATATTTCTTCGACGGTATAAAACCCGAATCAGATGCGGCCATTTTCATGACCGGGCCTAACGTCATGCGGGCCGGAATGGATGCCTACGAAGGGGCGCAGTTCACACCGCAAGGGGCTAGCGCGTGGCGTGACTTGGTCGCCTATCCAAAGGGTGTAAACACGGTCACTGAAGAGGAACAGGATCATAGTTGGAAGGAACAGTTGACCGACGTTGCCGAATGGTACGCGCGTGAAATGCAATCCTGGGCAGAGGGCCAATACACCATCCGCTACAACGGCAACGTCAATGAGCTGCTCAATCCTCGCACCCTCAACTTCGAAAACGGCTGGCCACTGATCGAGGGCCGGCAAGTGTTGTCCACCGAGATTCTCCAGCAGTTGAGAGACAGCCTGGGCGAACCCTTTAGCCAAGCGATGGCACAGGGGCTCACTGGCGCTGTGACCTTCAGGAAAGACCTGTCATTGAGTTTCGATCGGCGCCAGCAGATTCTTGCCGCGCCGAGCAGTCTTGTGCCGACGCCATGGCAGGAGGACAAACGTATACAGGCGCTGACGTTCGATCAGCTGTTGGACAACATCGGTAACAACCAGGTCAGCCTGGAGCAACTCAATCCCGCACAGCGAATGTTTCTGGGCGGCGTGTTTGGCAGTGATTCGCTGGACAGTCAAAGTTTCGGTGATCACTGGCCGGTCATCAAAGTCCAGTGTGCCGCCATGGCCGATCTGTCGGTCGCCAATCGTTACGCCGCCATCGAGCGGCTGCTCCTGAAGAACAATGCGGCTGCGTTTGCCGAAGGGCTGGCAAGTGAATCCGCTTACGCCCCGGCGTATTCCGACCGTTCACTTTTGATGAAAAAAGCCAGCCTGCAACAGGCGGCGACATTGCGTGAATGGGGCGCCCGGGTGGCGAGGCTGCGCAAGGTGGCACTCGCCGAATATCGGGATCAGCTACTGACCCGGCAGAGCGATGTGCTCGGGCACTTCGGAGGCAGCGTCAAGCTCGCCCCGCAGGACTTATTGCTCAATGGCTATGGCGAGCGCATCGGTGGGCGCTGTGTGCCGCTGGTACTGGTGCTGGCTGCAGCACTGCACAACAAAGGAGACAGCAGCAACAATCTCTGGACACGCTTTTTTGAAGCGGCTGCAAGCCCCGACTCGATCGAAACCCGCGCTTTTGTGCAATCACTGGAGGCGTTGCAGGACGTTCCTTTGCATGCGGTCGGCAAGTCCTTGGGCCGTGTCACGCTGGACGCTGCGATACGGGCACTGGAGTCTGAAAGCCCTTGGCGCACGCTGATGCTCAACACCGACAACCACTCCATGTTGTTGGCCAGAACCCGGCAAAACGGGCGCAATGCCTACCACTTTTACGACCCGAACTTTGCCATTTCGACCTATCAGGAACCGGCCGAGCTCAAGGAAATGCTCGAAGGATTTTTTACCGGGGAAAAAATGGCCGACTTCTACGCGGCCTTCACAGAGGATAATCAGCTGGCGTTTGATCTGATCGATATCGACGCAAAACGGGTCAGCCAGTGGCCGTTGTCTCCTGAGATGAATGTTTCAACGTTATTGGGGGCGGAGCCGTTACCGGGCGAGCCGTTGATCAAACTGATGGAGCGTCTGGGGCGTACCCGGGGGCGCTCACTGTCGGAGAGTCCGCGCCTGGGCAAAAGCCTGCTCGAACTAGACGGCAACTGGTGGGCGGAGCAAATCAGGGACGTCTCGCGACAGCTTCAGCAAAGCAATGGCCTGAGTGCCGATTACGTGCCGATCTATGAAACCCTTGAACAGCATTCGACAGGCGATTACAGCATCAGCCTGATTGACATCAAGGACCGGCAGACCATCAAACGTGTCACCACCAGCAATCGCTGGCTGGCGCGGATCAAGGCCTTCCTGACGAAAATGTTCAGGAGTCTGGCCGGCAAGAACACCGAAGCAACAACCCCGGGTGAGCTGGGCGTGGAGCATGTGTCGGCGGTGCATACCCTCAATGCCGGCTTTACCTTGCAGGCTTTGATCAATGCGTTGCACTGGCATGAAGAGGGCGCATCGGCGGGCAACGAAGCGCCACTGGCAATGTCGGTGCGGCTGCATGGCTATGTCAATTACGCGCAGATGGCCCATGGCACGGTGCTTGATGGCGTTGGCCTGCTCAGACTGGTTCAGCAGGGGATGGCCGAGGAGCGCCTGATCGCCGCGACGGCTGTCTCTGCAACACGTGCAGCCGTCGCGCGAGTGGCGACCGAAGGTGTCGGCGCAGCGCTTGCCCTGATCAATGTCGGGTTCGACATCTATCAACTGGCGTACGCCAAAAGCGATGTTGAACGCGCCCAGGTGGGCACCCAACTGTTTTTTGATGCCACCGGTGGCGCCATGATGGTTGCCGGGTGGGCGGTCGGCAGTTCTGCTGGCGCCATTCTGAGCGGTGCTGGCGTGATCGTTGCCGGGCTGGGGGTGGGTGTTGCAGCACTGGCCAGGGGCTTTTCCGATATCGCCGAGCAAGCCAAGCTCGTTGGCCTGTATTTTCACGCGCTCGAAAAAACTTATCGCGAGGGTGGCTATCAACGCGGTGCGCTCGATGGCGTGCTGACGCCAAAACCGCTGATCGTGTTCAAACGAATTGATTTTAAAGCGGGACAAATCGATTACGGCAGCCCTGCGCTGTTTCCGCTGAGGGACCATTTCGGTGTGCCGGATTTTGAACCTGACTACGGCGCCGCCATTGATATCCGCCGCGGTCTTGGCTTGCCATCGAACGCAACACTCACGTTTGAGCCTGCCGACAGACTGGTGTTGCCGTGCACGCCGGCCACCTATTTCGGTTACGAGTACAAAGCCCTGTTCGGCGCCACCAATCGCCACGATCTGGGCTTCGACCTTGTGCGCAAACTGGAGCAGAGAAACGCTGCGGGCAATTGGCAGTTCATGTTCACGTTCTGGTCGTTCCCCGGCGAATACATCCTCTACAAAATGAATCCGGTCTACCGCGCCACGACGATTGCGGTGCGACTTGATGCTGTCGAGCGCACGCTGATCGTGCCGCAGGTGCCAGAGCTCTGGCACGGTTTGATCACCTATCAGATCAGTGCCGAACATGGACGCTGCGCGGTAGTGCTCAACCCAGGCGTTTCGCTGGTGTGCGAGGCTGCCGGCAATGGCAGCATGCATTGGGAGCTTGTTGCACCCTGGGCAGGAGAGTCAGAGGTGAAGATGCAGGCGCATGGCCAACTGAGCATCGGCACGGTGAGTATGCAGTTCACCGGTGGTCACCACGACGTGCTTCTGCGGCTCAAGGACGATCAGGTGTTACGTGTCGACTGGCGGCAACAGTTGCTGCTTGTCGAAGAAGCGGATGCGCTGGAGGTGCCGGGTACTGACAGTCTCAAGGAGCATTTTGCGGCGTTGTCCCGTGAGCATCGCTTGATTCATCCCTACACCCTGGTGCGTAACTATCAGATCCCGTTTGAGCCAATTGATCGGCCGGTTTACACCAACGCCTACTACGATGCAGTGCGCGAGCGTTTCATGTACGTGAGGGATATTGATGAGCCCTTGGTGGATGAAGCGGTGCTGGGTGCTGTAAACGGCGATCAGGCATTTTTCTATCATTCGGACGCTTACATGGTCTGGCAAGTCGATACCGTAACCAGTCTGCCGGTTCGACGCTATCGTCTGCTGCTGGCCGACAACTCCAGAATCACCGGGTGTCTGGTCATGGAGAACGGTGCCGTGCAGGTGAGTCAGATCTTCAATCGCAACGGCCAGGTCGATGAACTGACCTACATGATTCACGAAGATCAGTGTTTGCTGACCTCCATCACCGGTGACCTCGATCCACAGGTAAACATCGCACTCAATGCGGCCAGTGTCCTGAAAGACTGGAACGACGTTCTCGCACCCTATGCGCCGTTACCGTACCGCTCAAGCTTGAAAAACACCGTCGATTGCAAACCTGCCAGTCTGGTTTCAATCTGTTGGCGTGCGCCTGGGGTTGTGAGTCAGTACGCGTGGGTGCGTAACGATGACGGTCTGATTATCCGGCCGGATATCGCGCCGATTCCAAGCGGTCATATACCCAACGGTGGGATACAGTCCCGCCATCTCAGTCTGATTCTGGCCGAAGGCACGGAGCAGTCGGTTTTTGTTTTTTACGATCACAGCACCCGCTGTCTGTTTCGGCAGACCGAGGCCACGGCGCCGGCCATCGCAAGGCCGGGAGAATTTTCGGCGACGGCCATCGAGCCCCGCGAGGTCTCGCAGGTGGTGGCCACCGAGCAAGGTTTCATGGCGGTCACCAGCGAAGGTCTGTCTTTGCACCTGACAACCGATGGCACTCTGCAACTTGCCGGGGTCACCGATGCCTGGCTCAAGGAGCGCCATGACTGGTGGCTGGAGTTGCCGGCGCTGGCCAAGCAGTACGCCGTCGCCAATTTTGCGATTTTGGGGGTGCGCAACTTTGCCGGCGATAACCGGCTCGGCGCGTGGCAACTGGACGGGCAACTGTTGCTGACGCAAGCCGGCCATGGCCAGGCGTATCGTCTGCTGAGTGTCACCGACGACAAACAGGCGGCCTGGGTATTCGACCCGACGGCGGGCGGCGTCTATCGGCAACCCTTTGTCGCGCCGGAACGCTTGCGCGAGATTTTTGCCCAGGGCCACCAGGTGTTGCAGCGAGATGCCGTGCCCCAGGCGCAGCGTTTCTGGTCGGACTGGCCATTCAGGGAGGTTCGCGCCGAGGTTGCCGGGTTGCGGGCGACCACGATTGACGGGGTTGTCCTGGCGTTGCACGAAAACCAGCCAGCGATGGTCGTTGGCGTCGAAGCCGATTGGGTCAACCACCACAAGGATGATCTGCAGCAAAACCTCAGAGCATTGGTCAGCGCTCACCACGCGTCGGCATTTCTGTCGGTGGCCGAGGTGGACAGTTTCCAGTGGTACGTCACGGAGGCTGATCGACTGATCAGCGTTGCCAGAAAACAGGTGATGGAACCGTTTGACCTGCTCGGTACGCACCAGCAAAACAATGTTCTGTTGGTGGATGGCCACGATGGACGCGTACACACCTTCCCGGCGGGGAGTACCAGCATGCCGTTGATGTTCGTGCAGCGTCATGAGGACGTATTGAGCGTCAGCGCACAAGGACGCATCGACGATGTACTGAAACTGCTGCCTGACGGTGTCTCCACGCTGGTTCTGGGCATGGGGCAAGGGGCGATAACCTGCCACCTCTCGAAGGCTGCCTGGGAGAGGCTCGATACCGTTATCGTTGACTGCCGACGGTCGTCGCAGTCGGCGCAATGGGTGCCGGGCAAATTGATCTGGGATCTCGAATCACCGCAAAAGCTGTTGCCCAGCCTGTTTGGTGAGCATTTGATTCTGATTGATCCGGACAGTGGCCACAGTCTGATTTTTCGTGGCATCAACGCCATCGACAGTGAACTGCGCGCGCAGGTTTTTCTTGGCCTGAAAGGCCTGACCTCGTTCGCCGTGAACAATCTGGTCGACAGGTTAGCGGCAAGGCAAAGTGATGAGGGTGGACAGAGTCTGGGAGCGTTTCTCGAGCAGGCGCAGAGTCCGCAGATAGCCGCGTGAACAGGGCGGGGCCGGGCAATAGTGTCCGGCTCCGTCGCACCTCAGTTGTAGGTCTGGGCTTTTGGGTCAGGGTACAAGGTAGCCTTTGACCCCGGTGAAAATGATCTGCGCCGCCAGTGCGCAAACAAACAGCCCCATCAAGCGACTGACAATCTGCAGGCCCTGATCGCCGAGAATCCGCTCGATGCGGTTCGACAGATAAAGCACCACCCCCACGGTGAAACTGGCCAGTGCAATGCTCATGATCGCCGTGAGCTTGTCGTCCCAATGCGGCTGGCTGACGCCCATTACCAACAAGGCACCGATGGTGCCGGGGCCGACGGTCAACGGAATGGTCAGCGGCACGATGGTCACGTCCTGCTGCACGTTGTCGGTTTGCACCACAGACTTGCCTTGCGCCATGCCCAGCGCCGAGATGAACAGCACGCTGCCGGCGCCAATCCGGAAGGCATCCACGGTGATGCCGAACACATCGAAAATCACGCGTCCGAACAAATACAGAAGAACACTGGAAACCAGCGTGGCGATCGCCACTTTCCAGGCCAGGCGCCGCTGTTCCTTGCGCGAATAACCACGGGTCAGGCTGATGAAGCAGGACAACACGAAGAACGGGCTGTAGAGCACCAGCATCTTCAGGTAAACGCTGAATAACACGTGGAGCATGGTGCAAGCTCACTGGCAAGGAAAGTCGTGGGGAGTCTATCAGGCACTACAAGGTCTGTCGGCTTACGACGGTTGTGTTGTAGCCCGGTTCTGTTGGTCACGCTGAGCGACCCAATGCTCGATTAACTCGCGCAACTGCGACAACTCGACGGGTTTGGACATGTGCCCGTCCATTCCGGCCTGGCGTGCCCGCTCCTTGTGTTCGGCGAGGATGTGCGCGGTCAGCGCGACAATCGGTGTGCGGATGCGTTGATTGCTGACTTCCCAGGCGCGCAATTGCTGAGTCGCGGAGAAACCGTCGAGGATCGGCATTTCGCAGTCCATCAACACCAGGTCGTAGCGCTGGGCCTTCATCGCCTGCAGCGCTTCTTCGCCGTTGCTGGCTGTGTCCGGTTGCAGGTTGAGCTTGCCGAGCATGCCGCGAATCACTTTGGTCGAAATCGTATTGTCTTCGGCGACGAGGATGCGGAAGTCGCTCGGCACTTTGGCCGCCGTGGCCGCGGTGACCACTTGTGGCTGGAACACCACCTGGCCTTTGTTGCGCTGGTTGAGCTCATCCGCCAGGGTAGTCTTGAGCGTGTAACCGGCCACTGGTTTGGCGAGGATGCGTTTGATCCCCGAGTTGCGCGCAATGATCTTGCTCGGCGCGTTGCTGATGCCGGTGAGCATGATCAGCAGGATGTCGTGATTCAGGCTCGGGTCTTCCTTGATCTTCGCTGCCAGTTGCATGCCGGTCATGCCGGGCATGTTCTGGTCGAGCAACACCACATCGAAGTAGTCACGCAGGTGCGCCTTGGTGCGCAGCAGGGCCAGGGCTTCCTTGCCTGATGGCACGGCGCTGACGTTCAGACCCCAGGCGCTGCACTGCTGCACCAGCACTTTGCGGCAGGTGTCGTTGTCATCGACCACCAGCACCCGCGCGCCTTGCAATGGGCTGTCCAGATCAGAGGTCGGGTGTTCGAGCCGATCTGGGTCCAGCGGCAGGGTCAGCCACAAGGTGCTGCCCTGGTTGGCGCCGCTCTTGATACCGAATTCACCTTGCATCAAAAGGATCAACTGGCGGGCGATTACCAGCCCCAGATTGCCGCCCAGACGATTGGCCGAGAGGAAATGCTTGCTGTGCAGTTCAGCGTGCATCAACGCATCGCGTTCTTCCTGCTCCATCGGCGCGCCGCTGTCCTGCACGGCGATGCGCAGGCGCGGTTTGCTACTGCGCTCATCAAGGGCGACAACGATCAGCACTTCGCCCTCGTCGGTTTTCTTCAGGGCGTTTTCCAAAAGGCTCAACAGGGTCTGTCGCAGGCGGGTCGGGTCACCGCTGATCACGCGCGGTACTTGCGGCTGAATGAAACTGATCAGTTCGACGTTCTGCTGCTCAGCCTTGGCGCGGTAGATGCTCAGGCAATCGTCGATCAGCGCATTGAGATCGAACTGCACGTCGTCCAGTTCGATCTGCCCCGATTCGAGCTTGGAGATGTCGAGGATCTCGTTGATCAACGTCAGCAGTTCGTTGCCGGCGCTGTGGATGGTTTGCACATAGTCGCGCTGCTTGACCGATAACGGCGTGCCCAGCAGCAGTTCGGTCATGCCCAGCACACCGTTCATCGGCGTGCGGATCTCGTGGCTGATCTTGGCGAGGAATTCGGCCTTGGCGTTGATCTCGGCATTGCTGGCGGCGAGGTCGCGGCTGATGCTGAAGCGGCTTTCAGTGATGCTGCGCTGACGCTCGCCCAGCGCGATGCTCATCAACAGTCCGCTGATGCAGATGAACGCCATCAACGTCATGATCAGGCCTTGCGGCGCGACGAGTGTCAGGCCCAGCAGCGCCGGAAGAATGATCAGCGTACCGATGTTGAACACCACCATCGCCGCCACGAACAGGCGCGCCGGGCGATACCCTTTCTGCCAGTGATAGAAGCCGACCAGCAACATGCTCAGGCCTGCCAGGGCTACCAGCGCGTAGGTGATGATGTTCAGGGGCAATGTGTTGACGAACAACAGCAACAGGCTGCAGATCACGATGAACAGAATGTCGCCCAGCAACAGTTTGTTCAGGGGATGAGGCCCAAGCGGCGAGAAAAAGCGCAGGGCAAACATCAAACCGGCAGGGGCGGTCAGGAGCAAGGCCAGGTAAGCGCCTGGCGTCTGGATCGCGTGCCAGTTCGGCAACCAAGGACCTGCGAGGTTAAGCAGCAGCAACAGGCTGAGCCCCAGCAGACCTTCGCAGACCGCCAGCCACAGACTGCTGCGCGAGCGTGAATAGGCGTAGCGCACAAGGTTGTGCAGCAACAGCATGCCAAGGCAACCGAACAGCAGGCCGAAGACCAGGGTCTGGTTTTGATTGGCCGCGCTCATCACCGCCGATTGCAGGGTGATGTACGGACGCAACTGATGGTCGGAAACCATCCGCAGATAGACGTCCAGGGTCTTTTCGCTTTGTGGCAGTGGCAGCATGAAGTCGCTGCTCGGCAATGGCCTTTCGGCCTGGGGCTGGTTGGTGCCAGTATTGCGTTGCTCGATCAGCTTGTCGCCGTCCAGCACGTACAGATCAAGGTGGGACAGATCGGGGGCGAAGACGCGCAGCACTTGTTCGTGCTTGCCCGGCGCCAGTTTGAAGCGCAGCCACAAGGCACCCTCTGGCGCCGCCGCGGTGAGGCGATCAAGGTCGATGGGGCTGAATTGATTCGTGTAGCGAGCGGAGCGGATATCGCTCAGTTGCAGATCGCCCTGATCGTCAAGCAATACCGACCAGCCACTGCCTTGCGCGGCCTGAGCCGCAAGCATGCAGAGCAAGGTCAGCAACGTGACGGTGAAGCTTATGGCAATCCTGAGCCAGCGCACGGCGAAATCCCTTCATAGGTTGATGCCAGAATATAACGATGCGCGGCGGCGGAACAGCCTGGCGAGGGACTGCATCCCGCGCCGGGTCTGATCGACAGCTTATTCCTGGGTTTCGCCACGTTCACGGGCAATGGCGCGGTAGCCAATGTCCTTGCGATAGAAGCAGCCTTCCCAGTCGATCGCCGCAGCCAGCTTGTACGCTTGCTGTTGCGCGGCACTGACGCTGGCGCCCATTGCGGTGGCGCACAGCACGCGACCACCGGCGGTCACGACCTGGCCATCTTTCAGTGCGGTGCCGGCGTGGAAGACTTTGCCTTCCAGGCTTGCCGCCGCGTCCAGACCGTTGATCGCCGCGCCTTTGGCGTAATCGCCAGGGTAGCCGCCAGCCGCCAGCACGATGCCGACGCTCGGACGTGGGTCCCACTGTGCTTCAACCTTGTCCAGCGCTTGCGCCAGTGCGGCTTCAACCAGCAGCACCAGGCTCGACTGCAGACGCAGCATCACCGGTTGGGTTTCCGGATCACCGAAACGGCAGTTGAACTCGATGACTTTCGGGTTGCCGGCCTTGTCGATCATCAGACCGGCATACAGGAAGCCAGTGTAGACATTACCCTCTTCGGCCATACCGCGCACGGTCGGCCAGATCACCAGATCCATCACGCGCTGATGCACGTCGGCAGTGACCACCGGGGCCGGGGAGTAAGCACCCATGCCGCCAGTGTTCGGGCCGCTGTCGCCGTCACCGACGCGTTTGTGGTCCTGGCTGGTGGCCATCGGCAGGACGTTCTTGCCGTCGACCATGACGATGAAGCTGGCTTCTTCGCCGTCGAGGAACTCTTCGATGACCACGCGCGAACCGGCGTCACCGAAAGCATTGCCGGCGAGCATGTCGCGCACGGCGTCTTCGGCTTCGGCCAGGGTCATGGCAACGATCACGCCTTTGCCGGCCGCGAGGCCGTCGGCCTTGATCACGATCGGTGCGCCTTTTTCACGCAGATAAGCCAGCGCTGGCTCGATCTCGGTGAAGTTCTGGTAGTCGGCGGTCGGGATCTTGTGGCGCGCGAGGAAGTCCTTGGTGAAGGCTTTCGAACCTTCCAGTTGCGCGGCACCGGCGGTCGGACCGAAGCAGTCCAGACCACGGGAGCGGAACAGGTCGACGACACCAGCCACCAGCGGCACTTCCGGGCCGACGATGGTCAGGGAAACGTTTTTCTCGGCGAAGTCGGCGAGTTGCTCAAGGGCCAGCACGTCAATGGCGACGTTCTCGCACTTGGCTTCAATCGCGGTACCGGCATTGCCCGGCGCGACGAAAACTTTCTGCACGCGCGGATCCTGAGCCACTTTCCAGGCCAGGGCGTGTTCACGGCCACCGCTGCCAATGATCAAAACATTCATTTCAAAAACCTCAAAAATCTGTCAGTCGCTGCTGGAGCGCTTTATGTGGGAGCGGGCTTGCTCGCGAAAGCGGTGTGTCAGGCAAAACAGTTGTCGCTGACAGATTGCATTCGCGAGCAAGCCCGCTCCCACATTTGGATCGAGTTGAATCAGTGACGGAAGTGGCGCATGCCCGTAAAGACCATGGCGATGCCGGCTTCATCAGCCGCAGCAATCACTTCAGCATCACGCATCGAGCCGCCTGGCTGGATCACCGCAGTGATCCCCACCTTGGCTGCGTTGTCCAGACCGTCGCGGAACGGGAAGAACGCGTCCGATGCCATCACCGAACCGGCGACTTGCAGGCCGGCGTGTTCAGCCTTGATCGCGGCGATACGCGCCGAGTTCACGCGGCTCATCTGGCCGGCGCCGACACCGATGGTCTGACGGTTTTTCGCGTAAACGATAGCGTTGGATTTAACGTACTTGGCGACTTTCCAGGCGAAGATCAGGTCGTTGATTTCCTGTTCGGTCGGGGCACGCTTGGTCACGACTTTCAGGTCTTCGCTGCCGATCATGCCGATGTCACGGCTCTGTACCAGCAGACCACCGTTGACGCGCTTGTAGTCCCAGGCCGCAGCGCGGTCAGCCGACCACTCGCCACAGGCCAGCAGGCGCACGTTAGCTTTGGCTGCAACGATGGCACGGGCTTCTTCGCTCACGCTTGGGGCAATGATCACTTCGACGAACTGACGCTCGACGATCGCCTTGGCGGTCTCGGCATCCAGTTCGCGGTTAAAGGCGATGATGCCGCCGAACGCCGATTCGGTGTCGGTGGCGTAGGCCAGTTCGTAGGCCTGACGGATGCCGCCTTCGGCGTCCGGGCTCACCGCCACGCCGCACGGGTTGGCGTGCTTGACGATCACACAGGCTGGCTTGACGAAGCTTTTTACGCACTCCAGCGCGGCGTCGGTGTCGGCCACGTTGTTGTACGACAGCTCTTTGCCTTGCAGTTGGGTTGCGGTGGCGATGCCGACTTCGGCCGGCTTGGCTTCAACGTAGAACGCCGCGCTCTGGTGCGGGTTCTCGCCGTAGCGCATTTCCTGAGCCTTGATGAACTGGCTGTTGAAGGTGCGTGGGAATTCGCTGCGACCTTCTGTGCTGAGGGTATCAGCGGCCTGGTTCACGGTGCCCATGTAGTTGGCGATCATGCCGTCGTAGGCGGCGGTGTGTTCGAACGCCTTGAGCATCAGGTCGAAACGCTGAGCGTAGGTCAGGCCGCCGGCCTTGAGGCTTTCGAGGACGTTGGCGTAATCGCTGGCATTCACCACGATCGCGACATCTTTATGGTTTTTCGCTGCCGAACGCACCATGGTCGGGCCGCCGATGTCGATGTTCTCGATCGCGGTCGGCAGGTCGCAGCCTGGCTTGTTGATGGTGGCTTCGAACGGGTACAGGTTGACCGCGACCAGATCGATCGGCTTGATGCCGTGCTCGTTCATGATCGCGTCGTCGGTACCGCGACGACCGAGGATGCCGCCGTGGATTTTCGGGTGCAGGGTTTTCACCCGACCGTCCATCATTTCAGCGAAACCGGTGTAATCCGCGACTTCCACTGCGGCAACGCCGTTGTCGCGCAGCAGCTTGAACGTTCCGCCGGTGGAGAGGATCTCGACGCCCAGCGCTTCAAGCTCCTTGGCGAATTCGAGGATCCCGGTCTTGTCGGAAACGCTGATCAAGGCGCGGCGGATCGGCAGGCGGGTAGTCTGGTCGGTCATCTCAATTTCCATCAAAAGCAAAGGAAGTCAGCAAAAAAGGCGACCGGTTTTACGCGGGCGCCTTTCTGGTTTGATTGAATGCTTACAGCAGATCGTACTGCTTGAGTTTCTTGCGCAGCGTGCCGCGGTTGAGTCCCAGCAGTTCACTGGCCTTGGTCTGGTTGCCCTTGACGTAGTTCATCACGCTTTCGAGCAGGGGAGCCTCGACTTCGGAGAGCACCAGGTTGTACACATCCGTGACGGACGCGCCCTCAAGGTGGGCGAAATAATTGTGCAGCGCCTTCTCGACACTCCCGCGAAGGGTCTGACCTTCTTCGCTCGGGGTATTGAGGTGCTGTTTCAAATTCACGTTGTCGCTCACGGGTGCTGTTCCACTCACTAAAGTCTCGGTCATCATCGTCATGCGGCCACCCCTTCTTCGTCCCCTGTCAGGCTCTTGTAACGCTCGGCGAAGAACTCCCGAACGTTGGCGCATTGTGTTTCCGTACCATCCAAACGATTGAAGTGGGCGCGAAACTCCCTGGCGCCCGGCAAGGTTGCGAGATACCAGCCCACATGCTTTCGAGCAATGCGCACGCCCATCACGTCCCCATAGAAAGCGTGAAGTGCGGCCAGATGCTCTAGCAGTATGTGTTCCACTTCGATCAGTTGCGGTGCCGGCAATTTCTCGCCGGTACGCAGGTAATGATCGATCTCGCGAAAAATCCATGGCCGCCCTTGGGCGGCACGGCCTACCAACAGGCCATCGGCACCGGTCGCGTCGAGCACGTAGCGGGCCTTTTCCGGCGAATCGATATCGCCATTGGCAAACACCGGAATCGACACCGCCTGCTTGATCGCGGCAATCGTGTCGTACTCGGCTTCACCGGTATACAGATCGGCGCGAGTGCGGCCATGCACTGCCAGCGCGGTGATCCCGGCCTGCTCGGCGATCTTCGCCACGGTCAGGCCGTTCTTGTTGTCGCGATCCCATCCGGTGCGGATCTTCAAGGTGACCGGCACATCAACCGCAGCCACGACGGCCTGCAGGATCTCGGTGACCAGTGCTTCATCCTTCAGCAACGCGGAGCCGGCGGCCTTGTTGCAGACCTTTTTTGCCGGGCAACCCATGTTGATATCAATAATCTGTGCACCCAGTTCGACGTTGGCCCGTGCCGCATCCGCCAGCATCTGCGCGTCGCCACCGGCAATCTGTACCGAGCGCGGCTCGGGATCGCCTTCGTGGATCATGCGCATGCGCGACTTGCGGGTGTTCCACAGGCTCATGTCACTGGTGACCATTTCCGAGACTACAAGCCCCGCGCCCAGGCGTTTGCACAACTGACGAAAGGGCTGGTCGGTGACGCCCGCCATCGGGGCGAGAATCAAGCCGTTCTGCAATGTATATGGGCCGATGCGTACCGCCGACATAGGACTTCCCTGAAGTGGGGCCGGATCATGAGAGTTCGAAAAAGGGTGGGCATGATACCCGCTCTCGATGACTGGATAAAGGCTGAATTGAACAAAATCTGAACAGTTATTCCGTTATCGCCAGCGGTTTGGTTGCGCAATGCGAAGTCAGAAAATTGCCGTCAATCAAGAAGCGGTGAAGCGATTCACTCGGGCGAGTGAAAACTCAGGCTGTAATTCACCGCTTTGGGGCCTGGATCGAGAATATCCAGCGCGATGTGGATCGGCGTTTGTGGCGGCATCTCCGCCAGACCTTCGAGGTCGCCACTGAGGTATTCGCCGGGTTTGAAGCGACGACTGGCGATCAGATGGCCGTTGAGGTCGGCAAAACGCAGTTCCAGCAGTGGGAACGGTTGGGAGAACGTCGCGCGGTTATAGATGATCGCGTCGACCACCAGCGCGCCGCTGAACTCCGGATGGCTGCGCACCACCAGATTGCTGCTCTTGATTCTGGCGATGTCGACCTTCGACGGCACGGTGCAACCGATCTGCGGGCAGGCTTGCTGGAACCATGGGCGGTACTGATCCTGGCGTGCCAGTTCATCAAAATGATAAGCGATGTACTGGAAGGCCAAGCCACCGGCGGCCAGCAGCACCAGCGTCAGCCATAGCAGGCGTCGGCCCCACGGCGAGCGGCGTTTCTGCCAGTCCAGTTGCAGCGGGTCGTCGGTCAGGTCCTGCAGCACTTCGGCGCGGACGCCAGGCTCTGCGCGTTCGCGTTTTTTGCGCGGCGGCTCGATTGCAGGCAGATCGTCGTCATCGGCTTCGTTACTGGTGGACAGGCGTTCGCGACGGGCATTCGGATCGATCGGATCGTGCAGGCGCAGTTGCGGGATCGCCGGTTCGTCATCCAGATCCACCGGTTCCAGCGACAGCGAAGGTTCGGTGCGCGCAGTTTTTACCGGTTCGGGTTCGACGATCTCGGGTTCGGCTTCGGGCAGGTGCTCATCTTTACGGGCGCTGAACAGGCTATCGCGCCACTGCGTTTCATCGGCTTCGGGGCTGTCACGGCGGGCGCTCAGGGAGTCTTCGCGCGGACGACCGAATTCGGTGGTCGGCTGGATTTCCCGTTGTTCGAGGCGAGCGAGTTCTTCGTCCAGATCGAGGCTGTCGAGATCCAGCTCCGAGGCGCTCCACTGCTTTTGGCTGATGGCGCGTGGCGCGGGCGGCTCGACGCTGGCCGGCGGCTCGACAACCGGCAGCTCTTCGCTGGGCAGCGTTTCGATCGGCGGCGCGACCGGTGTCACCGCGTCCTTGCCGGCGTGTTGCTCAAGCAGCTGTTTGGCCGCGTTGAACACTTGCAGGCAGGAGCCGCAGCGAACCACCCCGCGGGCCACGCTCAATTGAGCATGGCTGACACGGAAACTGGTTTGGCAATGCGGGCACTGGGTGACGAAGCTGTCGGTCATGCGGCGATCCGGATTATGCAGGCGGCCATTCTAGCGCCGACGCCCGGTGATGCGCACCCAGCCATCGCGATTGGCGATCGGGTCGAGGTCGAAGTCCTGAGCGTAGGCAGCAGCGACTTCATCACCTTGTTCGGCAAGGATGCCCGACAGCGCCAGACGCCCGCCGGACTTGACCAGGCTGGACAGTTGCGGGGCCAGCGAAACCAGCGGGCCGGCCAGAATGTTGGCGACCAGCACGTCGGCTTTGACCTGTGGCAGATCTTGCGGCAGATACAGCGGGAACAGCTCTTGGGCAATGTTGTTGCGCCCGGCGTTGTCACGCGAGGCTTCCAGCGCCTGCACATCGATGTCGGTACCGACTGCTTCCTTGGCACCGAGCAACAGGGCGGCGATGGCCAGAATCCCCGAGCCGCAGCCGAAGTCGAGCACATTGCAGTCTTTCAGATCCTGGCCGTCGAGCCATTCCAGGCACAACGCGGTGGTCGGGTGGGTGCCGGTGCCGAACGCCAGGCCCGGATCGAGCAGCAGATTCACCGCGTCAGGCTCTGGAGCCGCGTGCCAGCTCGGCACGATCCACAGGCGCTGGCCGAAACGCATCGGCTGGAAACCGTCCATCCAGCTGCGCTCCCAATCCTGGTCTTCGATGACTTCGCTGTGATGCTCAGGCAGCGGGCTGCCGGTCAGCAGCTCCAGATGCGCCAGCACCGGCGCAGCTTCGGTGCCGCCCTCGAACAAGGCCAGCAGGTGCGTGTGCGTCCACAGCGGGGTGGTGTTGAGTTCCGGTTCGAAGATCGGTTGATCTTCGGCGTCCATGAAGGTCACCGACACGGCGCCCACTTCAAGGAACGCGTCTTCGTAGGTTTCGGCTTGTTCCGGGCTGATGGCGAGTCGTACTTGCAGCCAAGGCATGGCGGGCACCTTTGAAAAAATATGATTGCAGCCTAGCGGCCTGCGAGAAGCGCGCAAGTTTACGCGAGCGCGCAGGGTTTGTGGGAGCGGCATTTGTAGCGCAGATGTTGTACCGGTGGGGATCTGTGGGAGCGAGCCTGCTCGCGAAAGTGGAGTGTCAGTAGATGCATATGGATCTGATACACCGCTTTCGCGAGCAGGCTCGCTCCCACAAGGGGTTTGTGTAGTTTGCAGAAACAACAAAGCCGCCCGAAGGCGGCTTTGTCTGGTGCGGGCTGAAGCTTAGTGCTTCTCGCCAGCCAGCTTGTGCTCGAGGTAGTGAATGTTCACGCCCCCTTTGCAGAAGCCTTCGTCACGAACCAGATCACGGTGCAGCGGGATGTTGGTCTTGATCCCGTCAACCACGATTTCGTCCAGGGCATTGCGCATGCGTGCCATGGCTTCGTCGCGGGTGGCGCCGTAAGTGATCAGCTTGCCGATCAGCGAGTCGTAGTTCGGCGGAACCGCATAACCGCTGTACAGGTGCGAATCGACGCGAACGCCGTTGCCGCCTGGGGCGTGGAAATGCTTGACCGTGCCCGGGCTCGGCATGAAGGTTTTCGGGTCTTCAGCGTTGATCCGGCATTCCAGCGAGTGACCGCGGATAACCACGTCATCCTGCGTGAACGACAGCTTGTTGCCAGCGGCGATGCTGAGCATCTCCTTGACGATGTCGATACCGGTGACCATTTCCGAAACCGGATGCTCCACCTGAACACGGGTGTTCATTTCGATGAAGTAGAAACGACCGTTCTCGTACAGGAACTCGAAAGTACCCGCGCCACGGTAACCGATGTCGATGCACGCCTTGACGCAGCGAGCCAGAACTTCCTGGCGCGCCTGCTCGTCGATGCCCGGTGCCGGCGCTTCTTCGAGAACCTTCTGGTGACGGCGTTGCAGCGAGCAATCGCGGTCGCCCAGATGGATGGCGTGACCCTGGCCGTCGGACAGCACCTGCACTTCGACGTGACGCGGGTTGGTCAGGAATTTTTCCAGATACACCATCGGGTTGCCGAACGCCGCGCCTGCTTCGGAGCGGGTCAGTTTCGCCGAGGCGATCAGGTCTTCTTCCTTGTGCACCACGCGCATGCCGCGACCACCACCGCCGCCAGCGGCTTTGATGATCACCGGGTAGCCGACTTCACGACCGATGCGCAGTGCCGTTTCTTCGTCTTCCGGCAGTGGGCCGTCGGAGCCTGGAACAGTGGGCACACCGGCTTCGATCATCGCGTGCTTGGCCGATACCTTGTCGCCCATCAGGCGAATGGTGTCGGCTTTCGGGCCGATGAAGGCGAAGCCGGAGTTCTCGACCTGCTCGGCGAAGTCAGCGTTTTCCGCGAGGAAACCGTAACCCGGGTGAATGGCGGTAGCGCCAGTCACTTCGGCGGCAGCGATGATGGCCGGGATGTGCAGGTAAGACTGAGCGGCAGACGCCGGGCCGATGCAGACGGATTCGTCTGCCAGACCCAGGTGCATCAGCTCTTTGTCGGCCTTGGAGTAAACGGCGACGGTCTTGATGCCCATCTCTTTGCAGGCACGCAGAATCCGCAGGGCGATCTCACCGCGGTTAGCGATCAGAACTTTTTCCAACTTCGCAGTCATCAAAGGCTCTCCGCAGTTCAAACGATGGTGAACAGCGGTTGGTCGTACTCAACCGGCTGGCCGTCTTCAACGAGGATGGACTCGATCACACCGCTGGTTTCAGCTTCGATGTGGTTCATCATCTTCATGGCTTCAACGATGCACAGCGTGTCGCCTTTCTTCACGGTCTGGCCGACTTCAACGAAGGACGGCGAGGTTGGCGAAGACTTGCGGTAGAAAGTACCGACCATCGGCGAGCGGGCAACAGTGCCGTTCAGCGCTGGAGCAGCAGCGGCAGCCGGGGCGGCAGCAGCAACAGGAGCGGCGGCAACAGGTGCAGCAGCCGGCGCTTGCATCGGCGCAGGTGCGTAATACTGCTGAGCCGGGGTCTTGCTGTGGCGGCTGATACGTACGGACTCTTCGCCTTCCTTGATCTCGAGCTCGTCGATGCCGGACTCTTCCAGCAATTCGATCAGTTTCTTAACTTTACGGATATCCATGAATCATCAACTCCCAAGGGTCGGTCAGGGGCGTATAGCTTGGTGTTCAAGCTGCTCTAGTGCAGCCTCCAGGGCCAGTCGGTAACCGCTGGCGCCAAGGCCGCAGATCACTCCTACCGCTACGTCGGAGAAGTAAGAGTGATGGCGGAAAGGTTCGCGTTTGTGCACGTTGGACAAATGCACTTCGATGAATGGGATGCTCACTCCCAGCAGCGCGTCACGTAATGCGACACTTGTGTGTGTAAAAGCTGCTGGATTGATCAGGATGAAATCCACACCTTCGCCGCGAGCGGCGTGGATGCGATCGATCAATTCGTACTCGGCATTGCTTTGCAGATGCCGCAGATGATGGCCGGCTTCACGGGCGCGGCGCTCCAGGTCCTGATTGATCTGTGCCAGGGTCGTCGACCCATAGGTGCCCGGTTCGCGGGTGCCAAGCAGGTTCAGGTTGGGGCCGTGCAGCACCAGTAGGGTTGCCATCTGCGTGTCCTTGTTATGAATAAGCAGTCGTCAGAACCCGGCGACTATGCCGCAAAGACTTTGTGACTGTCCAGTTCTATGCAATAGCCAGCACGATGGCCGATGTTTGCGCGAAATTTGTGACCGGGTGGTTAGATCCGGTCATTTACGGTGACGGGGCGGGCCTCTTCGCGAGCAGGCTCGCTCCCACATTGAAATATGTACCCCTGTGGGAGCGAGCCTGCTCGCGAAGGCGGTCTATCAGACGCGAAATGTCTGAACAGCGGTATGCAGTTGTCCGCCCAATACCAGCAAGTTCTCGCCCTGTTCGCGCCCACGACCGATGCGGACCAGGTTATCCCCACCCAATTGGTGAATCCGCTCACTGTGATCGCGAATCTCACTGACCGCGCCGCTCTGCTGTGCGGTGATATCGGCGATGCGGATCGCTGTCTCGGAAATGGTCTGGATCGCGCCGACGATTTTGTCCAGCGCACCGTCCGCCGCTTGTGCCTGATTGGCCGTGGCTTCGGCGTGTTCGACCTGCGCGCGCATGCCCTCGACCGATTGCCGCGCCGCCGTTTGCAGGCCGGCAATCAAGGTTTGAATCTCGGCGGTTGCCCCGGCGGTACGCTGCGCCAGCGAGCGAACTTCCTCGGCCACCACGGCAAAACCACGACCCATTTCCCCCGCGCGCGCGGCTTCAATCGCCGCGTTCAATGCCAGCAGGTTGGTCTGGTCGGCAATCGAGCGAATCACCGTCAGCACGCCGCCGATGGTCGCCGACTCTTCGGCCAGATGTTCGATCATTTGCGCGTTGCCCTGCACTTCGCCGACCAAGGCGTGCAGGCCGGTAAGGCTCTGGCCAATGACGCTCTGACCGTGTTCGACGGCCAGCCCGGCATGACGGCTGGCATCGGCAGCCTGTCGCGCATCGCCGGCAACTTGCTGAATAGTTGCCTCCAGTTCGCCGAGGGAATCGCGAATCAAAGCGGTATCACCCGCCTGATGCTCGGCGCCGCTGTGCAAGTCGTTGCTCAATTCGGCCAGGGTACGGCTACTGCCGGCTACTTGCTCGGCATTACCGCGAATGGTGCCGACCAAGTCCACCAGATAAGCGCGCAAGCGATTGAGCGAAGCCTCGATGTCATGCAATTCGCGGTTGGTCTTGCCCAGTTGAATGTCACGGCTGAAATCGCCTTCGGCCCAGGTCGACAACGCCGGAGCAAGATTGGTCAGGGTGCGGGCCAGACGGCGCTGCAAGGTATCGATCAGTAGCGCGATCAGCAGAATCAGGCCAATCATCACGCCTTGCATCAGCCGCACTTCGCTCTGGATCTGCCCGTGCTGCGCGCGCACCACCGGTTCCAGGCCTGCGATGGCTTGCTGCACGGCGGCGATTTTCAGGTGAGTGGCGGTGCTCAGATCGGTGCGCTTCTGGATTTGCTCGCGGGTGCGTTGCAGTTCCGCCGGATAACGGCCGAGCAAGCTGTTGAGTTCGCGCTTGAGGCCGACACCGGCATCTTCGGCGACGGCTTTTTCAGTGCTCTCGATGCCCATCATTGCGGCGAAATCATCGTTGCTTGATGCATTGCTGGCGACCACTCCGAGAAGGGGCAGGGCATCGATCAGCTGCGCCTGAGCGCGGATGTTGTCGACTTCGCGCTCGACGTCGGCGGCCAGTTCGCTGCGGCCGCTGCTGACCAGTTTGTCGCGTGCCAGCGACAGTTTGCCCAGGTGCTGCGAGGCAGTGAGCAGTGGCGCGAGCCATGTTGCGTTGCCATTGGCGTAGGTGCTGAGTTGCTCCAGGCTGGCGCTGAGTTCGCGCTCAGCCTGCAACAGCAACGCCTGCGGATCACCGGCCAGCTTGCCGGCGGCGAGCAAGTCGGTTTTGCTGAATTCTTCAAGCCCTGAAAGGCTCGGGCGCAAGGTCTCGGCCAGCGCGGGCGGCAGTTCGCCGAGTTCGTTCTGCAAACCGGCGATGGCCTGACTGGCACTGCTCAGGCGCAGGGCATCGCCACTGGCGAGGTAGTCCTCGACGTTACGCGCCACCTCGTTCTGAAATTGCTGCGACAGCCCCAGATAACGCTCCATCAGCAGATACGGGCGTTCGAGGGCTTTTTGCGACCACCACAGCGTGGCACCCAGGGCCACGCACACGGCGACCAGCAGCAAAGTATTGAGATTGGTGAGCAACTTCAGGCGCATGACGGCTACCAACGGCAGAAATGGTAAGCGCCTGAATTTATTGCGGTTCTGTTACAGGGTTATGACCGAATCGGTGGATTCTGATGAAAAAGTGGCACTTTGCTTTGAGTCCCGTGCGGTCTGCACCCGATTGCGTCCGGCACCCTTGGCGCGGTACAGCGCCTCGTCGGCCTGGCTGGCCATCATCAGGCTGTCGCAGTCGTCGTGCATCTCCACCACACCGGCGCTGAAGGTGCACCATAAATCCTGCGGCTGCGCCGGGTAATGGATTTCGGCGAAGCGCTGGCGGATCTCGTCGAGTACTTTATGCGCGGCTTCTATATCGGTATCCGGCATGACGATGGCGAACTCTTCGCCGCCATATCGACCAATGAAATCGGTCTTGCGCAAACGCTGCTTGAGAAACAGCGCGAGGCTCTTGATCACGCGGTCGCCCATCGGGTGGCCGTGGCTGTCGTTGACCCGTTTGAAGTGGTCGATGTCGAGCATGGCAAAGCTCAGCGGCTTGTTCTCGCGGCGGGCACGGAATGAGCAGTCTTCGAGCAATTGCAGGATGTGCGTGTGGTTGTACAAACCGGTGAGGCTGTCGCGCACCATGCGTGCCTTCAGGTTACGCGCACGGGCGGCGCGGTTGCGCACCGTTGTAATCAGATGCCGTGGCTTGATCGGCTTGGTCAGGAAGTCATCGCCGCCCTCGCTCATGGCGTCGAGCTGTTTATCCAGATCGTCCTCGGCCGACAGGTAAATGATCGGCACGCTGACATAGCGGTCGTTGTGGCGGATCACCTTGGCCAGTTCGGTGCCGGTGCAGGCTGGCATGTACATGTCGAGGATGATCAGATCCGGCTGGAAGTCCGCCAGCTCGGCCATCGCCTGAATTGGTTCGATCAGGGTGCGGGTGACGATTCCGGCGCTGTTGAGCAGGCGTTCAGTGTGCAAGGCCTGGGCGCGGGAATCATCGATGATCAGCACTTTATACGGTTCGTACTGGGCGACGCAGGTCAGGACTTCGATCTTCTCCAGCAGGCTCGACGCTTCGAGGGTGCCGGTGAGGAATTCCTGGCTACCGGCGCGCACCGCGGCGAGACGCGTCGGCGTGTCGGTTTCGTGCAGGCTGAAAAACAGCAGCGGCAGCGGCTCTTCCAGACCGACCTGAGCTTCGGCGGCGAGTTTCAGGCCGACGCCGGCACCGCTGAAATCCACGTCCATGACGATGGCGGCGGGCAGGCGCTCGACCATCGACGAGCGAAACGCCGCCACGCTGTCCAGCGCCTGGGCACTCAGGCCGAAGAATTCCAGTTGCTTGGCCAGGCGCTCGGCGCGGTCGTGGTCCTGCAACATCACGTAGATCGGTTTGCGCAGTGGCGGCAGGAAGGTCTGGTCGAGTTGGTCGCCATGGCGCAGGCCGGTGCGCGACAAGCGCTGCATCAAGCGGTTGAGGTCGGTGATCAGACCGCTACTGAGGCGTCCGCGATTGGCGTCCACGGCTTCCAGTGACTGACTGATATGGCGTGCGAGATACGTGTGTTCGGGCTGTTCGAAACGCTCGGCAAAACGCAGCAGGCGCAGGTTGGCCTCGCTTAATTCGGCGAGGTCGACGGTGGACCATTCACTGCGTTGCAGGCGCTGCCATATCTCAAGAATCTGACGTGCCTGATGAATTACCCGCTGGGCAAAGTGGTGCTTGAGACGCTCACGGCTGGGGTCTTCTGGCTCGGTCATATCCTGACTACTAGTTAGGCTGCATGCTGAGATCGACTGGTGGCTCTATGCTAGCACCTCTTTTCCCTTAGACGAGTGTCGCGCGTCAATAATCTGCAATGCGTCACCATTCAGTTTCTGACCGAATGGTTTTGTTTATGGCCTGTTCGTCGGTCAAGTGCCTGTGTGCAGGGGCTTTATCGGGAGGCTGAGTGAGTTTTGGTGAGTTTTTTGCGTCGTGCGCTCAAGCGTAGTGAATCCGCTTTGCGATGGCTTTCCACATCCTGAGCCTGCAGTTCAGGGAAGGTGGTATCGGGGATTCCCTTAGTTCTGACAGATGCGACATCTGCCCGCGCGATTTGCGGCTTATCTATACTCGCGGGTGCCCGGCCTCGGCACGTTGTTGTATGGTTGTGGTCGAACCGTTGAACCCAAGTGATTGAAAGGATATCGCCATGCTGGACTGGAAAAACCGCGCGGGCAGCGCGCCTGAACGTGCCGCCGAGCCCAAGTCGGCCACCCGCAGCTACGTCGGCGGGCTGCTGTTCAGCCGGGCGCTGGCCACGCTCATAGGTATTTATCTGCTGGTGACCATCGGCCTGGGCTGGTACTGGAGCCAGGAACCGGCGCTGTTTCCGGTGGCGCAAAACGCCCAGGCGGCCGCCGAAAAAGAAGGTAAACAAATGGTGCTCGGTTACACCACGGTCGAAACCCTGAAAACCGTCGCCGGCACCCTGCTCGACAAGCCGGGCGGCTATATTTCCAACGACCGTTTCCCGCCGGGCTTGTGGATGGACAACACGCCGAGCTGGGAATACGGCGTGCTGGTGCAGGTTCGCGACCTGACCCGTGCCTTGCGCAAAGACTTCGCCCGCTCGCAATCGCAGTCGGCGGAAGACGCCGATCTGGCCAAGGCCGAGCCGCGTTTCAACTTCGACAACAAGAGCTGGATCCTGCCGTCCAGCGAGTCGGAATATCAGGAAGGCATCAATTCCCTGAGCCGCTACCAGGCGCGCCTGTCTGATCCAGCGCAGAAAAACGCGCTGTTCTACGCCCGCGCCGACAATCTGAACAACTGGCTGGGCGATGTCGGCACCCGTCTGGGTTCGTTGTCGCAACGGCTGTCGGCCAGCGTCGGCCGCGTCAAGCTCAACACCGCGCTGAAAACCGAAGTTCCAGCGGTGGGCGAAGTGCCGCAGGTTGACGAAGAAGTCGTCGAAACCCCGTGGATGCAAATCGACAACGTGTTCTACGAAGCACGCGGCCAGGCATGGGCACTGTCGCACTTGCTGCGCGCCATCGAAGTTGACTTCGCTGACGTGTTGGCGAAGAAGAACGCCACCGTCAGCGTGCGTCAGATCATTCGTGAGCTGGAAGCTTCGCAAGAGCCGGTCTGGAGCCCGATGATTCTCAACGGCAGCGGTTTCGGTGTGCTCGCCAACCACTCGCTGGTGATGGCCAACTATATTTCCCGGGCCAACGCCGCCGTCATCGACTTGCGTCAATTGCTCAATCAGGGCTGATTAATGAGCCACAACGCCAAAGAGGCAGCGCATCGCGCCGCCTCGGATGCCGAACAGATCGCCTGGGTCGACGAGCAGGACAACCTGCTCGGTGCTCTGGTGCGCGCTGATTTGCGCGAACGCGGGCTGATTGGTCGCGGCACTTACATCATGCTGTTCAACTCCGCCGGTGAGCTTTGCGTGCATCGGCGCACCTTGAGCAAGGCGATCTACCCGGGTTACTGGGACGTGGCGGCGGGCGGTATGGTGCAGGCCGACGAAACCTATGCCGAGTCGGCAGCCCGTGAGCTGGAGGAGGAATTGGGCGTCAGCGGCGTTGAGCTCACCGCTCACGACCATTTCTATTTTGAGGACACCGGCAATCGCCTGTGGTGCTCAGCGTTTTCTGCGGTGTGGGATGGCCCGCTGAAACTGCAGCCGGAAGAAGTGCTCGAAGCGCGCTTTATCCCGGTCGAGCAGGTCATGCGGGAAATCGAGCGAAAGCCTTATTGCCCGGACTCTCTGGCGGCATTGAAGCGCTATCTCAAGGCTCAGCAAAGCGACGTCGCAAAGAACACATAAATTGGCGCCGATTGGCACTTAGCAATTGGGTTTTTTGCCGTTACACTGCGCGACCTTTTCAAGCTGCACTGGCCTGCTTTTGTTGAAGCGTCGGTGCAGTAGCGCTGCCCCTGCCTGAGTGGGGCTTCGCGGTCGATGACCTTGCCCAAGGTCGCGATCAGTCTTTGTCCTCCCAAGAGGATTGCCGGTGGCCAAAAAAGCCGCATCCTTCGCCGCCCTGGGCGGTCTGGTATTTTCCACCGACGCAGGTCGTCATTGCCCGGAATGCAGTAAGCCGGTGGACGCCTGTATCTGCAAACAAACCGTGATCCCGGCCGGGGACGGCATTGCCCGCGTGCGTCGCGAAAGCAAGGGCCGTGGCGGCAAGACGGTGACGACCATCACCGGCGTGCCGCTGGCCGAAGACGCACTCAAGGAGCTGGCGACGACGTTGAAGAAACGTTGCGGCACCGGCGGGGCGTTGAAAGACGGGATCATCGAAATCCAGGGCGATCATGTCGAGCTACTCTTGGCTGAACTGATCAAGCACGGTTTCAAAGCGAAGAAGTCCGGCGGCTAGCAGCCTCTGTGAAAACCACCTGCGGCTTGATCCGGTTCTGAATGTCTTCGGGTCCGGCGTCGTCTCCATGGTTTTCACAGAGCCTGTTCATGACCGGTTTCTAAACTCCACGCGGTCAGCGCGGTCTACCGCCGCGCTGACGAACCGTCATTTTCATTCTTTAGACTGCGCCAGCCTGCATTTCAGGTAACGCACTATGACTTCTTTATAGGGGACTTCGATGTCCGTACGACGCACACGTAAAGACGATGGCAGCCAATGGACAGTTGCGGACAGCCGCAGTGTTTACGGGATTCGCCATTGGGGGGCCGGGTATTTCGCGATCAATGAAGCCGGTCGCGTCGAAGTTCGTCCGAACGGCCCGAGCAGCTCGCCTATCGACCTGTTCGAGCAAGTCGACCAACTGCGCAAAAGCGGTTTGTCCTTGCCGTTGCTGGTTCGCTTCCCCGACATCCTGCAAGACCGTGTTCGCCAGTTGACCGGCGCTTTCGATTCGAACATCGAGCGTCTGGAATACCAGAGCAAGTACACCGCGCTGTACCCGATCAAGGTTAACCAGCAAGAAGCGGTGATCGAGAACATCATCGCCACCCAGGACGTCTCCATCGGTCTGGAAGCCGGCTCCAAGCCTGAGCTGCTGGCGGTGCTGGCGCTGGCGCCGAAGGGCGGCACCATCGTCTGCAACGGTTACAAGGACCGCGAGTTCATCCGTCTGGCGCTGATGGGCCAGAAGCTCGGCCACAACGTGTTCATCGTGATCGAGAAAGAATCCGAAGTCGGTCTGGTGATCGAAGAAGCCGCCTCGCTGAAGGTCAAGCCACAAGTCGGCCTGCGCGTACGTCTGTCGTCGCTGGCGTCGTCGAAGTGGGCGGACACCGGTGGTGAAAAGTCCAAGTTCGGTCTGTCGGCGGCGCAACTGCTGTCGGTGGTCGAGCGCTTCCGCGCCGCCGGTCTGGATCAGGGCATTCGCCTGCTGCACTTCCACATGGGTTCGCAGATCGCCAACCTTGCCGACTATCAGCACGGCTTCAAGGAAGCGATCCGTTACTACGGCGAGTTGCGCAACCTCGGTCTGCCGGTCGATCACATTGACGTTGGCGGTGGTTTGGGCGTCGACTACGATGGCACCCACTCGCGCAACGCCAGTTCGATCAACTACGACATGGACGATTACGCCGGTGTCGTGGTCGGCATGCTCAAGGAATTCTGCGACGCGCAGAGCCTGCCGCACCCGCACATCTTCTCCGAGAGCGGCCGCTCGCTGACCGCGCACCACGCCATGCTGGTGGTGCAGGTGACCGACGTCGAGAAACACAACGACGAAATCCCGCTGATCGAAAACAAGGAAAACCTGCCGGAAACCGTGCAGTGGCTGGTTGACCTGCTCGGCCCGACCGACATTGAAATGGTCACCGAAACCTACTGGCGCGCCACCCACTACATGAGCGACGTGGCCGCACAGTACGCCGACGGCAAACTCACTCTGGCGGAAAAAGCCCTGGCCGAGCAGTGCTACTTCGCTGTCTGCCGTCGCCTGCACAACTCGCTTAAGGCGCGCCAGCGTTCGCACCGTCAGGTGCTCGACGAACTCAACGACAAGCTGGCCGACAAGTACATCTGTAATTTCTCGGTATTCCAGAGCCTGCCGGACACCTGGGCGATCGATCAGGTGCTGCCGATCATCCCGCTGCACCGTCTCGACGAAGAGCCGCTGCGCCGCGCGGTACTGCAAGACCTGACCTGCGACTCCGACGGCAAGATCAACCAGTACGTCGACGAGCAGAGCATCGAGACCAGCCTGCCGGTACATGGTCTGAACGAAGGTGAAGACTACCTGCTGGGCGTGTTCCTGGTCGGCGCCTATCAGGAAATTCTCGGCGACATGCACAACCTGTTCGGTGACACCGACTCGGTGAACATCTATCAGAACGCCGATGGCAGCGTGTATCACGCCGGCATCGAAACCCACGACACCATCGAAGACATGCTGCGTTACGTGCACTTGTCGCCGGAAGAACTGATGACTCACTACCGCGACAAGTGCGCCAGTGCCCGCATCAGTGCCAGCGAGCGCACGCAGTTCCTCGATGCCTTGCGCCTGGGCTTGACCCGCTCCTCCTACCTGTCTTCCTGAGACCCGGTAACGATCCCGCCGGGTTGTCTGAATTTTTTCCACAAGCTGTGGGAAATTCGGATGACCCGGTAGGGCATCTCCTAAACTTTCCGCGAATAGATCGTCTATCCAAGCCAGAAAAGTCATCCGGTCTGCTTTTCGCGTAGGTCATTTCCTAAGTTGTACTTCGGCACTCTACTCGGCCATGGCTCTCGGCGAGAATCCCCGGCCGCCCCTCCTGTAGAGATCCGCCCATGTTCGATCCAGCCAACGAGCCGTCGTTTCGTCTCGATGTAGCGGGCCTGTCCGACCCCTTCGAAGTCCTCGCTTTTACCGGTAACGAGGCGCTCAGCGAGCCCTTTGCATTCGAGATCGATGTGCTGATCGACGATGCGCAACTGGACCTTGGCGGTTTACTGCACCGTTCGGCGCTCCTCTGTTTCGGCGCGACGCAAGAAGGTGTGCACGGGCAGTTGCAGAGCCTGGTCCAGCATGAGCACGGCAATGGCTCGCGGTTATGCCGGGTGCGGCTCGAGCCAAAATTGAGTCGTCTGGCGCTGCGTTTCAACCAACGAATTTTCAGTGGCCGTTCGGTGCCGCAGATTCTCGATCAGGTGCTCAAGGAACACGGAATCGTCGCTGCCCAGCGGCGTTTCGAATGGAGCAGGGAGCATCCGCCCCAGACGTTTTGCACGCAGTATCACGAATCGGATCTGCAACTGCTCCAGCGTTTGTGCGCGAAGGCGCAGGTCCACTATTACTTCGAGCACCGGCGTGACGGACATTGCCTGGTGTTCGGCGATGATCCGGCGCAGTTGCCAAGAATCGGCACAGCGGCGTTTGCCCGTGACGGTGACGATGTGCCGGGTGTTCGCCAATGGCAGATACAAGACACGCAACCAGCCTTTGCCAGCCACTCGCAACCGATGCGCACGGCCGAAGGCCATACCGATCTGCCGCAACTGGGCAGCGGGCAGTGGCTCGCGTTGACCGGCCATCCGTTTGCCGAGTGCAATCGCCAGTGGTTGCTGGCCCGCGTCGAGCATCATGCCGACGCACTGCAGGAACCTGCCTACAGCAACCGGATCTTTGCGCTGGAACAAGGGTTACCGGCAGCAACGGCGGTCGCCCCTCGGAGGCGGCGCATGAATGGCTTGCAACGGGCCTGGGTGGTGGCGGTCGACGAGCCGCGTCCTGATCGACAGCGGCCCGTGGCAGTGCAGTTCGACTGGTTGTATCAGGGCGAAGGCGCGGCCCCCAGCCATTGCTGGTTACCCCTGGCGCCGACGCTAGCCGAAGCACCATTGGCGGCTCTGGCTGAAGGCGTTGAAGTCGTGGTGAGTTTTTTTGAAGGTGATCCGGATCAACCAATGATCAGTGGTGTGTTGCAGGTACCGGCGGCGCAAGATCAGGATGAGTCGTCGGGGCTGCCGCAAGCACTCGTCGACGAAGGTTTGCAGCGTTTGTTGCGGTCGGCCGAACCCTTGCTGTTGTTGTGCCTGATTCCGGGGGGTGGCAGTTTTACCCATTGTGCGCAGTCGGTATGCACCTGCCGGCTGATTACCGCCCTTGAACGGAGCGGGGCAAGATGAGCGACCTGGCGCTCGAACCCATTGTGCAGTGGCTGTTACTCGATAGCGTGGATGCCCCACAAGCGTTGCAGACGCTGCGTCAGGGCTTCGCGACCGTGCGCTGTTACTGGCTGTTTGACGACACCGAGTTTGCCTCGGTGCGTGAACAGGGGCCGGTGTTGATCGAGCTTGAAAATTGCCCCGCGTTGTCCGCGTTGTGCCATCGCGATCCACAGACCTGGCGTGGCCTGATGCTTGAAAGCGCCGCGCCCGCCGATGCCTTGCTTGGCCATTTGCGACGCATGCTCACCGTATCTTTCGGCCTGAGCCAGCGCGCGTTGCTGGGCTTCTATAATCGGCAGACGGCCAGCTATTTCTTTGATGCCTGCGATGTTCGGGAACTGAGCCGCTGGCTCGGGCCAATTCAGCAACTGCGTTGGTTCGGCGGAACCTGGGCAGACCGGGCGATCGGGTGTGAGGGCTGGCAACAGTTGCGCAATCCGCGCTTGGCGGTCCAGCCGCTGGGGGTCGAAGAAACCCTAAGCCGCCGTCAGCGTGAGCGTCTGCAAACCTGTCTGCTGGAACAGCACATCTGGCGCTGGTGCCAATCGATGGGAGTCACTTACCCCTTGATGTGGTCCCATGCCCAACAAGGTCTGGCGCTGGGTTTCAGCGATCGGACGATGCTCGACAGCTGGTTGTGGCTACGCTTGCAGCATCCGCACGAGGTTCTGCTGCCGCTGCCGGCGGGGCTGACTCAGCAGGAGGGCATCGAGTATTTGCGGCAGCGCTGGCAGAACGACCAACCCTGAGGTTCAGCAGCTATGGCAGGTTCTTTGCGGCAACGGTTCGGTACAGTGATTGGCGGGCTGGTGCTGCTGTTACTCAGCGCCTGTTCGCCGGTGAAGGTGCTCAATGCCCTGACACCTGGCGACACGTTCGAGCGCAAGGCGGGCATCGCTTATGGCGCCGATCCCCGGCAGCAGCTCGACGTGTATATACCCAATCAGCCGTTGCCCGATGCGCCTGTCGTAGTGTTTTTCTATGGTGGCAGCTGGAACAGCGGCGCGCGGCAGGATTACCTGTTTGTTGGCGAGGCACTGGCGTCGCGCGGCATTGTTGCGGTGGTGGCGGATTATCGGCTGTATCCGCAGGTGCGTTATCCACTGTTTTTGCAAGACGGCGCGCAAGCCGTGGCGTGGACCAGGGCGCACATCCGCGAGTTTGGCGGCAACCCGAAACGGCTGTATCTGATGGGCCATAGTTCTGGCGCGTACAACGCCGCGATGCTGGCGCTTGACCCGCAGTGGCTGGGCGAGCAGGGCATGTCGCGCAAAGATCTTGGCGGCTGGATCGGTCTGGCAGGGCCTTATGATTTTCTGCCGATCAAGAACCCTGAAGTGCGTCCGGTGTTTTTCTGGCCGGACTCGCCGCCGCAATCGCAGCCGATCAACCATGTCAGTCGCGGGGCGCCACCAGCGTTGCTGATTGCGGCGAACAAGGATGATCTGGTCAACCCGACACGCAACACCGGCGGCCTCGCACGCAAACTGCGCGCCGTCGGGGTGCCGGTGCAGGATCTCTACTATTCGCGGCCCAGTCACATCACCTTGGTCGCGACGTTATCGCGGCCACTGCGGCGACTGGCGCCAGTGCTCGATCAAGTGGTCGGCTTCATTGAACACACGCCGATTCAGTGAGCATCGCCGTCGAACCAGCCGTCGTTGCGCTTGAGCCACCAGGCTTGCGCACCGAGGGTCAGGCTGCGCAGCACCATGAACAGCAGGAACGTTATCCACAGACCGTGATTGCCCAAATTTTGCAGTGCCCAGGCGAACGGCACCAGCATAACCACGGTGAGCAGCATGCCATTGCGCATTTCCCGCGCCCGGGTGGCGCCAATGAACAGGCCGTCGAGCAGATAGCTCCAGACCGCAATCAACGGCAGCACGGCGAGGTAAGGCAGATAGACGAACGCGGTGTCGCGCACGCTCTGGATGTTGGTCTGCATCTCGATGAACAAATGCCCGGCCAGCAGAAACAACAGGGCAAAGCCAAGGCTGGCGATCAGTGACCAGCCACCGGCAACGACCAATGAGCGGCGCAAGGCCAGGCGATCACGGGCGCCGATGGCATGCCCGCACAAGGCCTCGACGGCATGGGCCAGACCGTCGAGGGCATGGGCTGTCAGCAGCAAGCCGTTGAGCAGCAGCGCATTGGCGGCGACCGTCGCATCACCCAGTCGCGCACCTTGCACCGTGATCAGGAAAAATACCGATTGCAGCGCCAGGCTGCGGATGAAAATGTCGCGGTTGACCGCCAGCAGCGGGTGCCAGCTCTGCCACACTTTTAGCGCCGCCCAAACGATGTGTCCCGGATAGGCCCGCAGCGCCTTGCGGGTCAGCAGCAAGCCGAGCAGGGCACCGCTCCATTCGGCAATCACCGAGGCCCTGGCCGAGCCGACCACGCCCCAGTCCAGACCGATGACGAACCACAAATTGAGGGCGATGTTGATCAGGTTGGTGGTCAGCAAAATCGCCAGCGGCGCCCGCGCGTTCTGGGTGCCGAGGAACCAGCCGACCAGCGCATAACTGGCCAGCGCGGCAGGCAGGCCGAACAGTCGGGTGTGGAAGAAGTCGCGAGTCAGCTGATCAAGCTCCGCTGACGGTTGCATGAAGTGCAACGCGACGCCGCTCAGCGGTACACCCAGGGTGCCGAGCACCAGCGCCAGCCCCATCGCCAGCAGCAAGCCCTGAAGCAGAATCTGCCGCAACGCCGCGCCATCGCTGCGCCCGGCAGCCTGCGCAGCAAACCCGGTGGTGCCCATGCGCAGAAAACCCATGGCCCAAGCGAGAACGGTATACAGGCTGGCGCCGACCGCTACCGCGCCCAGTTGATGGGCGTGGGGCAAGTGGCCGATGACAGTGCTGTCGACCAGCGCCACCAGCGGCACGGAAATATTGGAGAGGATCATCGGCGCGGCGAGCGCCCAGACCTTGCGGTGAGTCGGGCGGTCGCGCCAGTCGGCAATCAGGTTGGACATGCGGGCTCCTTGGGGGAGCGGGCATTGTAGCGACTCATCCGGTCCTGAGCAGGATCCGTTGTGGGAGCGAGCCTGCTCGCGAAAGCGTCAAGTCTGTCAAAGCTGTGCTGAATGACACACCGCTTTCGCGAGCAGGCTCGCTCCCACCGGGAGGCCACGGTGTCAGTGAATAATCCAGCTCAACAGCCACAACCCCAGCAACAACCAGATAATCCCGGCAATGATCGACGCATTCATGAATGCGCGTATCGCTGACCACAGCAGCATCAACCCGACAATCAGCGCAATGATGCTGATGATCGAAGTGTCCATGCCCAGCGTCTTGGCCAGTCCGTCGACAAAGTTGCCGCCAGCGTTGCTCAGAATGTTGAACAAACCGCTGAGGCCATCGACGATAAAGCGGATGACCGAGCCGAGTGCCTGGCCGAGCCATTCGAAAAAGCTTTCTACCTGCATGTGTGCATCCCGATGAAAGAGCTGAGCCTTGGGCCACGACGAGGGCGGCCGAGTTCCCTGCAACTATAGATGTTTACACGGATCCTGTGGGAGCAAGCCTGCTCGCGAAGGCGTCGTGTCAGGTAAATCAAAGTTGGATGACCTAACGCTTTCGCGAGCAGGCTCGCTCCCACAAAAGCACCGCATGTTCGCTTGCGTTCAGTCGCCTTCCCCCCGAAGCTATACGCCTTCAGGAGAGCCCGATGAACCTTGTTGAACTGACCGAACGCCTGCACGCCATCCGCGACCGCAATGACTGGCGGCAATTTCACAGCCCGAAAAACCTCGCCATGGCCGCCAGCGTCGAGATGTCCGAACTGGTGGAGATCTTCCAGTGGCTGACCGAAGACCAGTCGCGTCAGTTGCCGGCGGACAAACTCGCCCATGCCGGGCAGGAAGTCGGCGATATCGTCCTGTATCTGTTGCTGCTGTGCAGCGAGTTGGGGCTGGACATGAATGAAGTGGTGCGCAGCAAGCTCGCCGACAGCGAACGGCGGTTCAGCTGATGAGCGACCGTCATTTCGATCAGTTGGCGACCCGTTTCGCCGAAAAAATCTACGGCGGTGCCAAAGGCGCGATTCGCCTTGCGGTGTTGCAGGCTGACCTGGCCGAAGCGCTGCCGGATCGCCCGTTGCGCGTTCTGGACATTGGCGGCGGCCTGGGTCACATGTCGCTGTGGCTGGCCGACCGCGGCCACGAGGTGACCTTTACCGAACCCGCCGAGCCAATGCTTGAAGGCGCGCGCCAGCGTTTCACTGACGCGGGGCAAACCGCGACGTTCATTCAGGCGCCGTGGCAGGAGTTGCTCGGGCAACTTACCGAGCCTTACGATCTGGTGATCTGCCACGCGGTGCTGGAGTGGCTGGGCGAACCCCACGCGATCCTGCCGGTGCTGCATCAACTGACCAAGCCCGGTGGCTGGCTGTCGCTGGCGTTTTACAATCGCGATGCGCTGATCTACCGCAATCTGCTCAAGGGCCATTTCAAGAAAATGCGCAAGAACGTCATGGCCGGCGAAAAGCAGAGCCTGACCCCGCAGCAGCCCCTCGACCCCCGAGAGTTGGCAACGCAACTCGAAGGCTTGTGGCAGGTCGAAAGCCAGAGCGGGGTGCGGGTTTTCCACGACTACATGCCAGTGGAGTTCCAGGCCCGCGCCGAACTGGCGGATTTGCTGGAGATGGAGCTCGCCCACCGTCGCCACCCAAGCTTCGCCGGGCTTGGGCGTTATTTGCACTGGATCTGCCGGCCGATCTGATCGGAGCGCGAAATGAAAGCACAAGCGGGGTTATTGCTGATCTGTCTGGGGTTGGTCGCCTGCCAGGGCAGCAACCCCTACGTGGCGCAGTCACGGCCCTTGCCGCCGGCGCCAGCGCAAGCGGCCAACACCTTTGACCGCAGCGCTTACCCGGCGCCACCGCGCGATTACGGGCGCTACCGCAGTTGGGCCTGGCTCAACGGCCAGCTGCCGCCGGGCACCGCGTGGGCGGATTCGGCGCAGGTGGCCGAGGCGGTGAGCAACGCGCTGGATCAACGCGGCTTGCGTCCGCTGCACGACAACCGCCCGGCTGACCTGTTCGTCACGGCCAACCTGCGTCTGGAAACCCGTTTGCGTCAGGTGCAGGACGATTACGGCTACGGCGGTTACGGTGGCTATGATCGTTATGGGCGCGGTTACGGCATGTACAACACGGTGCCGATCGTTCGCACCTATCAGGAGCAGGTTGTGGTGGTGCGGGTCGATCTGTTCGACGCCGGCACGGGGCAACCGGTGTGGAGTGCCAGCGCTGAGACCGCTGACAAGGGCAGTCAGATCGATCGCACCGATGCGATTCGCGAGGCTGTGGAAAAGGCCATGTCGGCGTATCCTCCGAGTTAGCCGCAGATAATCGAAAGCTCTAGCAGGTTCATGTCTTCAACCGGAGAAAAACCATGTTCCGCCGTCTCGCTTTACTGGCCATGGCCATGCTGCTCAGCGCTTGTGCCGCCAACCGTGTCAATCACGACTTCGACGCCAGCCGCGACTTTGCCGCCTATCGCAACTGGAGCTGGAAAGACCCCGCTCTGCAATATCGTCCCGATGATCCACGGATCAAAAGCGACCTGACCGAACAACGCATCCGTGCGGCCGTGACCGATCAACTCGATCAGCGCGGATTGCGTCCCGCCGCTGCTGGCGCCAAGGGTGACCTGAGTGTGCAGAGCTACCTGATCGTCGAGGATCGTCAGCAACAAGTGACCACCAACTACGGCGGCGGTTGGGGTGGCCCGTGGAACGGCTATTGGGGCGCGCCGATGTACAACGAAACCCGCAACATCACTTACAAGGTCGCGACGATTCAGATCGATCTGCTCGACGGCAAGGACGGCAAACTGGTGTGGCGCGGCAGCGATGAGCAGATGCTCAGTGGCACGCCGAACCCGGCGGATCGCAGCAATGCCATTCGCGAGACGGTGGCGCGCATTCTCGCCAACTATCCACCGCGCTGATTGTGCATAAAAAACGGGAGCCACTGAGCTCGCCTTTTTTTGCCCCACACAAATCCCCTGTGGGAGCGGGCTTGCTCGCGAAAGCGCTGTGTCATCCAGCATTTAAAGTGACTGACACGACGCCTTCGCGAGCAAGCCCGCTCCCACAGGGATGGTCATCAGTTCGAAATCCCCGTCTACACTCAAATTCACCCACGGAGGCAGCGCTCGGCAGTGCGCCGGCAAAGGAGTGCGCGATGTCACCTCGTTCGCAATTCAATGGCCCGGCCCGCCAGCGCGGGGCGATCGGTCTGATGGCGGCGCTGACCCTCGGCCTCGCCTTGGTGTGCATGGTGCTGGTGGTCGACAGCGGTCGTTTGTACATGGAACAGCGCAGCTTGCAGCGGGTGGTCGATGTGGCTGCGCTGGAGGCGATCTCGCGCGGTGGCGATTGCCTGACAGGCGCCAGTGCAAACGGGTACGCCACCGCCAGTGCGGCGCGTAACAGTTTTTCCGTCGGCCAGGGCACAACGCTGACCGTAACCTGCGGGACTGTGCAAACCGGTGCGAATAGCCTGCGCGCCTTCGCGGCGGATGCCACCAAGAAGGAAGCCATTAGCGTGGTCGCCACCCGGGTCGTACCCACCAGTGTGGCTGCCGGGCTCTACGCATTGTTCTCGCCGGGCAGCGTGTCCCCGACCACGCGACTCTCGGCCACGGCGGTGGGTGCCTCCGCGATCCTGCCGCCGCAGGCCCAATTGACCATCGGTACCACGGCGCTGACCATCGATGCCAGCCAGTCGGCCGCTCTGAATACGTTGTTCGGGCAAATGCTCGGCGGCAGCCTCAACCTCAGCGTCGCTGGCTGGCAGGGGCTGGTCGAGACCCAGCTGAATCTGCTCAGTTACCTCAATCAACTGGCGGTCGACGTTAATGTGGACGCGGGCAATTACACCCAATTGCTGAGCAAGAATATTCAAATCACCCAACTGATCGATACCGCCATCACCGTGCTGACGAAGGGCGGCACCACCACCAGCGTGGCGGTCAGCGGCCTGCTCGGACTGAAGGGGGCGGTCGGCAGCACTTCGGTGGCGCTCGGGCAACTGCTGCAGTTGCAGACCGGTGCCACGTCCGCGGCGCTCGATGCCAATCTGCAAGTGTTCCAGCTGCTCGAAGCCGTCGTGCAAGTGGCCAACAGTCAGAACGCACTGGTAGCGACCGTGCCGCTGAGCATTCCGGGGCTGGTCAACGGCTCCGTCAAAACCAAAGTCATCCAGCCGCCGCAATTATCAGCGGTGGGCAACCCGGCGCTAGCCAAGGCCGACCCCATGGGTGCCAACCGCATTTATGTGAAAACCGCGCAGGTGCGCACGTTGATCTCGCTGAATCTGCCGGTGCTGTCCGGCGTGGCCGGCCTTGCCAGTGCCATTGTCAGTACACCGCTGGTGGGCGGATTGACGGATACCTTGAACAATGTGCTGCACCTGAACATTGCTGGTGCATTGAACTCGGTGTTCTGCGCATTGGGTGGCACCTGCCAGCGCACCGACCTGAAGATTCTGCCCACATCAACCATCGACATCCTGCTGGAGGCCGCCGCTGCCGACAGCCATGTCACCGATTACACCTGCACCAGCGACGCGACCAAGACCCTGACCACCCAGACCAACTCATCGGTGGTCAAACTCAAGGTCGGCAAGATCGACCCCGCCAACGCTTTTTCATCCGTGGCGGATGTCACCGTGCAGCCGCTGGCGTTGATTGATGTCGGCGTTATCACCTGCACCATTCCACTGCTGGGCCTGGGCCAGCCAACCTGCGATCCCAACTCGCGCAAACCGTTCTACGGCGGTGGCCTCGGTGTGAGGGTTGATACCTCGGTGGCCAGCATGCAGAGCATCCATACCTACAATCAGCCGCCGGAAATCAAGCAAACGCCGCAGCCCTACAGCTTCGGCACGCAAGGGGTGGTCAATAGCCTCAAAGGCACCTTGAGCGGGGTTCAGGTGCAGGCCTACAAACCTACCGGTTCAAGCCTGCTGGGTGGCTTGCTCACCACCACGGCCGACGTGCTGGCCGGCGTCAACAACACCCTGGGTGTGGTCATCGGTAACTTGCTCAGCCCGGTGCTCGACCCGATTCTTGACGGGTTGCTCGCCAACCTCGGCATCACCCTGAACAAGGTCGAAGTCGGTGCCAACCTCAGTTGTCGACCGCCCGGCCAACCGTCGCTGGTGATCTAGTCGTTCAGCGCAATCGGTAGCTCGATGCAGAACCGCGCGCCCTCGTCGCCATTGCGCACGCTCAGGCGTCCGCCCATGTTGTCGATGATGCCGTAGCTCACCGACAGGCCCAGACCGGTACCGACGCCGACCGGTTTGGTGGTGAAGAACGGTTCGAAAATACGCTCCAGCAGGCGCGGATCAATGCCGCCGCCGTTGTCCTCGACCCACAGTCGTACCACATGCTCGTCGCACTCGGCGTACACGGCGATCCACGGCTGGAAATCGCGATCGGCCTCGCGCTTGCCGAGCAAGGCATCGCGGGCGTTGACCATCAGATTGATCAGCACTTGCTCAAGCTGATCGACGTAACCGCGCACCTGAACCGTAAAGCCTGCCTCTTTGATGCGTAACTCGACGCCTTTGCCGCGCAGGCCTTCAGACAGCAGCGACAGCGTGCCTTCGATTGCATCAAGGGGGTTGAATGGATGCTGTTCGATTTCCGAGCGCCGCCCGAACACGCGCATGTGATCGACCACCCGCGCCGCCCGTTGTACTTGTGCGTCGATGCGATTGAGCTTGTCGGTCAGGTAGTCGATCTGCACATCGCCATTGCCCAGGCGTTTGAGCACATTGACGATGGCCATGCGCATCACGTTCAGCGGCTGATTGATCTCGTGGGCGAGGCCCGTGGCCATTTCGCCGAGGGTGGCCATTTTCGCGCTTTGCGTCAGTTGCTGTTGGGAGCGCCGTACCTCGGTGTTGTCACGGCCCACCGCTTGTACCTCGACCAGTTGCCCATGCTCATCAAACACCCCGCGATCCGACCAGACCCACCACGCATGTTCGCGACCGGGCAGGCGCAAATTGATTTCGGCGGTGCTCACCGGCAACTCCGGGGTCAGTTGCGCCAGGCGCTCAACGAACGCCTGGCGCTGTTCGCCGGACATCCAGCTGCCCAGATTCACCCCGGGCAATTGTTCCGGCGCGCATTCCAGATAAGTCGCCAGTGGCCGGTTGCCGAAGATCAGCGTCAGGTCGGGGCGGTAGCGGCAAATCATCGCTGGCGAGTCTTCCACCAGGATCCGGTAACGCTCCTCGCTGGCCTTGACCTGCTCGGCGGCCAGGGTCGCTTCGGTGACGTCCAGCCACAGCCCCACGGCTTCCACTGGCAGACCGAGGTCGTCGCGCAGCAACTTGGCTTCATCGAGCAGCCAGTGGGTATTGCCCTGGCGATCAAGCACCCGATACCGCGTGCTCACTAAGCCTTCGCGTAATAGCTGCCGCGTGCGTTCGAAGTAGCGTGGGCGGTCTTCGGGATGGATGTGCTCGACCAGTCGACCATCGTCGCAGTCGGCGAGACTCCAGCCGAGCAAGGCTTGCAGGCTGGCGCTGAAAAATGTCGGTTGCAACGCCCCTTCGACGTAGCGCTGCACGTAGATCACCGCGGGGGAACTGGCAATCAGATTGTCCAGTCGGGCGTGGGCGGCGGCGGCTTGTTGCTGCTGATTTTTGATGTCGCTGATGTCGAGCATGAACCCCACCAGCCGGCGTTGGGCGCCGATGCCCAGTGACCGGCCTTGCAGGCGGTACCAAAGGGGCAGCGATTGATCGCTGCGTTGCAGGCGCACGCACAATGCCAGTGGCGTGCCGTCATCCTGCAAGGCTTGCAGGCCACTGCGCAGTTCATCGCGGTCGGCGGGGTGCACGTGGCTGAACCAGTGCGCAATCGCAATCCGCTCGGTCTGCAAGCCGAGACTCTGAGCCAGCGACGGGGCCAGTTGCATGTCGGCACTGTCGCTGCTGACTTCCCACCAACCGGTACCGAGCAGCGCTTGCAGACTCTCCAGGCGTTCCAGTTGCTGATGATGGCGATGCTCGCGCAGGCGCTCCAGCAAGGGCGCGGCCACTGCAGCGGCGATCAACAGCCAGTCGTGATCGCTCAAGTCCGGCGCCTGTTGTGCTGCGTTATAGCCGGCGCATAGCAGCCACGCCGCCACGCCCTGGGCATCGCAGTAGGGCACGGCGAAGCCTTCATAGGGGCCGAACAGCGCGCTCAGGCGCGGTTGTTCGCTCGCCAGCAAACGTTGCGGCAGTGCACCGTTGAGGCTGTCGAGGCTGGTGCCCAGCGGCTGCTGATCGCGCCACAGCTTCGGCGCATTCAGCGCCGCGTAATGCTGATGAATTTGCCAACCCTGACCTTGCTCATCAAGTAACGCAATCGCCAGACACGGAACATGCAAATGCTGGCTCAAACGCTGCAACTGCTCGCCCAGCACCTCGGGCAGACGCGCAAGGCTGACCAGACGCAATTGATCGCGAATCTGCGTGGCCAGCCACTGGCATTGCTCGCGGCTGCGCGCCTGGCGCCGATCACTGAGCAAATCACCGATGTCCAGCAACTGCAGCAACCAGCCGTCACCTTGGGCCTGTACCCAGCCACGCAGGTGCAGCGGCGGGCCGGCGAGGCTGTAAAAATCCAGGTCGAGCAATTGGCCTTGCCAGTCGGCGGGACGGCCCTCGATCGTGAGGCCGCTGTGGGGGAACAGATACTCAAACAGAAGCGCGGGATGAGGGCTGGGCCTCTGCTGCGCCAGCACATGACGCAACGGCCCGCTCAAATGATTGACGTGGCCATCGCCATCCAGATACAGCTGCAGCCCGACGCTGGGCACCACAGGACTGTCCAGCGGCTGGACCGTCTCGGGGTGTCGTTTGAGCAGGCGGTCGAACAGCTTGTCACCGGAACTCAAAATTGCAGGCTCGACGAGGCGCGCAGTGTTGCTGGCAGGCGCGGTACCGAACCGATTCCCGGCAACACCAGAAACGGCAACGCCTGGTTTAGCTTGGAGGTGGGGTAATTGATGGTCACCGTCAGCACGCCGCCGACGTAGGTGACGGTGCTGTCGGTGGCCGCATCGAAATTCAACGCGCCGGGCAGCCAGGCCAATTGCCGGGTCAGCTCGGTTCGGGCAGTGGCGGTGAGGGCGGTTGAATAATTGGCGGAGGCCGGGTCCAGCGCCACGCTGCGGCGTACGGCCTCGGCGGTGGACTGATTGAACGACTGCATCAGCAACAACGGCAGGCTATAGCTGACCAAGCCGTAAAACACGGCGAAAAACACAATGAACACCAAGGCGAATTCGATGGCGACAGCGCCTTTTTGCTTGCGGGGGAGGCCGGATTTCATGAGCGCGTCTACCCTGACAATCACTACGTAATATCAGCATAGAATCAATCGGCCAAAACGGATGTTTTTTACCGTATGCACAGCGTTGTTCTACTGATCTGGCTGACGCTATGCGCGGCGCAGGACGCCCGGCAGCGGCACATTGGCAATGGCCTGACCTTGGGTGCCGGTGGGTTGGCAGCGGTGTATTTGCTGGTCACCGGTAACACCTGGCTCGGCGCCGAAGCCGCACAGGCCGGCTGGGCGGTGCTGCTGGCGCTGGCGCTCTGCCTTCCCGGTTATATCTTGAAACGATTCGGCGCAGGCGATGTGAAATTAATGACAGCTTTGGCCCTTGCGACGAACGGCACTGTTGTGCTCGGTGCGTTTATCGGCGCCGCACTCTCCAGCGCACTCTGGCTCCTGCTGGCGCCAAAACTCTGGCTGCATATGCGTCAAGGGCTTAGAGAACGTCTTCGATATCTCCAGCCCGACAAGTCAAAAAAGCTGCCATTTGCGCCGTTCGTGCTGATTGGCACAATCCTCACTTTGTGTTGGATCCACTAGTCGCCCCACGCCACTAGTTCTATGTACATAGTCGGAAAGTAGGTCTACTTTCAATTCAACGCTGTACAGCTTCGCGCTGTAAGTACAGGAACGGTCAGCCTTTGGCCTGGGCATGGAGTGGCAAGTGAACAAGCTTACGTCAGCAGTGAAGGTTCTGGTGGTCGACGATCAGCCGCTGATTGTCGAGGAACTCTGCGAATTCATCGAAAGCAGCGGCTACCGTTGCGTGCCTTGCGAATCGAGCAAGCAGGCGATCGAGCAATTCATCGAAGACCCGGCCATCGGCCTGGTGCTCTGCGACCTGCACATGCCGGACATGGACGGCATTGAACTGGTGCAGGAACTGCAGCGGTTGGCGGGCAAGCATCGAGCGTTCGAAGCCATCATGCTCACCGGTCGCGCCGACAAGCAGGACGTGATCAAGGCCTTGCGTGCAGGGATTGCCGACTACTATCAAAAGCCGATTGATCTGGACGAACTGCTCGAAGGTTTGCAGCGCCAGGAAGCGGCCTTGCAGGAACGACAGAAAACCCTGCATCTGGGCCATCTGAATCAGAAGCTGCAATACCTCTCCGAGTCGATCGACGACCTTTATCAGGACCTCGACAAAGTCCGCCGTGGTCCTGCACCTGTGAGTGATGAGGCGTCAGGTGATGCCGTAGGGGGGGAGGAAATACCGGCGATTTTCAATCAGTTGTCGCCGCGTCAACTGGACGTTGCCCGGCTCGTGGGCAAGGGCCAGACCAACTATCAGATTGCCTGTGAACTGGGGATCACCGAGAACACGGTCAAACTGTATGTCTCGCAAGTCTTGCGCTTGACGCACATGCACAACCGCACGCAATTGGCCCTGGCGTTATCGCCGAGCAATTCGGGTTTGCGTCAACGGGTGACCGCGCATTGACCGCTGTTGACCCCGCTCATTTAGCGGGCTCAAACACCTCAACCGAGATTGGCCTTGGCCTTGGGAAACAGGTTGTCCAGGGTTTCCAGCAAGCGCACGTGATAGATCGGCTTACGAAACAGGTCCAGCACCTGCAGGCGCAGCATATCGCTGACATCCTCCATATCGGCATGCCCCGACGTGACGATCACCGGCAGATGCTGGCGCGAGGTGTGTTCACGCAGACGCTTGATCAGCGACATGCCGCTTTCTTCCGGCATGCGCAGATCAGTGATCACCAGAGCGATATCGGGATGGCGGGTCAGGTGATGAAGCGCGAGTTTCACCGACGTCGCGGTATGGCAGGTGAAGCCTTCGCCCTCCAGCAACTCCGCAAGCTCCAGCAGTGCGTCCTCCTCATCGTCGACGAGGAGCAACTGCTGGCGCGGAGTCTGTGAAGAGTTCATGGGCAACACCTGCAATGGACTGAGTGCTGACGGTAGAACCCAATGGCCGCATTGACAAGTAATCGGTCCGATCAGGTGAGGGCGGTCTGGATAGCGGTCAGGATCCTGGTGACCTGTATGCCGATGCCGTTACCGAACGCAGCAATCACCAGCGCCACCAGACCGACCACCAGCGCATATTCGATGGCCGAGGCGCCTTCGGTGTCTTTGGCCAGGCCTTTGAAGAAAGCAATCTGCGATTTGATTTTCCGAGCGACTTGGGAATACGACATGAGGATTCTCCTTGAGCACACCAGGTGTTGCGCGTTCGCAACATGATTTCCCTGTGCCAGCATCAGCATTGTCGGCAAATCCCGAGCCTACAACTGTAAGAACGTATTAAACCTTTAGTAGTAGCGCGTCGTTTAACGGCAGAAAACGACGTTTGGCGCTTTAGGCCTCTACTTTTGTTGGATATTTCTGCGTTCGTAATGGCGTTTTGTTCGGCCTGCGCTACCGTCAAATAGCGAAATAGTTACTTGTTCATAGCTGCCTGATTGCGAATTTGTCTCGATGGAAGTCACGGGTCATTGCACAAGACACAACGCAGCGGGAAAGGGAGAGCCGTCATGAACAGTCGCGTCACTTTGGGTCTGGCCGGGTTGTTCCTGGTGGGCGCCATCATTGCCGGGTATTGGGGGCTGACGTTGAGCCGCCAGCCGGCTGCCGAACCTGCCGCTGCCCCCGTTGCTGTTGCGGTCGTACCCCCGACCGCTGCGCCCGCGGTCCCTGTCGAAGACCCCACCCGCCAACCGGTTGTAGTGCTGCTGCGGGATATCGCACCTTTCGTGAAAATCACTGCCGCCGATGTGGCGGTGGAAAAACTGCGCACCGCGCCCGCCGGCAGCCTGGGCAACGTCGATCAAGTGATCGGCCGTACACCGTGGCGGCCCTTGAGTGCCGGCAGCTGGTTGAGTGAGGAGAGCTTTGAATCCGGCAGCGCACTGGCGCGCATGATCCGTCCCGGTGAACGGGCGCTGGCGGTGGCGGTGGATGAAGTGATCAATGCCGGCGGGCAACTGGCGCCCGGCGATTACGTCGACGTGCTGCTGTTTCTGCGCAAGGACGAAAACACCCCACAGGCCTCGGCGCAATTGGTGGTGCCGGCAGTACGGGTACTTGTGGTCGGCAACCAGATCGGTTTGACCAACGACGGCCAGCCAGGCAGCCCCGCCCGCAGTGACGACGAACGCCTCAAGCAAGAACAACAACGCATGGCCGCACGCAGCGTGGTACTGGCCGTGCCTGAGCCGTTGCTCAGCCGTTTGATGCTGGCCTCCGGCGCCGGTGTGCTGCGCCTTGCGGTGCGCAGTGCCGATGAGCAGCAACTGGCGAAGTACTGGTCCGGCGAAAGCGATGTCGCCAGCCGGCTCGATACGCCTCACCGCGATTTGATTGAGTTCAGTCAACTGTCCCTGAGCGCTCCACCCAAACCCATGACCGTGGCCGGTCAATCCGCCCCACGCAAGGCCACCGTGGAAGTCATCCGCGGTGCCGAAACCGCACAACCTACTCCCTGATTCGAGCAAGGACGCCTTTACATGCGCACACGCTTTACGCCCCTGTTCAACGGCTTGCTCCGAGCCTCGCTGCTGAGCGTCGCCTCGATCGGTACTGCCGTCGCCGCCGCCAGCAACTGCGCCGCGCTCGGTCCGTTGCCGGCGACACTGGAAGTCGGCGAAGGCCTGCAACAGGCGCTGCAATCACCCGTGGCGATTACTCGGGTGGCAGTGGGCGACCCGAAAATCGCCGACGTGCGTGTGACCGGCGATCAGGGCATTCTGCTCACCGGTGTCGCCCCCGGCGCCACCACGCTGATGATCTGGAGTGCCTGCGCCAGCGCGCCGCGCCAGAGCATGATATTCGTTCAGGGCAAGGCCAGTGCGGCGATGACCACGGTCGCGTTGCCGGCCTCTGAAGACCCGAACCTGCCCTCGCAAGTGCAGACCGATATCCGTTTCGTCGAAGTCAGCCGAACCAAACTGAAAGAGGCGGGCACGTCGATTTATGGCAAGGGTTCGAACAACTTTCTGTTCGGCGCTCCGGGCACGGTGCCAGGCAGCGGGGTCAGGCCCGGTGTGGTGCCGAGCGTAGCGCCGAGCATTCCGCTGGCCAACGACATGTTCAACATCGTCTGGGGCGGCGGCAGCAGTAAATTCCTCGGTATCGTCAATGCGCTGGAGGGCAGTGGGTTTGCCTACACCCTGGCGCGGCCGAGCCTGGTGGCGTTGAGCGGGCAAAGCGCAAGTTTTCTCGCCGGCGGTGAAATTCCGATCCCGGTACCGAGCGCCAACAGCAACAGCTACTCCATCGAATACAAGGAATTCGGTATCCGCCTGACGCTGACGCCGACGGTGGTCAGCCGCGACCGCATCGCCCTGAAAGTGGCGCCGGAAGTCAGCGAACTCGACTACAACAATGGCGTGGACATCGGCGGTACCAAAGTGCCGGCCTTCACCATTCGCCGCACCGACACCAGCATCTCGCTGGCCGATGGCGAGAGCTTCGTGATCAGCGGTTTGATCAGTACGCAAAACGCCTCGCAGGTGAGCAAGTTTCCCGGCCTTGGCGACATCCCGGTCCTCGGCGCATTTTTCCGCAACTCGTCGATCAATCGCGAAGAGCGCGAGTTGCTGATGATCGTCACCCCGCACCTGGTGCAGCCACTGGCCGCCAACGCGCCGCTGCCTTCGTTGCCCGGCGAGAAACTGCGCAACTACGATCCGAACTGGTATCGCCTGTACTTCCTCGAAAACGGCAACTTCGATAAACGCAGCGGGTTATCGCAATGAGCCAGAGCCTCAGCCAGACCTTCCTCGCCATCACCCGCAACGACACCGACCTTGAGTGGCTGCAAGGCGCGCTGGCGCCACTCGGGCAGGTGGTCAGTGCCGGGGGCGGCAGCCTCGACGAATTGCTGGCACTGGTCGACGTGACCTTCGCCAGCCTGGTGTTCGTTGGCCTGGATCGTGATCATCTGGTGGCCCAGAGCGCCCTGATCGAGGGGGTGCTGGAAGCCAAGCCGATGCTCGCCATCGTCGCCCTCGGTGACGGCATGGACAATCAGTTGGTACTCAACGCCATGCGGGCCGGCGCGCGGGACTTTGTCGCCTACGGCTCGCGCTCCAGCGAAGTCGCCGGGCTGGTGCGGCGTCTGAGCAAACGTCTGCCGGCCGTGACGCCGAACGCCCAGCTCGGCGGTTTGACCGTGCTCTATGGCGTGCAAAGCAACGCCGACGGTGCGCTGCTCGCCAACCACATGGCGCTGGTGGTGCAGAAGAGCGGCCAGCAAACCCTGTTGCTCGATCTGGGCCTGCCGCGCGGCGACAGTCTGGCCTTGCTCGGGCTCGAGAGCTCGTTCCATTTTGGCGATGCGCTGCGCCACTTGCGCCGGCTCGACGCGACGCTGATCGACAGCGCCTTCACCAGTGCCGAAGCCGGCCTGCGCATTCTTGCTTACGCCCAGGGCGATGAGCCGCTGGAGCGCACCAGCGCCGCCGAGTTGTACATGTTGCTCAGCGCCCTGCGCCAACACTTCCAGCACATCGTCGTCAACCTCACCGGCCAGCCCGACAGTGAAGCGCTGCGCACCTTCGTCAGCCATTGCGACAAGCTGATCTGGTACACCGACCAGAATGTGCTCGACTGTCGGCGCAACCTCGCCGTGCTCAATCTGTGGCGCGAAAAAGGCATGAAACTCGACCATGGCCGGCTGCTGGTGGATCGCTACTTGCGCAACGTTGCACCGGACTCCGACACCCTCGGCAAGACCTTCGGCCTGGAAGTGATCGCGGTGCTCGCCTACAGCCCGGAGATCCGTCTCAACGCGAAAAACCAGGGTGTCAGCCTGTTCGAACTGGCCCCGCGAGAGGCCATCAGCCAAAGCCTGCGCACCCTCGGCGAACGCCTGGCAAAACGCTCCGAAGGCCTGGCCAAACCCAAAGCCAGCTGGTTCGACCGCTTGCGAGGCACCTCATGAACGGCGAGCAACTGTTCGGCGGGCCGCAGCGCCATGCGTCCGGCAACACCGATCACGACGGCCTGAAACTGGTGCTGCACCGCTACATCATCGACGCCATCGAAGAGTCCGGGAAAAACCTGCTGGAAGGTTCGCGGCAGGTGCTGTCGCAATTCGTCATCGACAAGGTCGCTGAATACATCGCGCGCCTGCACCTGGCGATTTCCCGTTATGAAATGGAGCGGCTGGCGGAAGAAATCGTCGATGAGCTGACCGGTTTCGGCCCGCTGGAAGTGCTGCTGCGCGACAGCGCCGTGACCGAAATTCTGGTCAACGGCCCGCATCGCGTATTCGTTGAGCGCGATGGCGTGCTGCACTTGAGCGACCTGCGTTTTATCGATGCGCATCACGTCGAACGGGTCATGCAACGGATTCTCGCGCCGTTGGGGCGGCGACTCGATGAGTCTTCGCCGATGGTCGATGCGCGCCTGCCCGATGGCAGCCGGGTCAACGCGATCATCCCGCCGATTGCCCTCGACGGGCCCTGCCTGTCGATCCGTAAATTTCGCAAGGACATGCTCAAGAGCACCGACCTGATGGCGATGCAAACCATCGACCAGGCGATCTACGACTTCATCGAAGAGGCGGTGGGCAAGCGCTGCAACATCCTTATCAGTGGCGGCACCGGCACCGGCAAAACCACGTTGCTGAACATCCTTAGCCAGTTGATCAACCCCCACGAACGGCTGGTGACCATCGAAGACGTCGCCGAATTGCAGCTCGGCCATCCCCACGTCGTGCGCCTGGAAACCCGCCCGCCGAATGCCGAGGGCCACGGCGAGGTGAAAGCCAGCGACTTGATCCGCAACGCCCTGCGGATGCGCCCGGACCGGATCATCCTCGGTGAGATTCGCGGTGTTGAAGTGGTCGACGTACTCACCGCCATGAACACCGGTCACGACGGCTCGATGAGCACCGTGCACGCCAACAACGCGCAGGACGCCTTGCTGCGTCTGGAGACGCTGGTCGGCCTGACTGGCCGCACCATCGCCGAACGTACCCTGCGCCAGATGATCTGCGCAGCGCTGGATGTGGTGATTCAACTGACGCGCATGCCCGACGGGCGCCGCTGCGTCAGCGAAGTGGTGGAAGTGGTCGGCGTGCGCGATGACGTCTATGTCACCAACACCCTGTTTCGCCTTGATCGGCGCAGTGGCTTCGGCTTTCTGCGCGAGGCGATCAACCCGGCCGGCGACAAGTTGCGCCGCGAACCAACGCTCGCGCACTGAGGGCCAACGGCATGCTGAAAGCGCTGCTGCTGTACTTGCTCAGTCTGGCTTTGTTCGGGCAATCCATGCGTTTGTTCTATAAGGCATGGCGTATGAGCGGTGTCACCCGAGTGATGGAACGATTGAATCAGGGACAGCCGCAGGACGTCTCGCCAAAACCCGTCTGGGCGGGCCTTGAACGTGCTTTCTTGCGCGCAGGCCTGGGGCGTCCGACCGAGCGTCTTGGCGCATGGATCCTGCTCTGGCTGTTCGCCGTCGTGCTGAGTCTGGCGCTCGCCGGATGGATCGGTGTACTGGTGATGCTCGTGTTGCCGCCAGTGGCCGTGCGGTTGTACGTCAGTTGGCGCTACCAAAGGCGTTTGCGACGGATGATCGAGCAACTGCCGCAACTGCTCGACCACACCGTGCGCAGCCTGAAGTCCGGGCGCACCCTCGCCGATGCGGTGCTCGGTGGCATCGAGGCCAGCGAGTATCCGCTCAAAGATGCCATGGGCCGGGTGCAGCGCAACGTGCAGTTGGGCGTGAGCCTGCCGGACGCCGTGGCGGATCTGGCCGAGCTTTATGAGCGCGACGAGTTTCGCCTGTTCGCCCTCGGCCTCAAGGTCAATCATCGTTACGGCGGTAACGCCAGTGAGCTGCTGGAAAACCTGATCAAGATGATCCGCGAGCGTGATCAGGCCTCCCGCCAGTTGAGTGCCATGACCGGCGAAACCCGCCTCACCGCGTGGGTGCTCGGCTTGCTGCCGATCATCATGGCCGGGTATTTCCTGGTGGCCAATCCGATTTATCTGGTCGCCATGTGGCACGACCCGTCCGGGCAGCGAATGCTGGCCACGGCGTTCGGCATGCAGGTGGTCGGCAGTCTTTTACTCTGGCGGATGTTGCGCAGCCTATGACGACCCCCCTGATGATCAGCGCCTTGCTGTTGCTGGGCGCCGCGCTGTTGCTGCTGGCCAGCCTGGCGGACCAGCGCCGCCGAACCCGGCAGATCAGCCGTCGACTGGAAGGTGACCTGCTACGCCAGGGTCGCTTCGGCAATCTGCTGCAAGTGCTCGGCGACAGCAAAGTCGGCCAACACAGCGTCAAGCTCGACAACGAAACCCAGGCCCTGCTTAACCGTCTGGGCTGGCGCAGCGCGCGCCAGCGTTCGTTGTTCGCCGCCTGCCAGATCGGTTCGCCGTTGTTGCTGTTGGCCCTGACGTTACTGCTGCAATCGGTGTTTTTCCCCACCGTGGAAAAACAGTGGATCGCGCCGTTGTTCGCCCTTGGCGTCGGCTACCTGTTGCCCAAGCGGCTGCTGGTGATCGCCGTCGCGCGGCGGCAGAAACAACTGGCCAACGAGATCAGCACGTTCATCCCGCTGCTGCGCATCCTCTTCGAATCCGGCATGGCCGTGGAGCAGGCATTGCGCGTGCTGAGCCACGAAGGCCAGGCCTTGCTGCCGGTGCTGACCCAGGAGCTGCGGCTGGTGTTGAGCCGGGTCGACTCTGGCCTTGAACTGGGCGAAGAACTCAACAAAGCCACGCTGTTGCTGGCGGTTGATGAGTTCACCGACACCTGCGTGATCCTTCAGCAGTTGCTGCACCAGGGCGGCGGGGCGATGAAATCGCTGCTGTCGCTCAAGCAACTGCTCGATGACCGGCGCCTGACGCGCCTGCAGGAATACGTCTCGAAAATGTCCGCGAAAATGTCCGTCGTGATGATGTTGTTTCTCTTCCCGGCGTTATTGATTGTCCTTGCCGGCCCGGGCTTCACCGCCCTGGCCAAGGCGTTGGGAGCTTGAAGGAGTGGTGATGAAAGCAATGATTGCCGGTGCATGTTTGTTGTTGCTCGGTGGCTGTGCCAGCACCGGGCAGAACCCTTGGGAGGCGCTGACCAACAGCGCCAGTTGCGGCAAGCTCAGTTCCGATCAACAACTGTCGTTGAACCTTGCCGACGACATGGCCAAAGACGGCAAGCTCCACGCCAGCCTGGCCAACCTGCAAAGCCTGCCGGACAACCTCGCCGATGTGCGTTTGCGCAAGGCCAAGGTTTACCGCTTGCTGGGTCGCAGCGAAGCCGAGCCGTTGTATCGCAGCTTGCTCGGCAGCTGCCTGGCCGCCGAGGCCGAACATGGTCTGGGCCAACTCGCGGCGGCCAAGTCCGATTACGGTCAGGCGCAGTCGCACCTGCAACGCGCGGCGCGGTTGGCACCGACCGACGAAAAAATCCGCAACGATCTCGGGGTGGTTTACCTCAACCAACTGCGCATCGAAGACGCACGCTTCGAATTCCTCACCGCCATGGAGCTCAAGCAAAGCGATCAACTGGCGGCGCTGAATCTGGTGACGCTGTTGCTCTATCAGGACGACTGGAACCGTGCCGCTGAACTGGTCAGCCGCCTGGGCCTGAGCCCGGCGCAATTTAGCGAAGCGCAGGGCCGCGCGGAAAAACTCAAGGCGCCGAGCCGCGCCAGCGTCGCCGTCACGGCGATGCTCAAGTAAGGAGAGCTGCGATGAAAACTGCCATTTTTTGTTTTGGCTTGCTGGCTTTGCCGTTGACCAGCCACGCCATCGACGCCGGCCCGGCTTCGGCCCAGCAACAGGAAACCGAAGGCTGGCTGTTGCTGCAGAGCCGCAACAAAGTTGCCTCGCCGACAGTACAGACAGCCACCCCGACGGAACGTGAACTGGCCATGCAGCGCTGGCTGAAAAGTTACCAGCATGAGATCCCGCAGTTTTTCGATCAGGATCAGGGCGGCAAGGTCGACAGTGGGTCGGGGGGCGGGGGCTGACAATTTTTCAGCAGACACACCGCGTCATCGTTCTTCGGGAGCAAGCCCCCTCCCACACTGGAATGCATTTCATCCAGAGGTCCAATTCAATCTCACACTGGAATGCATTTCATCCAGAGGTCCAAGTCAATCCCACTGGATTGCACTCCAACCAGGCAGCAAGGTCCCTCACACAGACTGAAATGCATTCCAGTGTGGGAGGGGGCTTGCTCCCGAAGGGGCCCGCTCAGCCAACCCGTTTTATGTGGACTGCATGGCTCTTGCATGGGGGGTATTTCAATTCGAGATGTTTAAGTGTGTGTGGAATTGCCGGAACCGTCCCACAAGGTTTTCAGGTTGTCCGTCGGACGTGCGCTCACTAGTCTTGGGCGGTCGCTGACATCTCAGCGATGGGGTGTGAGAACCCGGCAACTTATGGTCATTCAGTATCTGTGCACGCATAATCGCCGCCAGCCTATCCGCTGTCGGTATGCGTCATGGCGGCTGTGTGCGGGCAGACCTCGGTCTGGCCGGGTGTCCATAACCGGTATTCTCACCCCGCATATAGCTGCCACCCCAAGCCCCGTGAGAATGGCAAAGGGTGGCGCAGACAACTGTGGAGAATTGTTTTAATGGACAAGCTGATTCCCGATCCACCCCTCGAAACCCCCACCCCACTTGCCGACGCCATTCGCGTCGATGAGCAGACAAAAAATCGCGAAGCCATAAAGCGCGCGCTCGATTTCTACCTCTGTCCCAATCCCGTCAAACCGCGCCAGCCGAGCACCATGTTCCTGGTCAACCCGAGTGTCGACACCGAAAGCCTGCTCGCCCATGCCAGCGAATCCCTGGCCAGTGCCGGCACGGCGGCGAGCAACTTCGCCAATGAGCTGAGCGGCTCGCAACGCAGCACCGTGCTGGGGATCCAGCAGATGGTCATGCTCGCCGAACTGGCGGTGAACCGCGCGCTGGATCAGGTTGACCCACAGACCTGATTCACAGGATCACCGCGTCATCGTTCTTCGCGAGCAGGAGGTTGCATTCCAAATGTGGGAGCGAGCCTGCTCGCGAAGAGGCCCGCCCAGTCGCCTCTTCTCGCACAGACTGCATGCATGGGTACCTGAAAATTGACGCCATATCATTGACTTTTTGATGGTGTCGAAATGATGGCTCGTGTAGATTTCGCCGCGCCCGAACCAGATGGTCTGGTGGGCCGGTAGGGATGCCTGAGTAACGATGTGAACCCTGCTGAAACTGTTTTTCATGTTTTGGAAGGGAATCACGTTGAATACCACTCGCTTGCGCCACTCCTTGCTGGCGCTTTCCATTGCCGCCGCTTTGCACACCGGCACCGCTGTCGCCGATATTGATTACGACATCAGCAGCACACCATTGGACAGCAACCTGCTCAACACCACCGGCCTGGTCGATTTGCACGGCAATCTCAATGCCTCGCCCGTGGCGGCGCCGGGGCTGACGTTTGGCGCTCAGTTCAATGGGTTGAGCGCACGGCAGTTGCGTAACAACGACAGCATCCGCATTGATGGCGCCACCCACGGTGTCGGTATCAGTCTCGGTGACTCGGGGGCTGTGAAAAGCAAAATTCAGTTCGCGCTGATCAACGATGGCTCGATTGCTGTGCACGGATTGACCGGGGTGGGAACCTCAACGGGTATCTCCGTGATTAACAGTGAATTGGGTAACTCCCTGAGCAATACCGGCAGCATCGACATTAGCGGGGCGACGTCCACCGGTGTGATGCTGGTGCAAACCAGTCTTTCCGGAGTCAGCAACAGTGGCATGATCAGCGCCAGTGGCACCGATGCACTGGGTTTGTTTCTCGACGGTGCCACGCTCAATAGCGGGATAAACAACTCCGGCACTGTCCGCGCCACCGGGACCAACGCTGAGGCGCTGGTGCTAGAGGGTGTCAGCCCATCAGGCTCCGGGCAATTGTTGTTGAGCAACAGCGGCACGATTTCCGGCGAGTCCATCGGCGTGCACGTCAGCGGCCAAGCGGCCGGTGGCAGTCCTTTGAGCATTTACCAACTGAACGGTTTGATCGAGGGGGGGAAAGCAGCCATTCAGATCGATGACGGCGAAAGCTATTTCGATTTCTTCGGCGGCACTGTGAAGGGTGATCTGCTGGGGCTGACCGGGGTGAAAATCGACGGCGATGCGGTGTTTGACGGATCAATCATCAAGTCCGGTTACGTCACGATCGAAGAGGGCACGCTGACCCTGGTGAAGCCTCACACCACGATCATCGGCGACTTCGACATGGAGGAAGCCAACTCGGTGCTGGAGATGTACCTGGGCAACGACACCAACCCGGCGCTGCCAGTGTTGAAGGTCACCGGTACTAGCGATATTGCACCGGGCGCGCAACTGCGGTTACTCGCACGCTCCAGTGATTTTCGCGTGACCCCGGGCGGCACGCGTTACACGTTGATCAGTTCGGGTAATTTGATCGGCGGCAACAACCTGACCGTGACGTCCTCTTCGGCGCTGCTGGATGTGAAGAGTTTCGGTGTCACGGGTAACGACATCACGACAGTGGTGACGGCCAAGTCGAGTGAGGTGCTGGCCAATAACACTCTGGCGGTCGGCGGTAGTCACAACGCGGCAACAGCCATTGGGCGCTTCTCCAGTGTCATGTCGCGAATCGACGAGCAGGACCCGGTGTTCCAGGCTTTCGCCAACGCCAGCACCGATGCGCAACTGGCGCGTCTGTCCGAGTCCCTCAGTCCGGATGTCAGCCGGGGCGTGCTGCATGCCGCCACCAACAGCCAGACGCTGGTCTCCGGCGTGATCAACGAGCGCTCCAGCCGCGCGCGCAATGCTACTGGCTCGACCGAAAAAGGCGTGTGGCTGCAAGCCTTGAGCAACGACGCCAATCAGGACGAGCGCCGTGGGGTGGCCGGTTATGACGCCGACAGCCACGGGATTGCTGTGGGTGCCGATGGTCAGTTGAACGCCGATACCGCAGTGGGCCTGGCCTACAGCTACCTCGACACCGATGTGAAATCGGACCTGGGCAGCAAGACCAAAGTGACTGGCCACGCGCTGACCGTGTACGGCAACTGGGCGCATGACAACTGGTTCGTCGACACCTCGTTGATGTACGGCTGGAACGACAGCGAGTCCAAGCGTTACATCGCCGGCACCCGGGCCAAGGCTGATTACGACAGTGATGTGTTTGGCGTGAGTGCCTTGGCCGGTTACAGCCTGCGCTTGATGCCGGATGTGGTACTTGAGCCGCAGGTCGGCGCGCGCTACGCCAATGTGGGGATGGAATCGTACCGCGAGAAGGGCAGTTCGGCGGCGTTGAATGTCGGCAGCCAGCGTTACGAAGTCGGTGAGTTGGGCATGGGCGCGCGCCTGGCTGCTGCGTTTGCAGTCGGCGTGGGCAGTCTTGAGCCCGAGGCGAAGCTGATGGCCTGGCACGACGTGATCGGCGATAAAGTAGCCACCCAATCTGCGTTTGTACTGGGCGGCGATTCGTTCACCAGTCGCGGGACCACGCCGGTGCGTGACAGCTATGAATTGGGCCTGGGCGCCAACTACCGCATGGGCGCCTGGAGTGTGGGCGGCTCCTACAACTACGTGACGGCCAGCGGGTTTGACGCCGATGGCTTCTCGGCGAAGGTACGTTACGCGTTCTGATCCTGCCTCGATACCGCGTTATCGTTCTTCGCGAGCAGGCTCGCTCCCACATATGAAGTGCATTTCAAATGTGGGAGCGAGCCTGCTCGCGAAGGCGGTCTGTAAGGCTGCGACATCCCTAGAGCTGATAACTGAAACTGATGCTGTACCGCGTCCGCCGATTGAACGTGTCCAGCGCTTCATCCGACATCGCCTTCGCCGCCTCCAGCGCAATGTTGTAGTACTTGGCGTCACCAAAGCGCAGGCCGATCGCGGCCGAAGACAGATTGTTGGCCTGCACCGGCAATTCATTGAACCAACTGCGCGAGCGATCAAGCACCACGTACGGTTGCAGGATGCGCACCCAATTGCCGTCGCGGTTGAAGCTGTAGTTGACCTCGTAAGCCACCCCCCAGCCCTTGTCGCCGGACGCCTGATCGTCGGGGTAACCGCGACCGAAATTCTGCCCGCCGAACACCGCACGCTCGCTCTCTGGCAAGGTGTCGTCGCTCCAGTACAAGGCTGCCGACAGTACGCCTTGCCAGTTGTCGAAGAACTTGTCGCTTTGCACGCCGGACAGCCGCACACGGAAGAAGTCCAGGTCGATGGCGCTGTTGTTGGTCTTCGCCCCCATGCTGTCCAGCCCTTGGTACACGCCGCCGCTGAGGATGCGCAGTTGCCGGGCGTCGGCCTTGCGCCAGTCACTTTCGAAAGCGAGGGCGCGGATGTCGGTGCGTTCCTCGACGCTCAATGGGTAGCCGATAACGCTGTAGCGCGTTTTGTCATTGACCGCGTAGAGCCGTGAACCGGCCGTCAGCAGTTCGTTGGACGCGGCAATCAGCGGCAGGCTGAAGCCGATCGAATAGCGGTCGTTCTCTCGGTGCGGCTTGAGTTGCAGGCCATTGTCGAGCAACACATTGGTGCCGGGGTCGGCGCGGTAGCGGGAGGCGGACAGGGCCAGTTGCGTACCTTCGCTATCGAGGAACTGGCTGTAGTCGAGGCGGTAGTAATGTTCTTTGTCGTCACCCGGCGGAAACAGCCCGCTGAGGGTCAATTGCTCGCCCATGGACGTCTGCGAGTTGCTGCTCACACCGAGTAAAGCTTGCGTGCCGTTGCGGTTGTCTTCGGTGGTGCTCAGCGTGCTGGTGAACGGTTTGCGACTGGCTTGCGCGACCAATGTCGTGGCGCCGTCGGTGGTGCCGGGCGGCGGTACCTGCGCCTGGATGGTCACGCCGGGAATGCGTGTCATCAGCGTGGTGTAGCGCTCGAACGTCTTGCGGGTCAGCGGTCGCTCGGCCTGGATTTTCGCCGCGAGTTTGTCGAGCAGGCCTTTGACCCGGCCGACGTCGCCTTGCATCTGAATGTCGCGAACGTAACCTTCCACCAGCACGACCCGCGCCACCCCGTCATCGAATGTCTGTTGCGGCAGGAAGGCGTACGACAGCAGGTAGCCGTCCTGTTGATAGCGACGGGTGATGTTGCGCGTGGCTTCGATCAGATCGGCGAGGCTGGTCTGGCGACCGATCAACGGCTTGTAGACTTCGGCCAGTTCGTTGAGCGGATAGATCGTGCCGCCTTCGATCTGCACGGTCTTCAGATTGACTTTGGTCTCCATCAGCAACGGCTGCGCGGCAGCCGCACCAGGATCCGGAACTTGCAGCGGCGTCGCAGCCGGGCGATAGGCGTCGGCCGGCAGGTTGGGCACGGGCAGGTTGCGGATGGTTTCGTTGCTGTTGAGAAAGCTGGGCAGGGTGTCGGCGAGGGCGGCGGAACTGAGACTGAGGCACAGCAGGGATGCCATAACGCGCATAGGACACTCCATGGTCAGATCAAAGCGCAGGGCTGAATTTTTCCTAAGAAAAAAGCGGAAGACTCGTGGGAATCTTCCGCCCTCAACCAAGCGTAGGCGCTGTATGTAAGGCCGTCGAATCGGCCAGGTGCAATTTAGCGTTGAGTGCCTCCCAAGGCGCCGGTCAGGCCACCGAGCACGCCGCCCAGACCGCCAGTGGCGCCGCCAGTTGCGGTGCCACCGTTCGCCAGACCGCCGACCGCTGCGACGGTGCCGCCGACGTTAGTGACCAGGCCACCGACAGCGGTAGTGACCGGGTTGTTGGTGGCAGCAATCGCGCCACCGAGGTTGCTCACCGCGCTACCGGCCTGGCCGGAGAGGCTGGCCACAGGACTGCCCAGGCCCGTTGCGGCACCGACTTGTTGCGTCAGGCTGGTGACCGCGCTGGTGACCGGGTTCAGTGCGCCGCCGACGTTGTTGCCGAGTGCGGCCAACGGCGTGGTGCTGGAGGTGATCGGAGTGCCCGAACCACCCAGAACGGTATTCAGTGACGCGATGGTATTGCCAAGCCCACCTGCAGTGACGCCACCGGCACTGACCACACCATTGGTGTTACCGGCGTTCAAGCCCGAACCAACGTTGACCACTGCGCCGCCGACGGTTTGCAGCAGACCCGTACCGCCCAAGCCCCCACCGAGGCCGCCGCCGATACCGCCAGTGCCTGACCCCGTACCGTTGGACACCAGCCCACCCGCCTTGCCGACCGCCGTACCGGTATTGCTCAGTGCGCCACCGAGGGTGTTGGTCAGCGCATTGCCGTTACCGGCGTCAGTCACTTTGTCGCCGACACCGTCGACGGTGCTGCCGACTTTCTGGATCACGCCTTTGAGTGGGTCGCCCAGACCGGTGGCATCGCCGATTTTGTCGGTGGTGCTTTCAACCATGGCGATCACCGGCACCAGACTGCTGCCGACTTTGTTGGTCAGTTGGCTGGTTGGACCATTGCTGAGGGTGGTGTTGAGGGTATCGCCAAGCATGGTGACTTTTTCCCCGACACCATCAAGCACCGGAGCCACTTTGGTGACTACGCCGCCGACCACTGGAACGCTGCTGGTAGCGGTCGAAAGTTTGCCGCTGAGGTCCGACACGCCATCGCCGACGTCCGTTACGACGCTACCGACGGAGGCCACGGTGGTGGTCAGGCCTTTCGGGTCGGTTGCCAGCTTGCCGATGCCATCGGCGACACCATCGCCCAGAGTGGTCACCACGTTGCCGGTAGTATTGGCCACGCTCTGCACCACGCCACCGACCACAGGCACGGTGCTCAGGGAATCGCCAATCTGACCAACGCCATCGCCGACGCCGCTGACGGTGTTACCGACATCCTGGACAAGGGTGGTAGTCACCAGTGCCGGGGTGGTTGGGTTGGTTGGGTTGGTCGGATCTGTAGGGTCAGTCGGATTGGTTGGATTGGTCGGATCGGTGCCGCCGGTACCGCCTGTACCACCTGTACCTGCAGTGCCACCGGTGCCTGCGGTTCCGCCAGTGCCGCCAGTGCCGTCGGTGCCAGCGCTGCTGGTTGGCGAAGAACTGCCGGAACTGCTTTTGTGACCGCCACCGCCGCTGCTGCAACCGGTGAGGCCGAGGGAGAGAATCAATGCCAGAGCGATTGCCGATTTGCACCACACGTCTTGAGTTTTCATGATCGAGATTCCTTGCACCTGTCACAACATTCGTCGTTTTCGATGGCTCGCCGATCTGTTGTCGGTGATGCCTCGTCCGTGGTGTCAATCTCGATCCGGGGGCGCATTCACGCCATTCTCAAGTTGGTATTAACGCCTTTATATAAGGCGTTGCGCTGTGCCTAAGGACTAATACCCAAGGTATAGAAGGGCAAAAAAAAGCCTTGAGAATCAAGGCCGGGTGTTTTGTGCAGGAGAGGGGCGGGCGGCGGGAAAGCTTAAGTTATATACACAATTTACGAGTTTTCCCGGGCCCGTGAGGTCAGGCGATCGGCTGCCAGCGACCCACCATATGTTCCAGATCCCCCGCACCCACCAGCCGCAACTCTCCACTGGAGCCCGCCGCACTTGCCAACAACGTCACCTCGCTTGGCAACCGCACCGGCTTGCGAAAGTGCACGGTGATCTCCAGATTGGCCTTGGGCAAATGATCCGCCAGCGCCGCGAGCGTGCGCGCCTTGTTCCATAAACCGTGAGCGATGGCCGTGGAAAGGCCGAACAACTTGGCGCTGGCCGCACTCAAGTGGATCGGGTTGTAGTCGCCAGACACCTTGGCGTATTGCCGGCCGATGTCTGCCGGGGCTTTCCACTGGGTCAACTCCACCAGGGCCTGGTTCGGCTGCCAGTCTTTCTCGACTGGCTCGCCGTCAAGTTTCACCCCGCGACAGAGCATCTGACTTTCGGTTTCCCAAAGGGGCCCGAGCTGATCATCGAGGGTGGTCAGCAGATCGAACGTCGCGCCCTTGGGGTGCGCTTGCAGGTTTTGCACGCGCACGCTGACTTGCGCCCGGCTGATCCCGCCCATCGGCCGCAGCACGCGAATGCGGTTGCTCAGATGAATCAGCCCCAGCAGCGGGAACGGAAAATCCTTCGCCGTGAGCAATTGCATCTGCAAGGCAAACGCGAGGATGTGTGGATAAGTCGGTGGCAACAGCCCGTCGTCGGCAAAACCGCAGACCTTGCGATACTCCGCCAGGCGTTTACCGTCGACATCTACCCAGCAGCGTAAGCCGCTGTCGGGCAGTTGCGTGCCGGTGATCTTGCGTCGAGTGGCCGCCCGCGCATACAACCCGGGCAGGCTCGGTTGGCGATCCAGTATGTGCCATTCGATACTCATGCCTAAGCCCCCAGAACACTTTGTCCACAGACCCGCAGCGCCTGCCCGGTGAATGCGCCAGTGCCCGGTTGCGCCAGCCACGCGACGGCTTCGGCGACGTCTTGCGGCAAGCCACCCTGGCCCAGTGAACTCATGCGCCGCCCGGCTTCACGCAGGCCAAACGGAATGTGCGCGGTCATCTGGGTTTCGATGAACCCCGGTGCCACGGCGTTGATGCTGATGCCGCGGTCCAGCAGCGTCAGCGCCCAGGCTTGGGCCAGGCCGATCAACCCGGCCTTGCTCGCGGCGTAGTTGGTTTGCCCGCGGTTACCGGCGATGCCGCTGATCGACGCCAGCAGAATTACCCGCGCGTTGTCGTGCAAGGTGCCGCTATCGAGTAGCGCTTTGGTCAGCACTTGCGGGGCATTGAGGTTGACCGCCAGCACCGCGTCCCAGAATTCCGGAGTCATGTTGGCCAGGGTCTTGTCGCGGGTGATCCCGGCGTTGTGCACGAGAATGTCGAGGCCGTCCGGCAGCTGCTCGATCAGTTGCGCGGCGGCGTCTTCGGCGCAGATATCGAGGGTGATGCTGCGCCCGCCAAGACGTGCAGCGAGGGCTTCGAGATCGGTCTTGGCCGGTGGCACGTCGAGCAGAATCACCTCGGCGCCATCGCGCGCCAGCGTTTCGGCAATTGATGCGCCGATACCACGCGCCGCGCCGGTGACCAGCGCCTTGCGTCCGGCCAGTGGTCGGGTCCAGTCGGTCACGGGTGTCGCACACGCAGTGAGGCGAATCACTTGCCCGGACACGAAGGCACTTTTCGGCGAGAGGAAAAACCGCAGCGGGCCTTCGAGTTGATCTTCGGCGCCTTCGCCGACATAGATCAGTTGCAGTGTGCCGCCGCTGCGCAATTCCTTGGCCAGCGACCGGGAGAAACCTTCCAGCGCCCGTTGTGCACTCGCCGCGAAGGGATCGCGCAGGGTTTCCGGCGCACGGCCGAGAATCACCAAGTGGGCACTGTGCTCAAGATTCTTCATCAACGGCTGGAAGAACTCGCGCAGTTGTTTGAGCTGGTCGGTGTGCTGCAAGTCACTGGCGTCGAATACCACCGCTTTGAGTTTCGGGCCGAGGCCGGGAATCCATTCGGTGGCCGTCGCCGGTTGCTCGCCGTAGCGGTAAATGCCGTCGGTCAAACGGTTGGCGAAAACACTGACGCGTTCGGCCAGCGGCCCCCCACCGATCAGCAGCGCACCTTCCACCGGCCGCAGGCGCCCGGCCTGCCAGCGCTCCAGTCGCACCGGCGACGGCAGGCCCAGTGCCCCGACCAGACGATGGCCGATGGACGAATTGGCGAAGTCGATATAGCGGTCAGACATGGAACGCTCTCCAAAAGTTGGGGTTCAAAGTGTGGACTGCCAACGGCAAACAATCGTTCGATCCACGCAATAAGGCCTACGCTAGAACACTGAGGTTTAGCAGGTCTTGCAGATAAATGCGGACCTTGTGGGAGCGGGCTTGCTCGCGAATGCGGTATGCCAGCCAACAAATCCGGCGACTGACACACCGAATTCGCGAGCAAGCCCGCTCCCACAGGGAAAGGTTTCAGGTCAGACATTTCACAAGGAGTTTTTCATGAGTCAGCTGCGCCGCGTCGCGATCATCGGCGGTAACCGTATCCCTTTCGCCCGTTCCAATGGCCCTTACGCCGCGGCCAGCAATCAGGCGATGCTCACCGCAGCCCTCGAAGGCCTGATCGAACGCTACAACCTGCACGGCCAGCGCATTGGCGAAGTGGTGGCGGGCGCGGTGCTTAAATTGTCACGGGATATGAACCTGGCCCGCGAATGCGTGCTCGGCTCACGCCTGTCACCGGCCACCCCGGCCTATGACATCCAGCAAGCCTGTGGCACCGGGCTGGAAGCCGCGTTGCTGGTGGCCAACAAAATCGCCCTTGGCCAGATCGATTGCGGCATCGCTGGCGGCGTCGACACCACCTCCGACGCGCCGATCGGCGTCAGCGAAGGCCTGCGCAAAATCCTCCTGCAAGCCAACCGCGCCAAGACCACCGGTGAAAAGCTCAAGACTTTTCTGCAACTGCGCCCGCAACACCTGATCCCGGATTTTCCGCGCAACGGCGAAGCGCGCACGGGCCTGTCGATGGGCCAGCACTGCGAGTTGATGGCGCAGACCTGGAATATTCCTCGCGAAGATCAGGATCAATTGGCCCTGGAAAGCCATCACAAACTCGCTGCGTCCTATAGCGAAGGCTGGCACAGCGATCTGATGACGCCGTTCCTTGGGCTGACCCGCGACAACAACCTGCGCCCGGATCTGACGCTGGAAAAACTCGTCTCGCTGAAACCGGCATTCGAAAAAAGCGCCAAAGGCACGCTGACCGCGGGCAACTCCACGCCCCTGACCGACGGTGCCTCCGTGGTGCTGCTCGGCAGTGAGGAATGGGCGAAAGAGCGTGGCTTGCCGATCCTCGCCTACCTGCGCGATGGCGAAGCGGCGGCGGTGGATTTCGTCAACGGCGCCGAAGGCCTGCTGATGGCGCCGGTGTATGCGGTACCGAGATTGTTGGCGCGCAACGGCCTGACCTTGCAGGATTTCGACTATTACGAAATTCACGAGGCGTTCGCGGCGCAGGTTTTATGCACGCTCAAGGCCTGGGAAGATCCGGATTACTGCAAAACCCGACTGGGGCTGGAGGCGCCACTGGGTTCGATCGACCGCAGCCGGCTTAATGTCAAAGGCAGTTCGCTGGCGGCGGGGCATCCGTTTGCCGCGACGGGTGGGCGGATTGTCGCGAACCTGGCCAAACTGCTGGATGCGGCGGGCAAGGGGCGCGGGCTGATCTCGATCTGCGCCGCCGGCGGCCAAGGCGTCACCGCGATCATTGAAAGATAAATCGGATCCTGTGGGAGCGGGCTTGCCCGCGATGAGGCCATCAGATTCAATATTTTTATTGACTGGGATATCGCCATCGCTGGCAAGCCAGCTCCCACAGGTTTATGCGGGCATGTTCAAGGACGCTTACAGGCCAATGTCAGATTCTGTCGCAAATGCCCTCAACACCATTTGCCAACATTCACGACCGCCTCGGCTATGATTCGCAGCGGTCAATTTTTTCGGCACAGTGTGTGCATTCACAAGGTTCACAGGTCGGTACCCCCTCCCCGTAAAGCGAGGATTGCCGTATAACGAGTGACATTCGCGTGTTTGGTAATAAAGGACCCACAATAAAAGCTGATGAAGACTCCAAAACGCATTGAACCCCTGATCGAAGACGGTCTGGTCGACGAAGTGCTGCGCCCACTGATGAGTGGTAAAGAAGCAGCTGTATATGTGGTGCGCTGCGGCAATCAGTTACGTTGCGCAAAGGTCTACAAGGAGGCGAACAAACGCAGTTTCCGCCAGGCGGCCGAGTATCAGGAAGGCCGCAAGGTGCGCAACAGCCGACAGGCTCGCGCAATGGCCAAGGGCTCCAAGTTCGGTCGCAAAGAGACCGAGGACGCCTGGCAGAACGCCGAAGTGGCGGCGCTGTTCCGTCTGGCCGGTGCCGGTGTTCGGGTGCCAAAACCTTATGACTTCCTCGACGGCGTGCTGTTGATGGAACTGGTGGCCGACGAATTCGGCGATGCCGCGCCGCGCCTGAACGACGTGGTGCTGGAGCCGGATCAGGCGCGCGAGTATCACGCGTTCCTGATTTCGCAGATCGTGCTGATGTTGTGTACCGGTCTGGTGCACGGTGACCTCTCCGAGTTCAACGTGCTGCTGACACCGACCGGGCCGGTGATCATCGACCTGCCGCAAGCGGTCGACGCGGCGGGCAATAACCACGCGTTCAGCATGCTCGAGCGTGACGTTGGTAACATGGCTTCGTACTTCGGTCGCTTTGCACCGGAGTTGAAGAAGACCAAGTACGCCAAGGAAATGTGGGCGCTGTACGAAGCCGGTACCTTGCACCCGGCCAGCGTGCTGACCGGCGAATTCGACGAACCGGAAGATCTGGCCGATGTCGGCGGGGTGCTGCGCGAAATCGAAGCCGCCCGTCTGGACGAAGAACGCAAACAAGCGATTCGTGCGGCGGATGACGAGCCGAAAGGCAAGTCAGAGGAGCCACCACCGCCACCGTGGATGCAATGATCGCTTGAACAGAAACCCGGCTTCGGCCGGGTTTTTTGTGCCCGGATTTCGACAGCACCACAAATCATTGTGGGAGCTGGCTTGCCAGCGAAAGGGCCTGTACATCCAATACACCTCTTAATGCTGAACCACCGCTATCGCTGGCAAGCCAGCTCCCACAGGGTGAGATGGTGTTAATGAAAGTTGTGTGGGACTCTTGTCCGCCTCCGCACACTCAAGGATTGAATGTGAACGCCCGCCTGATCATCACTGCCCGGCTGATTTCCGATTTCGGCGCCTTTCTCAACATGGTCGCGCTGGCCACTTACGTTTACCTGCTCAGCAACAGCGCAATCAGCGTGGGGATCTTCCTCGCCAGCCGCGTCGGCGGCGGAGTTTTCGCCAGTCTGATCGGTACGCGGTTTTACCGACGCTTCAGCGGCCGTCTGCCGCTGATCGCATTCGACCTGCTGCGTGCTGGCGTACTCGGTTTGCTGCTGATCGTGCCGGTCTCTCAACAAGCGCTGTTGTTGCCGTTTATCGCGTTCGGCCTGGGCCTGGGCAATTCGATGTTCGCCATCGGCCTCAACAGTCAGTTGCCGCGTTTGATCCCCGCAGCGCAGTTACTCAAGACCAACGCCTGGATCACCTCGGCTTCGTCGGCGGCGATGGTCGGCGGCAGTCTGGTCTCGGGGTTGCTGGTGGCGGGGTTCGGTTTCGAAACGGTGTTCGCGTTGAACGCGCTGACCTATCTGCTGGCGGCGGTACTGATCATGCCGCTGCGTTTCGACGCACCGACGCTCCATGAACGCCCCGAACGCGGCGAATGGTCGGCCCTCAAGCAAGGCCTGCGCAGTGCGCCGGTGATTGCCGCGATGCTCGCGGTCACAATGGCCGATACTTTGGGCAGCGCCGCGCACAACGTCGGTTTTCCGATCATTTCAAAGTTGCTGTCACCGGAGTCAGCGAGTACCACGCTGGGCCTGATGCTGGCGGTGTGGGCCTGCGGCAAGCTGCTCGGCGCACGGATCGCCAGCCGAATGAAAGGCTCGGACAATGTCCATCTGGAGCGGCGGTTTTTCTTCGGTGTGGCGCTGATGTCTTGCGGCTTTATCCTGATGTTCCAGCAGCACAGCCTCTACGGATTGCTGCTGTTTTCATTGCCGGCGGGGTTGGGCGACGGTTTTTCCGAAGTCGGGCTGATGTCGCGTCTGCAACGCGAGCCCGAGCATTTGCGTCTGCCGATCTTCAGTTTCCTGACGCTGCTGCAAATGACCGGGTTCGGCGTCGGCATGTTGATCGCCGCGCCATTCTACGAATGGTGGACGCCGGGTGCCGTGGTCATGCTGTTCCACGGCATTCCCCTCGGCACCTTGCTGACGGTGAAAGTGTTTACGCTCAGGCGCGGGCGGGTTTTGCGCAGCAGCCCGACGCCAGTTCCTTGAGGATCGGGCAGTCGGGACGATGGTCGCCCTGACAGTGCTCGACCAGGTCTTGCAGGGTGTCGCGCAGCTCGCCCAGTTCGCGGATCTTCTGGTTCAACTCGTCGATGTGTTGACGGGCCAACGCCTTCACATCGGCGCTGGCGCGCTGGCGATCCTGCCAGAGCGTCAGCAGCTTGCCGACCTCTTCCAGCGAGAACCCCAGGTCCCGCGAACGCTTGATGAACGCCAACGTGTGCAGGTCATCATCGCCGTAGACCCGATAACCGCTTTCAGTTCGGTGGGCCGCTTTGAGCAGACCGATCGACTCGTAATAACGGATCATCTTCGCGCTCAGGCCGCTTTGTTTAGCTGCTTGGCCGATGTTCATCGGTGCTCCTCCAGATCCTTGGGTTTCCAGGTTTTCAACAGTAGCGCATTGCTCACCACGCTGACGCTCGACAGCGCCATCGCGGCGCCAGCCAACACCGGGTTGAGGAAGCCGAACGCGGCCAACGGAATGCCGATCAGGTTGTAGACAAAGGCCCAGAACAGGTTCTGGCGGATCTTCGCGTAGGTCTTGCGGCTGATCTCCAGCGCCGCCGGCACCAGCCGTGGATCACCGCGCATCAGGGTGATACCGGCCGCATGCATGGCCACGTCGGTGCCGCCGCCCATGGCGATGCCGATGTCCGCCGCCGCGAGTGCCGGGGCGTCGTTGATGCCGTCACCAACCATGGCGACGACGCCGGTTTTCTTCAGTTCGGCGACGGTGGCGGCTTTGTCGGCCGGCAGTACTTCGGCGTGAACGTCTTTAATGCCCAGTGCTTGGGCCACCACCCGCGCGCTGCCGCGGTTGTCGCCGGTGAGCAAATGGCTGTGGATACCGCGCGCGGCCAGTTGTTGCACGGCTTGCAGTGCCCCGGGCTTCAAGGTGTCGCCGAAAGCGAACAGCCCGAGCACGCGCGGTTCGGGGCTTTGTTCGATCAGCCACGAAAGGGTGCGGCCTTCGGCTTCCCAGCTCGTGGCGGATTCGCTGAGGTTGCCAGCGCTCAAACCGCTTTCTTCCAGCATCCTCCGGTTGCCCAGGGCCAGACGCCGACCATCAAGACTGCCGGCGATGCCACGGCCGGTCAGCGATTGGCTGTCGCTGACGTCGGGTACATCCAGATCACGTTCGGCCGCCGCATCCAGCACGGCTTTGGCCAACGGGTGTTCACTGCCGCGTTGCAGGGCACCGGCCAGTTTCAGCAGGGTGTTTTCGTCGCCATCGACCGCACTCAAATGCGCGATGCGCGGCGTGCCGGAGGTCAGCGTGCCGGTTTTGTCGAAGACCACGCTGCTGACTTCATGGGCACGCTCCAGGGCTTCGGCATCCTTGATCAGAATGCCGTGGCGCGCCGCAACGCCAGTGCCAGCCATGATCGCGGTCGGTGTGGCGAGGCCGAGGGCGCAGGGGCAGGCGATCACCAACACGGCAACGGCGTTGATCAGCGCCGTTTCCAATGGCGCACCGTACAGCCACCAGCCGATCAGCGTTGCCAGAGCCAGCACCAGCACGGTCGGCACAAACACCTGACTGACTTTATCCACCAGTTTCTGAATCGGTGCTTTGGCCGCTTGCGCGTCTTCGACCAGACGAATGATCCGCGCCAATACGCTTTCCGCGCCGAGGGCGGTGGTGCGCACCAGCAAGCGGCCTTCACCGTTGATGGCGCCGCCGGTGACTTTATCCCCCGGCTGTTTCGGTACCGGCAGGCTTTCGCCGCTGATCAAGGCTTCGTCGGCGTGGCTCTGGCCTTCCAGCACTTCGCCGTCGACCGGGAAACGCTCACCGGGTTTGACCAACACCCGGTCATTGAGGCGCAGGGCGCTGATGGCGACGTCCTGTTCGCGGCCGTCGATCACCTGGATCGCCCGTTCCGGGCGCAAGGCTTCCAGAGCGCGGATGGCGCTGGCGGTCTGGCGCTTGGCACGGCTTTCCAGGTATTTGCCGAGCAATACGAGGGCGATGACCACCGCCGAGGCCTCGAAATACAGATGCGGCATGCGCCCGGCGGCGGTCGCCCATTCGTACAGGCTCAAGCCATAACCGGCGCTGGTGCCCAAGGCCACGAGCAAGTCCATATTGCCGGCCCCGGCGCGCACGGCTTTCCATGCGGCGACGTAAAACCGTGCGCCGAAGATGAATTGCACCGGGGTGGCTAGAGCGAATTGCGCCCAGGCCGGCAGCATCCAATGAATGCCAAACGGTTGCAGCAACATCGGCAGCACCAGCGGCAAGGCCAAGGCAATCGCACAGATCAGCGCCAAGCGCTCATGCTTCAGGCGCTGTTGCTGGTTATCGGTTTGCGGATGTTCGGCTTGCCAGACGCTGGCGGAGTAACCGGCCTTGTTCACGGCGTCGAGCAGGGTTTGCGTATCGAGCTGACCGAGCAATTCGAGGTGCGCACGTTCGTTAGCCAGATTGACGCTGACACGTTTAACGCCGGGGACTTTGTTCAGAGCGCGCTCGACGCGACCGACGCAGGAGGCGCAGGTCATGCCGTCGATGCTTAACTCGATGGTTTGTTGCGGCACGCTGTAACCGGCACGCTCAACCGCGTCCATCAACGCCGGCAAGCTGTCGCCGGGCGCCTGCACCCGGGCCTGTTCGGTGGCGAGGTTAACGCTCACGGCACTGGCGCCGCTGACTTTGCTTAAGGCCCGCTCGACACGTCCGGCGCAACTGGCGCAGGTCATGCCGGCAATCGGCAGATCGAAAGTAATCGATTCGGACATCGGTCACGCTCCCTGTAGAAGATGCCTACAGGATCAACCTTGCCATGCGGGCAAGGTCAAGCGCCAATCTTTGGGGCGCCCTAAATCAAATGTGGGAGCGGGCTTGCTCGCGAAGGCGCCGTGTCAGTCAATCATTGAATCGCCTGACACACCGCTTTCGCGAGCAAGCCCGCTCCCACATTGGGATTTGCTTAGTAGCCGAGATCGGCGCGCTTGAGGTACATCCCTTCCTGCGTCATCGCGATCCGGTACTTCTGCACATCACCGGCCTGAAGTTTGATGTCTTGCGAACCCGGTGCGAGCAAGCCGGGATTGCAACCTGGCGCCTGCCCCGGCAGCAATTTGAGGCGCAGCGATACGCTGCCCGGCGGCAGGTTGAACGAGGTGCTTTGTTCCTGGAACAACCGCGCCGACAGCTGATCCTGGATATACACGCCGATCTCGCAGGAGGTCGCCACTTCCAGACGCTCGCGAGAAATGATCAGCACCGCGTAATCCTCACCGACGGCTTGTACCGAAGGGATGGCGGCAAAGAGACTGAGGAAGCCAAACAGGCTGAAAGCTGACCAGCGCATGGCTGAATCTCCTGAATTTATGTCATAGATGCACGCAGCTTGGCCGAGCACGGCGCGGATTGCCAGCCCGGCAGTTTATTGAAGAACTTGACCTTGCCATGGTGGCAAGCTCAAGACTGCCGGCAACCTCACTCAAAGGAGTCATTGCATGCAAGTATTCAATGTTCAAGGCATGTCCTGCGGTCACTGCGTCAAAGCCGTCACGCAAGCCGTGCAGGCCAAAGATCCGACGGCCAGTGTGCGCGTCGATCTGGCAGCCAAAGAAGTCGGCGTCGAAAGCGCGCTGAGCGCAGATCAGGTCATCGAGATCATCAGCGAAGAAGGCTACCCGGCAAAACTGGCCTGATGTTTTTATAGTTAGCGAGCTATCGGAATGTTCAAGGCGTCCATGCACGGCTAGACTGTCGGGCTGCTGACTTTCCAATCTGGACGCCTGATGAACCTCCGTACCATTCTGATTCTCGGTGCCTTGAGCGCCTTTGGCCCATTGGCCATCGACTTTTATCTGCCCGCGTTCCCGTCCATGGCGTTGGCGTTTGGCACCGATGAACAACACGTCCAGCTGACCTTGGCGGCGTATTTCCTCGGCCTGTCCATCGGTCAGCTGTTATACGGCCCGGTCGCCGACCGTTTTGGCCGGCGCATTCCGCTGCTCACCGGTGTCGGGTTGTTCACCGTCGCGTCGCTGGCCTGTGCCTACGCGCCGAATCTGGAGTGGCTGATCGGTGCGCGTTTCGTACAGGCATTGGGTGGTTGCGCGGGTATGGTGATTGCCCGGGCGGTGGTCAGCGACAAATGCGATGCGGTGGGTTCAGCGAAAGTCTTTTCACAACTGATGCTGGTGATGGGCCTGGCGCCGATTCTGGCGCCGATGCTCGGTGGTCTGCTGGTTAACACCACGGGCTGGCAGTCGATCTTTCTGGTGTTGACCGGGTTCAGCGCCCTGGCCGGTCTGGCCGTGGCCCTCGGCCTGCCGGAAAGTCTGCCTGACCATGTGCCGCGCCAGCCGTTGTCCGGCGCGCTGCGCCAATATGGGCGGTTGTTCAAGGATCGGGTCTTTCTTGGCCACGCCTTGACCGGGGGGATCGCCGTCGCCGGGATGTTTTCCTACATCGCCGGTTCGCCGTTCGTTTTCATCAAACTCTATGGTGTGCCGGCCGAGCATTTCGGCTGGCTGTTCGGCACCAACGCGGCAGGTTTCATTCTGGTGGCGCAGGTCAATGCGCGGCTGTTGGCCAAGCGTGGTCCGGCCTTTCTGCTGGCGCGTGCCGTGTGGGTGTACCTGTTGGCGGGCGTGGCGTTGCTGGCGGTCAGCGCGCTTCACACCCAAGCGTTGTGGCCGCTGTTGATTCCGTTATTCATCTGCATCGCCAGCCTTGGCTGCATCTTGCCCAACGCCGCGGCCTGCGCGATGAACGGTCAGGGTGCGCGGGCTGGCAGCGCGTCCGCGCTGATGGGCTGCTTGCAGTTCAGCGTTGCTTCGGGTGCTGCTTCGCTGGTGGCATTCCTGCACGACGGCAGCGCCATGCCGATGGCCATGGTCATCAGCCTGTGCGGTGTGCTGGTGGTCAGCGTCGCGATGCTCACCCGGCGTTTGCAGAATGCCCAGGCAGAGGCGCAAGCCGCGGCGTGAGCCGCTAGATAAAGGCAGTCAGCCAGCCGCGCGCTGCTGGCTGCGGTCGGGAAACGGGTGGGGCGCGCAGATTCGCGCTTCGAGGGTGCGGGTGAAAGCCAACGCTTCGGCTTCACTGCGGAATGTCACGGCGTGCTGGTCGAGTCGAACCTGCCATTGAGACTTCGCCACTTCTTTTATCAGGATCTTCATTGCTGACCTCCCTTACGTAAAAGATGTATCGCAGAGGTTTCGATTGTAGACCTGAATACGATCGCAATTGTGACAGTGGTCAAGCATCTGACTGACGGCAAAAAAGCGCGCAGCCCGCGCCAGCCTTTTATAGAAGCTGCCGAAGGCTGCGTTTTTTTACTTTTAGAAACCTTCTAAAACAATTTTTCCCTTGGCCTTGCCGCTTTCGAGCAACTCATGCGCCCGGCGCAGATTGGCGGCATTGATTGTGCCGAAGTGCTCGCCGACGGTGGTCTTCAACGTTCCGGCGTCAATCAGCTCGGCCACCCGATTGAGCAGTTTGTGCTGTTCGATCATGTCTGCAGTTTCGAACAGCGAACGGGTGTACATGAACTCCCAGTGCAGCGACAGGCTCTTGCGCTTGAGCTTGGTTACGTCCAGCGACTTCGGATCGTCGATCAGTGCCAGTTTGCCTTGCGGCGCCAGGGCCTCGATGAGTTGGTCCAGATGTTCATCGGTCTGGGTCAGGCTGGCGACGTGGGATACATTTTTGACCCCGGCTTGTTTCAGTTCTTCGGCCAGTGGCTTGTTATGGTTGATCACCAGATCCGCGCCCAGGTTGCTGACCCAGTCGCGGGTCTGAGTGCGCGAAGCGGTGCCGATCACCAGCAGCCCGGTCAACTGACTGGCCAATTGCGTGAGGATTGAGCCAACGCCGCCGGCAGCCCCGACAATCAACAGGCTCTGACCTTCATCGGCTTTGCCTTCGCGGATCTGCAAACGCTCAAACAGCAGCTCCCACGCGGTGATTGCGGTCAGAGGCAGGGCGGCAGCTTCGGCAAACCCAAGGGATTTGGGCATATGCCCGACAATCCGCTCATCGACCACGTGCAACTCGCTGTTGCCGCCCGCGCGAGCAATGGAGCCGGCGTAGAACACTTTGTCGCCAGCCTTGAACAGCGTGACGTCGCTGCCGACAGCCTTGACCACGCCGGCCACGTCCCAACCCAGCACTTTCGCCGCGCCGCCTTCGGGTGCCACGTTCTGCCGCACCTTGGTGTCGACCGGATTGACCGAGATGGCTTTGACTTCCACCAACAAGTCTCGCGGGCCGGCAACCGGCTCCGGCAGTTCGATGTCTTGCAGCGAGTGTGCATCGCTGATCGGCAGGGAGGCGTAATAGGCAATGGCTTTCATGGAGGACTCCGGCATAAATATGAAGCGCTGGGATGAATTCGATGGGCCAGATGATTGGCTATTTCTCTGCGAGATAAAACCGGCTAAAAGAGCAGTCTCTTTCAACTTTTTTTTGATAATAGAGGCCGAGGATGTTGCGTTTCGACGATTTGCAGTTATTTGTGCGGGCCGCGGATCTGGGCAGTCTGTCGGCGGCAGCGCGAGTGATGGACATGTCGGCTGCCGTCGCCAGTGCCGCGCTCAAACGTATCGAGCAGCAACTCGGCGCCCGCTTGCTGGCACGTTCGACCCGCAGTCTGCGTCTGACCGCTGAAGGTGAAGGGTTTCTCGAATACGCTCGGGCGGCGTTGAGCCATCTCGATGAGGGGCGGCGTCTGCTGACCAGCGGGCAGGATCAGGTCAGCGGGATCCTGCAGTTGTCGGCGCCCTCGGATTTTGGTCGCAACCTGTTGCTGCCATGGCTTGACGAGTTTCAGCGTCAGCACCCGAAATTGACCGTGCGCCTGCTGCTCGGTGACCGAATCGCCGACCTGTTCCGGCAGCCGGTGGACGTCGCCTTGCGCTATGGCGAGCCGGAAGACTCCAGCCTGGTGGCCTTGCCCATTGCCTCGCACAACCGCCGGGTCCTCTGCGCGTCGCCGGCCTATCTGGCCCGACATGGCGAGCCACGTCAGCTCGAACAACTGGCCCAGCACAATTGCCTGCTGTACATGCTCGGCAGTCGGGTACATGACCATTGGAGTTTTCATGACGGCAAGCGTGAGGTCAGTCTGACCGTCAGCGGTGACCGCTTCAGCGACGATGCCGATGTCGTGCGCCTGTGGGCGGTGGCAGGGGCGGGAATCGCCTATAAATCCTGGCTCGATGTGGCCGCCGATGTCCTCGCCGGGCGTCTGAAAGTGCTGTTGCCGGAGCTGATGTGTGAGCGCGCTCCGCTGAATTTGCTGTGCGCTCATCGCGCACAATTGAGTAAGCCGGTGAACCTGTTGAGGGAGATGCTTGCCAGCCGTTGCGCTGAAGTGAGTAGTCAATTTCCCGCTTTCCCGAAAGATGATCATTAGTCGCAGTGAAATAGAGAAATTTCTGTCAGCAACAATCACCACCCGGACAGGGAGTGGCGCGGGACGCGGCGTGTAACCCGCTTATACTAGCGCCCGCCTCATGCCTGCGCCGACACCCAGGTGCGGACACCCGCAGTGCAGGGCGGTCGGGTTTAAGTACCGGGCGCACAATGGCTGCCGATTGCACGGCGGAGCAGGCCGCGTCGGTGGCCTGCCTTGCCCCGGTTCACGGCGTTTTCCGCGTCTTGGCCGACGACTCAATACTGGTCAAGATGTCTGCGAGCAGTAGACGATACGATTCAACAGGGAGTGAATACATGGAACATGCACCTTGCATCAGCCAGATCGCCACGCTACTGGCCGACCCCAAGCGCAGCGCGATGATGTGGGCGCTGATGGATGGCTCGGCCAGGCAAACCGAAGAGCTGGCGTTGCTGGCAGGGCTGTCGCCGTCGTCGGCCAGTGCACACCTTGGGCGACTGTCCGCTGGCGGTCTGTTGAAAGTCGAAGTCCGTGGTCGCAAACGCTTTTTTCGCCTTTCCGCGCCGGAAGTCGGTGCCGCCATCGAGGCACTGGCCAGTGCCACCATTGCCAGCGCCCCCCGGGAAATCCCGACAGCGTTCAAACGCACGACACCGATTGCCAGACCTCAGGCTGCTCCATCGTCGCTGTTGCGTGCACGCTTCTGCGATGACCACCTCGGCGGTACGCTCGCCGCTGATTTGTACCAGCGACTGCTTGATGCCGGCTGGATCGAACAGTTCGAGCAGCGGGTGGTGGTCACTCACAAGGGCGCCACGCAGTTGGCCAAGCGCGGAGTGTTCATCCAGGCGCTGGCCCATCGCAATGTGCAGGTGGCCTGCGCCTGTCCGGACTGGAGCGAGCGGCGCCCGCACATGGGCGGTTCGCTCGGGGCGGCGTTGCTGCAGTTGTTCATGCAGTCCGGCTGGCTGACCTTGCCCAACGATTCCCGGGCGCTGCAACTGACAGCCACGGGGCAACGGGAAATCCATCGCTTTGCCAAGGAAACCGAGCTGGAAATGGCGCTTTAGAGCGTTCGTGGTCGCCGCCGGGACCGGCGGCGTCGTCTACGACTGTGAGCACGTCGCATCCAGTACGACCTCTGAATCACCATCGCGCACACTCGATCCGGTGAATTTTCGGACGGGGGAATGCGACATGGAAACTCAGCGCTACAGCGCGGCAGAACGACTGGAACGCTTGCCACTGAGCGGTTATCACCGAATCATTTTCATCATCATTGCCCTGGCGTTTTTCTTCGACTCCATGGATCTGGCGATGATGACGTTCCTGCTCGGCTCGATCAAAGCCGAGTTCGGCCTGAGCAGCGCCGAGGCCGGGCTGCTCGCCAGTTCGAGCTTCTTCGGCATGGTGCTGGGGGCGTCGCTGTCCGGCATGCTCGCCGATCGGTTCGGGCGCAAACCGGTGTTTCAATGGAGCATCGTCCTGTGGGGCGTGGCCAGCTATCTGTGCTCGACGGCGCAAACGGTCGAAGCGCTGACGCTGTTCCGCATCCTGCTGGGGATCGGCATGGGTATGGAGTTTCCCATTGCACAGTCGATGCTCTCGGAGCTGATTCCGGCGCAACGGCGCGGCCGCTACATCGCGTTGATGGATGGTTTCTGGCCATTGGGTTTCGTCGCGGCCGGGGTACTTTCGTATTTCCTGCTGCCGCTGATTGGCTGGCGCGACATCTTTCTGGTGTTGGCGGTGCCAGCGGTGTTTGTGCTGGCGATCCGCTTTTTCATTCCCGAGTCACCGCGCTGGCTGGAACAGGCCGGGCGGCATGAAGCAGCGGATAAAGTCCTGAACGGCATTGAAAACCGGGTGCGCGCCTCGCTGGGTGGTGCTGCTTTGCCGGAACCGCTGCGCCTGCCGCGAACGGTGACGCCACCGGGCACGTTTTTCTCGGCGCTCAAGCAGATCTGGTCGCCGCAATACCGTCAGCGCACCACAATGATCTGGAGCCTGTGGTTCTTCGCGCTGCTGGGTTTTTACGGGCTGACCTCGTGGCTCAGTGCATTGCTGCAACAGTCGGGCTTCGCCGTGACCCAGTCGGTTTACTACACCGTGCTGATTTCCCTCGGCGGAATTCCCGGGTTTCTGATGGCCGCATGGCTAGTGGAGCGCTGGGGACGCAAACCGGTGTGCATCGTCACGTTGCTCGGCGGCGGGGTGATGGCGTTTCTCTACGGCCAGAGCGCGGTGTTTGGCGGCAACGTCGCGTTGTTGATCAGCACGGGGCTGCTGATGCAGTTCTTTCTGTTCGGCATGTGGGCGGTGCTCTACACCTACACGCCGGAGCTGTATCCAACCTCGGCCCGTGCGACAGGCTCGGGGTTTGCTTCGGCGATTGGACGGGTGGGTTCGCTGCTCGGGCCATTGGTGACCGGGCTGGTGTTCCCGATTACCGGGCAGGGCGGGGTGTTTGCGCTGGGCGCGCTGTGCTTTGCGATTGCGGCGGGGGTGGTGTGGCTGTTCGGGATGGAGACGCGGGGCAAGACCCTTGAGGAGCTGACTGAAGCAGAGATTGCTGGCTGAACACAGACCCAAATGTGGGAGCGGGCTTGCTCGCGAAAGCGGTGTGTCATCAAACATTTATGTCGACTGACACGACGCCTTCGCGAGCAAGCCCGCTCCCACCGTTGATCACCTGTGTTGTTAAGGTTTCACCAGGCGTGCATCCAGGCTGTTCTGCGCCAGGCGCTTGGCCTGATCCTGGGTCATGCCCAAGTGCTCGTGCAGTGCATGGAAGTTCTCGGTCACGTAACCGCCGAAGTACGCCGGGTCATCGGAGTTCACCGTCACCTTCACGCCACGTTCGAGCATGTCGAGGATGTTGTGCTGGGACATGTGATCGAACACGCAGAGCTTGGTGTTGGACAGTGGGCACACGGTCAGCGGGATTTGCTCGTCGATGATCCGCTGCATCAGGCGCTCGTCTTCGATGGCGCGCACGCCATGGTCGATGCGCTGGATTTTCAGCAGGTCGATGGCTTCCCAGATGTATTCCGGCGGACCTTCTTCACCGGCGTGGGCGACGGTCAGGAAGCCTTCGTGACGGGCACGGTCGAACACGCGCTGGAACTTGCTCGGCGGATGGCCCATCTCGGAACTGTCCAGACCGACAGCGACAAACGCGTCACGGAACGGCAGCGCCTGGTCGAGGGTTTTCTGCGCTTCGTCTTCGCTCAGATGGCGCAGGAAGCTGAGGATCAAACCGCTGGTGATGCCCAGTTGCTGCTCGCCATCTTTCAATGCCGCAGCGATGCCGTTGAGCACCACTTCGAACGGGATGCCACGGTCGGTGTGAGTCTGCGGGTCGAAGAACGGTTCGGTGTGAATCACGTTCTGTTGTTTGCAGCGCAGCAGGTAAGCCCAGGTCAGGTCGTAGAAATCCTGGGAAGTGCGCAGCACGTCGGCGCCCTGGTAATACAGGTCGAGGAATTCCTGCAAATTGTTGAAGGCGTAAGCCTTGCGCAGGGTTTCGACGTCATTCCACGGCAGGGCGATCTTGTTGCGTTCGGCCAGGGCGAACAGCAGCTCGGGCTCCAGCGAGCCTTCCAGATGCAGGTGCAGTTCAGCCTTGGGCAGGGCGTTGAGCCAATCGTACATATTCTTTTCTCATCAGGTGCAATGGCGGCATTCTACAGATGCACGCCGAAACAATTGGCAAAACCTGACCAAGCGATCGATCAAACCGCTTCTTGCTCGCGACGATAGGCGTAGGTATCGGCGAAGCGCGACAGGAGGAATTCGGCGCAAGTGGTGGTCGGATATTTCGCCGGGTGCTGTGCGTCCTGACAGCCGGGCAGGCATTCGATGCGAGTGTCCGGATGCGGTTCGGCGAAGAACGGCATCGAGTAGCGATCCACGCCAAGCGGGCTGATCACCCGGTGCGGTGTCGAGCGATAACGGTCGTTACTCCAGCGCGCCATCATGTCGCCGAGGTTGACCACAAAGGTGCCGTCAATCGGCGGTGCGTCGATCCATTCACCGTTGACGTTTTTCACTTGCAAGCCGCCGGCGCTGTCCTGATAGAGCAGGGTGATACAGCCGTAATCGGTATGCGCGCCGGCGCCTTGCTGTTCGGCGGAGCTGGCGGTGTGGCGTGGCGGGTAGTGGATCATGCGCAGCACGGAGACGGGATCAACGAAGCGGCTGTCGAAGAAGTCGCGCTCAATGTTCAAGGCAATCGTCATGGCGCGCAGCAACGTCTGCGCGAGGGCCTGCATATCGAGGTAGTGCTGTTCCATCAGCGCTTCCCAACCCGGTTGCGCGGGATGGCGGTTCGGTCCGCGCAAGGGTTTTTCCGCCAGCACCTCGGCATGGTTGGCCGGCAGGTGCAGGCCCATGTCGAAGGTTTCCTTGAGGTCGCTGGGTTTACTCGGGTCGAGTTGTTCGGTGGCGATGGCGCCGTAGCCGCGATGGTGACGGGTCTGGGTGATGTCGATCTGGAGTTTTTCGGCGGCGGGCAGGGCGAAAAAACGTTGTGCGTGATCCAGCAAAGCCGCGATGCGCTGCGGCGAAATCGGATGACCCTTGATGTAGAAGAAACCCCACTCGCGGCAGGCGTGGTCGATTTGCGCGGCGACGGCGGGCCAGGCGTTTTCGTTGTCGGTGTAGAGCGGGCTGATGTCGATGATGGGAAGCTGATCCATAGACAATCCTTGACTACGCTGAAGATCCAACTGTGGGAGCGGGCTTGCTCGCGAAGGCTTCGTATCAGTTGAAACATGAGTTGCCTGATACACCGCTTTCGCGAGCAAGCCCGCTCCCACAGGGGTTTTGTGTGATTAGTAAATATTTACTTCGGCATCTCGGCCTTCATGCCTTCCACGTAATAGTTCATCGACGCCAGTTCTGCATTCGTTGCACTCACACCTGCCGGGATTTTCTCCACGCCGGCCTGATCCTTGATCGGCCCGGTAAACGGCTGCAACGCGCCACTCTTGATGTCGGCAATGATCTGTTCGGCCTCGGCTTTCACCGGCGCCGGCACCAGATCGCTGATCGGCAGTTCAACCGTGCCTTCCTTCAGCCCGCCCCAGTAATCCTGCGACTTCCAGGTGTGGTCGATGACGCTTTGCGTCGCCTGAATATAGTGCGGGGCCCAATCATTGACGATCGAAGTCAGCACCGCTTTCGGGCCGAAGTGCGCCATGTCCGAGGCATACCCCACCGCATACACGCCACGGCGTTCGGCCGCTTGAATCGGCGCCGGGCTGTCGGTGTGCTGGAACACCACGTCGACGCCCTGATCGATCAGCGCGTTGGCCGCATCGGCTTCCTTGCCCGGGTCGAACCACGAGTTGACCCACACCACTTTGATCTCGGTGCCGGGGTTGTACTTGTTCAGGGCCAGTTGGATGGCGTTGATGTCGCGGATCACTTCCGGAATCGGGAACGAGGCGACATAGCCGATCTTCTTGGTCTTGGTCATCTTCGCCGCGAGGAAACCACCGACGTAGCGGCCCTCGTAAGTGCGCGCCAGATAGGTGCCGAGGTTCTTGTCCTGCTTGTAACCGGTGGCGTGTTCGAAGGTCACTTTGGGAAATTGCTTGGCAACTTTCAGCGTCGGGTTCATGTAGCCGAAGGACGTGGTGAAGATCAGGTCGTACTTGTCCTTGGCCATGTTGCGGATCACCCGCTCGGCATCGGCGCCTTCGGCGACGTTTTCCACGTAGTTGGTGGTGATCTGTGAGCCGAGCTTCTCCGCCAGCGCCTTGCGCCCCTGTTCATGCTGATACGTCCAGCCGTGGTCGCCGATCGGGCCGATGTAGACGAAACCGACCTTCAGCGGATCGGCAGCGCTGGCGCTCAGGCTGATCCCCAGACCGATGGCGGCGCACAGCAGTTTGTGCAGCGGACGTATTTGCATGAATTGGAGCTCCATTTTGTTGTGTGTGGTCAGGGCCAATGCAAATTGCTGACCAACAGGACAACAAACGTCTCGAAACCGCATAACGGCCTTCGCGAGCAGGGGAATGCATCTCAATGTGGGAGCGGGCTTGCTCGCGAAGAGGCCGGCAGGAACGATAAAAGTGCATGGATGAAACCAGCTGCCATCGGCTGGTGCGCTAATGTGTAACGAAACGTTAGCGCCGCCCCGCAGTCAGTAGCTCATTCGACTCTCTTGGCAAAAAGGCCCGCCATGCTCTCAATCCTCAAGCAAGAAAGCTTTCTGGTGCTGGCCCTGCTCGCCGCACTTGTCGCCTATCCACTGGAACACTGGATGCTGCACAGCGGCCAGATCGTCGCGCTGATCTGCGGCCTGGTGCTGATCGCCTTCATCGTCGCCGCCTCAATGCGCGTCGCCCATCAGGCCGAACTGCTCGCGGAAAAAGTTGGCGACCCCTACGGCACGATGATCCTCACTCTGGCCGCCGTGTTGGTGGAAGTGGTGATTCTGGCGATCATGATGAGCAACGAAGCCTCGGCCACTTTGGTGCGCGACACGATCTATTCGGCGGTGATGCTCGACATCAACGGCATCCTCGGCCTCGCCGCGCTGATGGGCGGCATCAAGCATGGCGAGCAGTCCTACAACGACGATTCGGCGCGCAGTTACAGCGTGATGATCCTCACCGCCATGGGCGTGTCGATGGTGGTGCCGGAGTTCATTCCCGAGGCCAACTGGAAGATTTACTCGGCGTTCACCATCGGCGCGATGGTGGTGCTGTATGCCTTGTTCCTGCGCATGCAGGTCGGCCCGCACAGCTACTTTTTCAGTTACAGCTACCCGGACAAACGCCGCAAGAAAGAGCCGGCGGAACAGGAACCGAAACCGGTCAGCCTGGCGCTGTCGATCGGTATTCTGGTCGCAGGTGTGGTGGTGATCGGCGCACTGGCCGAGGTGATGTCCAAGACCCTCGATCTGGGCCTGGAAGGTACGGGCGCACCGCCGGTGATCACGGCGATTCTGGTGGCGGCCATTTCGGCGGCGCCGGAGATTCTCACAGCCTTGCGCGCGGCACTGGCCAATCGCATGCAGTCGGTGGTCAACATCGCGATGGGCGCGTCACTGTCGACGGTGATCCTGACCGTACCGGTGATGGAGGCGATGGCGCTGTATACCGGCCAGCCGTTTCAGATGGCGATGACGCCGGTGCAGACGGTGATGATTTTCCTGACACTGATCGTCAGCGCGATCAACCTCAATGACGGCGAGACCAATGCCATCGAGGGCATGACGCACTTTGTGTTGTTTGCGACGTTTATCATGCTGTCCCTGCTCGGCCTTTGATGATTGATCGTTCCCACGCTCCGCGTGGGAATGCCGCCATGGACGCTCTGCGTCCGCTGCTGGGACGCGGAGCGTCCCGAGATGCATTCCCACGCAGAGCGTGGGAACGATCAGGCAGTTTTTAACGGTGTTGTATCAGGTACCAGCGATCAACTGACGCGCCGCCTGGCTGTGATCGGCAATCAGGCCTTTGAGATCCAGCCCTTCGACCTGACCATCCACCACACGCCACTTGCCGCCAATCATCACCCGATCCGCCCGATCCGCACCACACAACAGCAACGCCGAAATCGGATCATGGCTGCCGGAGAAGCGCAGTTCATCAAGCTTGAACAACGCCAGGTCCGCCTGCTTGCCCACCGCCAGTTCGCCGATGTCAGTGCGACCCAACAGGCTCGCCGAACCCTTGGTGGCCCAGCCCAAAACACGCTCCGGGGTGATCTTCTCGGCGCCATAGCGCAGGCGCTGGATGTACAACGCCTGACGCGCTTCCAGAATCATGTTCGACGCATCGTTGGACGCCGAACCGTCGACGCCCAGACCAAACAGCGCGCCAGCGTCGGTCAGATCGATACTCGGGCAAATGCCGGAGGCCAGACGCATGTTCGAACTCGGGCAGTGGCAGATACCGGTGCCGGCCTGGCCGAGGCGGGCGATTTCGTCCGGGTTGAAGTGGATGCCGTGGGCCAGCCAGGTGCGCGGGCCAAGCCAGCCGACGCTGTCCAGATAGTCGACGGTGCGCAGGCCGAAACGTTGCAGGCAGAAGTCTTCTTCATCGAGGGTTTCAGCCAAGTGCGTGTGCAGGCGCACGTCGAGCTTGTTCGCCAGTTCGGCGCTGGCCGACATGATTTCCGGGGTCACCGAGAACGGTGAGCACGGCGCCAGAGCGATCTGGATCTGCGCGCCGTCGCCACGCTCGTGGTACTCGTGAATCAGGCGCTGACTGTCGTCGAGAATCACCTGACCTTCCTGCACGGTCTGTTGCGGCGGCAGGCCGCCGTCCTTCTCGCCGAGGCTCATCGAACCACGGGTGAGCATGGCGCGCATGCCCAGTTCACGCACGGTGTCGACTTGCACGTCGATGGCGTTTTCCAGACCGTCCGGGAACAGGTAGTGGTGGTCGGCGGCGGTGGTGCAACCCGACAGCAGCAATTCAGCCAAAGCCACTTTGGTCGCGAGGGCGAGTTTTTCCGGGGTCAGGCGCGCCCACACCGGGTACAGGGTTTTCAGCCACGGGAACAACGGCTGATTGACCACTGGCGCCCAGGCGCGAGTCAGGGTTTGGTAAAAGTGGTGATGGGTGTTGATCAGGCCTGGCAGGATCACATGCTCGCGGGCATCGAACACTTCATTGCACGGCGCCGACGGTTGCTGACCGGCAGCGAGGACTTCGACGATCACACCGTCTTGCAGCACCAGACCGCCACGGGCATCGAGCGCGTTGGCCGTAAAAATGGCGAGGGGGTTTTTTAACCAGGTACGGATGGCAGGCATTGTGGCCGGCTCCTCTGAAAATGGGGTTCAGGGTTGCCAGCTCAGTGTTGCCCTGTCTGCTGATCCAGGGTCGCCGCGAAGGACGAGGTGCGGAGTTTCAAACAAAACCGCTTTATGGGCAACCCCCACCCGACCGGACACCAGCATCCCCTGTGGGAGCGAGCCTGCTCGCGAAGGCGTCATATCAGTCGATACTTGAGTTGCCTGACACACGGTATTCGCGAGCAGGCTCGCTCCCACATTGGGATCTTCAGGGTTTACCAGGGAATGGTTTCACCCTTGTAATTCACAAAATGATGCCCGCCCTTGCCGGTATATGCATTCACCTGATCAACCAACCCGCGGGTGCTGGTATCGACATCGATGTCGGCACCATCGCCGCCCATGTCGGTCTTCACCCAACCCGGATGCAGCGACAGCACCGTGAGTTTCTGCTCGCCCAATTGCGTCACGAAGCTGTTGGTCATCGAGTTCAGCGCAGCCTTGCTCGCTTTATAGAGCGCCAGTTCTGGTGCATCCGGCATGGTCACGCTACCGAGCACCGAACTCATGAACGCCAGCACACCGCTGCCATCGCGGATCTGCCCGACAAAACGCTGGGCCAGGTTGATCGGTGCCACGGCATTGGTAAAAAACAATTGGCCGACTTCGGCCAGCGTCGCGCCACCCGGGGTTTGCACATCCGGGCCTTTGACCCCGGCGTTGACGAACAGCAAATCGAAGGTTTCACCCTTGAGTTGCTGACTCAGGGCGATCACCGCTTGCTGATCGTCCATGTCGAGCTTCTCGATGCGCACCGTGCCCAGCGCTTGCAGCGCCTCGGCTTTTTGCGGATTGCGCACGGTGGCCGTCACTTGCCAGCCATCGGCCAGCAGGGTTTTCACCAGCCCGAGGCCCAAGCCACGGGAGGCACCGATGATCAGTGCGTTTTTTGCCTGGGACATGATGGGTTCCTTGAAAAGTTAACGTTCAGGATTCAATGGACACGCCTGGCCGAGCCGGAGTTGCAACTCATGCCTTAGTGCATCCAGTTCACTCATGCGGGTTTCAATCAGTTGCAGTTTGTCGCGCAACAGTTGCGCCACGGCGTTTTCCGGATCAGGCGCGTTCCACAACGCGGCCACGCTGTTGCCGATTTCGCCGAGGGTAAAGCCCAGCCGTTGCGCAGTCTTGATATAGAGCACCAGTTGCACCATCTCCGGCGGATAGTCGCGATAACCATTGGCACTGCGTTGCGCCGCGATCAATCCGCGCTGCTCGTAGAACCGCAACGTGTCACGGCTGACGGCGCTGGCCACGGCTAATTCACCGATGCGCATGGTGCTGCTCTCAATAGGGCTTGACCCTGGAGCATACTCCAGGCTTTACCGTGGTTGCTCCTCAAATTTCTGGAGCAAGGTCGATGTGGACTTCAACGCAATATCGCAACGTGGTGCGCGGCAGTGCCTGGTATGACTTGATCGTCACGGCGGCGTTTGCCACGCCGTGGAGTTTTGCTGTTGTACATGGGCTGTTAACCGCGCTGGATGTTCCCGGCGAACTGCCGGCATTCCAACCTGTGCATATGTTGATGGCGAATCTGTTGGGTTCGGTGGTTTGTGTGTGGGCGGTGCTGCGGATTCGTGATCCGCAGCGGGTTTATGGACGGTATGACGCGGTGGCGCGGTTTCTGTTTGCGGTTTGGCAGGGCTATGCCTTGCTGCAGGGCGCCAGTTCGATTTTGATTGTTTTTCTGGTCTTCGAACTGGCGTGGGGCATTGCTCAGGTGCTGCCTGTCAGGACGCTTTCGCGAGCAGGCTCGCTCCCACAGGGGAATGCGGTTTACTGTGGGAGCGAGCCTGCTCGCGAAGAGGCCCGCTCAGAAAACAATTAATGCCCTGCCTGCCACGGCTGCCCCAGCGACACCGGTGCATACAACCGTGTCCTCACCGCATCGCGCGACAACAACACCAGCACCACAATCGTCGCCACATACGGCAGCATCGCCAGCAAACTCGACGGAATCGCCAGCCCCAATCCCTGCGCCACCAGATGCAGGATGCTGGCGAGCCCGAACAGATACGCCCCAAGCAACAACCGCCACACGCGCCAACTGGCAAACACCACCAGCGCCAGCGCAATCCAGCCGCGCCCGGCGGTCATGTTCTCGGCCCACATCGGCGTGTACGCCAACGACAGATAAGCCCCGGCCAATCCCGCCATCGCCCCGCCAAACAGCACCGCCAGCGTGCGCACGGTCAACACCGGCAAACCCATCGCACTGGCCGCATCGGGGTTTTCACCGACCGCCTGAATGATCAACCCAACACGGCTTTTGATGATCACCCACGCCACCAGCGCAAACAGCGCGAACGACAGATAAACCAGCAGATCCTGGGCAAACAGCATCCGCCCGATCAGCGGGATTTCACTCAAATACGGAATCGCCAATGGCTCAAAACCCGCCAGTGGTTTACCCACCCACGCGGCGCCAACAAACGTCGACAACCCCACGCCAAAAATCGTCAGCGCCAGACCGGTCGCCACCTGATTGGCGTTGAACACCAGCGCCACCAAGGCAAACAGCGACGACAACAGCATCCCCGCGAGCATTGCCAGCAGCACGCCGAGCCACAGGTTGCCGCTGTTCAGTGCGACGATAAAACCGATCACCGCGCCGAACAGCATCATCCCTTCCTGCCCGAGGTTGAGCACGCCGCTCTTCTCGCAGATCAGTTCACCCAGCGCCACCAACAACAGCGGCGTACCGCACCGCACCATGGCGTAAAAAATATTGCTCAGCAGATCGATATCCATCACAGCGCTCCGGCGGTTACGACGGTGGTCGAGGCGCGCCGTGTCCAGCGCAGTTTCAGCCGTGGCCGATAGAGAATCAGCACGTCACAGGCCAGCAGGAAAAACAGCATCATTCCCTGGAACAGTTGGGTAATCGCTTGCGGCAGATTCAGGCTCATTTGCGCGCTCTCGCCACCGATGTACAGCAGTGCCATCAACAGACTGGAGAACAGAATCCCGATCGGATTGAGCCGCCCGAGAAACGCCACGGTAATTGCCGCATAGCCATACCCCGGCGAAACCTGTGGCACCAATTGACCGATCGGCCCGGTGACTTCGCAGACTCCGGCGAGCCCCGCCAAACCACCGCTGATCAACAGCGCCAGCCAGATTAAACGCTTCTCGCGAAAGCCGACAAACCCCGCCGCACGCTTGTCCAGCCCGAGCACTTTGATCTGGAACCCGACAAAGCTTTTGTGCAGCAACACCCACACCGCAACCAGTGCGAGCAGGGCGAAATACACCCCGGCATGCACGCGGCCATCCTCCAGTAACAGCGGCAAACGGCTGGCGTCGCCAAACATCGCCGACTCGGGAAAGTTGAACCCCGCCGGGTCCTTCAACGGTCCGTGCACGCAGAACAACAGCAGGTTCAGCGCGATGTAATTGAGCATGATGCTGGTGAGGATTTCGTTGGCGTTGAAGCGCGTGCGCAACCACGCCGTCAACCCGGCCCACGCGGCGCCGGCCAGGGTACCGGTGAGCAGAATCAGCACCAGTGCCCAACGGCTTTGCATGTCGATGATATTCACCGCCAAGGCACTGCCGGCCAATGCGCCGAGCAGCAATTGACCTTCGGCGCCGATGTTCCAGATCCGCGCCTGATACGCCACTGCCAGCCCCAGCGCGCAGAGCAGAATCGGCAGGGCTTTGACCAGTAACTCAGACACGCCATACAAGTCACTGACCGGCGCGATCAGCAAGGTGTGCAAGGTTTGCAGCGGATCATGGCCGAGGGCGATAAACAGTAGTGAGCCGCAACCGAGGGTCAGCGCCGCCGCCAGTAACGGCGAGCACCAGAGCATCAGGCGCGATTGCTGGCCACGGGGTTCGAGGGAAAGCAGCATGTTGAAAACTCCGTTAAACCGTGGCGTGTTGTTGAGGGGCATCGAACTGGCCGGCCATCCAGCCGCCGACATCGCTCAGCAGGGTGTCCGCCGTGTTGTGCAAAGCGGACAGCTTCCCGCCGCACAACGCGCCGAGGCGATCGCTGATCTGGAACAGTTCGTCGAGGTCTTCGGATATCACCAGAATCGCCGCGCCGGCATCGCGTAACGCGATCAACGCGCGGTGGATGGTGGCGGCAGCACCGACGTCCACGCCCCAGGTCGGATGCGCGGCGATCAGTAGTTTCGGTTGCTGGAGGATTTCCCGGCCGAGGATGAATTTCTGCAAATTGCCGCCGGACAGACTGCGCGCGGCGGTTTGCGTGTCCGGGGTTTTCACGCCGAAGCGTTGAATGATTTGTTGCGCGAGGGCTTCGACCTTGCCGCGCTGGATCAGCCCGTTACTGACCAATCCTTGTTGGAAGGCCGTGAGCAGGGCGTTGTCCGCCAGACTCAACTCCGGCACCGCGCCATGGCCGAGGCGTTCAGCGGGGACGAATGCCAGACCGAGTTTGCGCCTTGCATCAGGGCGCAAATCAGCGACAGATTGTTCACCGAAGCGAATCGTCGCCGCCTCGGCGCGCGGCAGGGTTTGTTCGCCGCTGAGCAGGGCGAGCAACTCATCCTGACCATTGCCCGCGACCCCGGCGATGCCGACGATTTCACCGCTACGCACCTGCAAATCGATGTCGCTCAGTGAGCAGCCGAATGGATCGGGGTTATGCCAGCTCAAACCACGGACCTGCAAAAACGCCGCGCCGCCGCTGACCTTTGGATAGTCACCGATCAACGCCGCCGCTTCGCCGACCATCAATTGCGCCAGTTGTTGATCCGAGCATTCGGCCGGCACACAATGCCCGGCCACACGCCCACCGCGCAAAACCGTGGCGCTGTGGCACAACGCGCGCACTTCACCGAGTTTGTGGCTAATAAACAGAATGCTGCAGCCCTCGGCGGCGAGCCGACGCAAAGTGATGAACAGTTCGTCGGCCTCTTGCGGCGTCAGCACCGAGGTCGGTTCGTCAAGGATCAACAGGCGAATGTCCTGCATCAGGCAGCGAATGATCTCCACCCGTTGCCGTTCGCCAATCGACAGGCTGTGGACAAGTCGTTCCGGTTGCAGCGCCATGCCGTAACGACGCGAGACTTCGCGAATCTTCGGTTCAAGCTGTTTCGGCGTGCCTGCCTTGGCCCCCATGGCCAGGGCAATGTTCTGCGCCACGCTGAGGGTTTCGAACAGCGAGAAATGCTGGAACACCATGCCGATCCCCAACTGCCGTGCCTGCGCCGGGTTGCGGATATTCACTCGCTGCCCTTGCCAGAGCATCTCGCCCGAATCGGCTTGGGTGACGCCGTAGATGATCTTCATCAACGTACTTTTGCCCGCGCCGTTTTCACCGAGCAGCGCGTGGATTTCCCCCGGCGCGATGTTCAGGTCGATGGCGTCGTTGGCCAGGCAACCGGGATAGCGTTTGCTGATTTGGCGCAGGTGCAGGCGCGGGGTTGGCGGAGCGATGGGCATGACAGGCTCGACTGGCTTGGAGTTGTGCCTGTGGATAAAGCAATTTCCTGGCCATTGAGTCAGGAACTCTCGCAACGGCTGTGCCAGCGCACCGGTTACAGAGCATCCCGACCCCAATCGTGTTGTTGACCGGCACCAATTGAGAGCAAGGCCGTTGATCAGGCTCCAGTTTTGCCCTTGGGCAACTGATCAAAAAACGAGCAAACGCGTGGGGCCTATGCAGAATCTGCGACTGCGCCAGCCATGAACGGGTTATCCACAGGTTGTTCCACAGTTATTGTGCGCAAGCTGTAAACCCGGGCATAAGCACCAGGATGCTTTCTTCTAATAGTGCTAAACCGCGCTAACTGATTGTTTCTCTTTGAAAATTACAGTTCGTCGGGGGGATTGAACGAAAAGTGAGCAAAACTCGCAAAGCCACGTGACAGAAGGGTTACAGCAGAATGTACTCAGGTTATCCACAGTCGGGTGCACAGCAGATGTGGGCAAGTGCGGGGAATAACGGAAAAGGGTGATGCCCTAAAAGATCGCAGCCTTCGGCAGCTCCTACAGGGGAACGCATTTCAAGTGTAGGAGCTGCGGAACGCTCGGGCCGCGATCGGACGATCTTTTGATCTTTTATCGTTGAAGCAAAATCCGCCCACGACTCAAATCGGCTAGCTGCGTTTGCAAGACCTCGATCTGCGCTTCCCCGACAGCCAACTTCAACTCAACGCCGTTTGCCGTGAAGTTTTCTTCGACAACCAATCCACCCAAGTCCGCAACCCGCAACTTCACCAGCGCCAACTCGGCAAAGCCACAGGCGCAGCGGAGCGGCACGCGGCTGATCAACTCGACCTTCGCCGCTGTTTGCAGGCACTTGTTCGTGCCACCGCCATAAGCCCGGGCCAAACCGCCAGTGCCGAGTTGAATGCCGCCGTACCAACGGATCACCAACACCGCGACCTGATCGCAATCCTGCGCTTCAATCGCCGCCAGAATCGGTCGCCCGGCCGTGCCGCCCGGCTCGCCGTCGTCATTGCTGCGGTATTGATCGCCGAGTTTCCACGCCCAGCAGTTGTGCGAGGCGTTCAAGTCGCTGTGCTGTTCGAAGAACGCCTGCGCCTCGGCGGGGCTGCCGATCGGCGCGGCGAAGGTGATGAAGCGGCTTTTGCGAATCTCTTCGCGGTACTCGCAAAGACCGCTGAGGGTGAAAGGCATAGACGTCTTATATAGAAGGAGTGAGGCCGCAGCCTTTGAGAATGATGCGGATCAGGTTGTTGCCGGCGTCTTCCATGTCTTGTTTGGTCAACTTGGTCCGACCACTGACTCGGCAGATCTGCGTGGCGAAGTCGGCGTAATGCTGGGTGCTGCCCCATAGCAGGAAGATCAAGTGCACCGGATCGACAGGGTCCATTTTGCCCGCATCGATCCACGCCTGGAACACCGCCGCCCGACCGGTGAACCAGGCGCGGTAATCCTGGTTGAAATACTCGGTCAGGCATTCGCCACCGCTGATCACTTCCATCGCGAAGATGCGCGAGGCTTGTGGCTGGCGTCGGGAGAATTCCATCTTGGCGCGGATATAACGGGTCAGCGCTTCGGCCGGATCGTCCTCGGCCGTGAGGGTGTTGAAGGTGCTGTCCCACAACTCGATGATGTTGCTCAGCACCGCCACGTACAACCCAAGCTTGTTGGTGAAGTAGTAATGCAGGTTCGCCTTGGGCAACCCGGCATTCAGGGCGATGGTGTTCATGCTGGTGCCTTTGTACCCGTGACGGGCGAACTCGTCTTCGGCGGCTTTGAGAATGGTCTCTTCGTTCTTTTGACGAATGCGGCTGGCGGGCTTGCCGCCGTGAGCGGGGACTTCAAAGGTCATAGGCACTTCCGGGTTTTGTCTGTGGGTGCAACCAGTTGCGTTGATAGCGCACCCGCAGACATCCGACAAGTCCCGAAACGATAAATCGTTATGCCTGTTCGATCTTGTTCAGCGTTGCATGCGCCTCGGTTTTTTCTGTTTTTGCTTCCGGCAAAAGCAGGCAAAGGATGATCGCCGTGAGCCCGCCGCTGGTAATTGCCGAGTCGAACAGGTTCTGCACAAGTTTCGGCAACAAGTGCAGCAGGTTCGGTTGCGCAGCAATGCCCAGGCCGACGCCGAACGAAGTGGCGATGATCAACATGCTGCGCCGATCCAGCGGCGACTGCGCGAGGATGCGCACACCGGCCGCCGCGACGGCACCGAACATCACCAGGGTCGCGCCGCCCAGTACCGGTTTCGGAATCTGCTGCAGCACCGCGCCGATCATTGGAAACAGACCGAGACAAAAAAGAATCGCGCCGATGTACAACCCTACATAGCGGCTGGCCACGCCGGTCAACTGGATCACGCCGTTGTTCTGCGCGAACGTGGTGTTGGGGAAGGCGCTGAAGGTGGCGGCGATCATGCAGCTCACGCCGTCACCGAGTACGCCACCGCGCAGGCGGCTTATATAAGAAGGGCCACTGATCGGTTGACGGGCGAGCATGCAATTGGCGGTGAGGTCGCCGACGGTTTCGATGGTGCTGATCAGATAAATCAGCGCGACCGGCAGGAAAGCCGTCCAGTCGAAGCTGAAACCGAACTTGAACGGTGTAGGAAGGCTCACCAGCGGCAGGTCAGGCAATGGCTGTGGCAGCAGTTTCCCACTGAACCACGCTGCCAGACTGCCGAGCAGCAGGCCGATGATGATCGCCGACAGCCGCACCCACGGCGTGTTCGAGCGGTTGAGCAGGATGATCGTCAGCAGCACGAACACGCCCAACGCCAGATTGCCCGGCGCACCGAAGTCCGGCGCGTTGAAGCCGCCGCCCAGATCAGTGATGCCGACCTTGATCAGGCTGATGCCGATCAGCGTGATGACGATCCCGGTTACCAGTGGTGTAACGACTCGGCGTAATTGACCAATGAAGCGGCTGAGGACGATCTGCACGATCGCGCCGAAAAAGCACACACCGAAGATCATCGCCAGAATGTCTTCCGGGCTGCCGCCACGCTGCTTGACCAGAAACCCCGCCGACAGCACCGCGCCGAGAAAGGCGAAACTGGTGCCTTGCAAACAAATCATCCCGGCACCAATGCCGAACGGCCGCCGCGCCTGAATAAACGTGCCGACACCGGACACCATCAGCGCCATGCTGATCAGGTACGGCAAATGCGCGGTCAAGCCGAGCGCCGAACCGATCACCAGCGGCGGGGTAATGATGCCGACGAAACTGGCGAGCACGTGTTGCAGGGCGGCGAGGATCGCGGCGGGCGGTTTGGGGCGGTCGTCGAGGCCGTAGATCAGGTCGCTGGACGATTCAGAATCTGGCTGCATGGATTTGGCTTCTGTTAAGGATCAAGTTAATCCCTCTCTGCAAAAACCTGTCCACTTGCTCAGCTTTAAGGTCGCGCATCAGCTCGAAGGTAGGAGCTGCCGCAGGCTGCGACCCTTTGATCTTCGGGGGTTGCCCTCCTGTCCGCAGCCGCTCAAATTATTTTTCAACGCGTCGCCGCCAGACTCTCAAGAAAGCTTTCCAGCACCAAATGAGGGCGCCGGCCCTTGCGCGTGACCGATGCGAGGCTCAGGTCGTAAAAACGCATCTGCGCCTTGAGTGCGCGCAAGCGGCCCTGTTGTACCCAAAGGCTGGCGTAGTGATCCGGCAGATAACCGATATAGCGCCCGGTCAGAATCAGAAACGCCATGCCTTCGCGGTCGGAGGCACTGGCGGTGCAATTGAGGGCCTGGTAATGCGCCTGGATCTCCGCCGGCAAACGGAACGTCGGCGCAATCGCGTCCTGACTGTTCAGACGCTCGTCGTCCAGTTGCTTGTCATCGACATAAAACAGCGGATGCCCAACCGCGCAATAGAGCAGCGAGCGCTCGCTGTACAGCGGCTGGTATTCCAGGCCGGAAAGCGCACTGGCCTGCGGCACCACGCCGACATGCAGCCGACCGTCGAGCACGCCTTGTTCGACTTCATTGGGCGCGATCATGCGGATCTGGATCTGCACGTCCGGCCCGCGTTCCTTCAACTGGGCGAGGGCGTGGGTGATGCGCATGTGGGGCAGGGTAACGAGGTTATCAGTCAGGCCAATGATCAGTTCACCGCGCAGGTGCTGGTGCAGGCCGTTGACCTCGGTGCGGAAACTTTCCAGCGCGCTTAACAGTTGCAGGGCGGATTGATAGACCTCGCGACCTTCTTCAGTCAGCGAGAATCCGGCGCGCCCGCGTTGGCATAAACGCAAGCCGAGGCGTTGTTCCAGATCGCTCATTTGCTGGCTGATCGCCGAGCGCCCGATACCGAGCACGGTCTCCGCCGCCGAAAAGCCGCCACTTTCGACCACGCTGCGGAAGATTCGCAGCAGGCGAATATCAAAGTCACTGACCTGGGCCAGCGGATCGGGGCGGCGGCTGCTCATGTGTGAATGCTCAAAGTTTAGTAATGATCTAACTGAAGGTTAGAAGAGTTGGATTTCACCGACTTTATCGCCGTGGCAATTTAGCTGCAACAACGCTTTCTATCTCCCTGACGCTTATGCCCTGCGAGGTTTTGCCCGATGAACATGCCTGAACACGCGCCGTCGCCACTGGCCAGCCAACTGAAGCTGGACGCGCACTGGATGCCGTACACCGCCAACCGCAACTTCCAGCGCGATCCGCGTCTGATCGTCGGGGCCGAAGGCAGCTGGCTGTTCGATGACAAGGGCCGCAAGATCTACGATTCGCTGTCCGGTCTGTGGACCTGTGGCGCCGGGCATACCCGCAAGGAAATCCAGGAAGCCGTCTCCAAACAGTTGGGCACCCTCGATTATTCGCCGGCCTTCCAGTACGGCCATCCGCTGTCGTTCCAGTTGGCCGAGAAAATCACCGACCTGACCCCGGGCAATCTGAACCACGTGTTCTTCACCGACTCTGGCTCCGAGTGCGCCGATACCGCGGTGAAAATGGTTCGTGCCTACTGGCGCCTGAAGGGTCAGGCGACCAAAACCAAAATGATCGGCCGTGCCCGTGGCTACCACGGCGTGAACATCGCCGGCACCAGCCTCGGTGGCGTCAACGGCAACCGCAAAATGTTCGGTCAGGCGATGATGGACGTCGATCACCTGCCGCACACGTTGCTGGCGAGCAATGCGTTCTCCCGTGGCATGCCGGAGCAGGGCGGTATTGCCCTGGCCGATGAGCTGCTGAAGCTGATCGAATTGCACGATGCGTCGAATATCGCCGCCGTGTTCGTTGAACCCATGGCCGGTTCCGCTGGCGTGTTGGTGCCGCCGCAGGGTTACCTGAAGCGTCTGCGTGAAATCTGCGATCAGCACAACATCCTGCTGGTGTTCGACGAAGTGATCACCGGTTTCGGTCGCACCGGCTCGATGTTCGGCGCCGACAGCTTTGGCGTCACCCCGGATCTGATGTGCATCGCCAAGCAAATCACCAACGGCGCGATCCCGATGGGCGCAGTCATTGCCAGCTCCGAGATCTACCAGACCTTCATGAACCAGCCGACGCCGGAATACGCTGTGGAATTCCCCCACGGTTACACCTATTCGGCGCACCCGGTGGCTTGCGCCGCTGGCTTGGCCGCACTCGACCTGCTGCAAAAGGAAAACCTGGTGCAGAGCGTGGCCGAAGTCGCACCGCATTTCGAAAATGCGCTGCATGGCCTGAAAGGTTCGAAGAACGTCATCGACATCCGTAACTACGGCCTGGCCGGTGCGATCCAGATTGCCCATCGTGACGGCGACGCCATCGTGCGTCCGTTCGAAGCGGGTATGGCGCTGTGGAAAGCCGGGTTCTACGTGCGCTTCGGCGGCGACACCCTGCAGTTCGGCCCAACCTTCAACAGCAAGCCGCAAGACCTTGATCGTCTGTTCGACGCGGTCGGCGAAGTGCTGAACAAGCTCGACTGATTTTCCTTCTATATATACCTACAAACTACGGGTGCCCCTCGTGGGCATCCGTGGACAAGAATTCAGGAGTTTTCGATGAGCGTTATCCCGCATTTGATCAATGGCGAACTGGTGACCGAGAACGGTCGTGCGGTCGATGTGTTCAACCCGTCTACCGGTCAGGCGATCCACAAGCTGCCACTGGCCAGCCAGGCGACCATTCAAAAAGCCATCGATGCCGCCAAGGCCGCATTCCCGGCGTGGCGCAACACACCACCGGCCAAACGTGCCCAAGTGATGTTCCGCTTCAAGCAACTGCTGGAGCAGAACGAGGCACGCATCTCGCAATTGATCAGCGAAGAACACGGCAAGACTCTGGAAGACGCCGCCGGTGAACTGAAGCGCGGTATTGAGAACGTCGAGTTCGCCTGCGCAGCTCCAGAAATCCTCAAGGGCGAGTACAGCCGTAACGTCGGCCCGAACATCGATGCATGGTCGGACTTCCAGCCGCTGGGCGTGGTGGCTGGTATCACTCCATTCAACTTCCCGGCCATGGTGCCGCTGTGGATGTACCCACTGGCGATCGTCTGCGGCAACTGCTTCATCCTCAAGCCTTCCGAGCGTGATCCGAGTTCGACGCTGCTGATTGCTCAACTGTTGCTGGAGGCCGGACTGCCGAAAGGCGTGATGAACGTGGTGCATGGCGACAAGACTGCAGTCGACGCGCTGATCGAAGCACCGGAAGTCAAAGCACTGAGCTTCGTCGGTTCGACACCGATTGCCGAATACATCTACGCCGAAGGCACCAAGCGCGGTAAACGCGTTCAGGCACTGGGCGGCGCGAAGAACCACGCGGTGCTGATGCCGGACGCGGATCTGGATAACGCGGTCAGCGCACTGATGGGCGCGGCTTACGGTTCCTGCGGCGAGCGTTGCATGGCGATCTCGGTTGCCGTGTGCGTGGGTGACCAGGTGGCTGATGCGTTGGTGGCCAAACTGGTTCCACAGATCAAAGCGCTGAAAATCGGTGCTGGCACTTCGTGCGGCCTGGATATGGGGCCGCTGGTGACCGGTCAGGCGCGCGACAAGGTCAGCGGTTATGTTGATGACGGCGTAGCGGCGGGCGCGACTCTGGTGGTCGATGGTCGCGGCTTGAGCGTGGCGGGGCATGAAGAAGGCTTCTTCCTCGGCGGCTGCCTGTTCGACAATGTCACCCACGAGATGCGCATCTATAAAGAAGAGATCTTCGGGCCGGTGCTGTGTGTTGTTCGCGTCAACAGCCTGGAAGAGGCGATGAAGCTCATCAACGATCACGAATACGGCAACGGCACCTGCATCTTTACCCGCGACGGTGAAGCGGCGCGTCTGTTCTGTGACGAGATCGAAGTCGGCATGGTTGGCGTCAACGTGCCGCTGCCGGTACCTGTGGCTTATCACAGCTTCGGCGGCTGGAAGCGTTCGCTGTTCGGCGATCTGCATGCCTATGGTCCGGATGGTGTGCGCTTCTACACCCGTCGCAAGGCGATCACTCAGCGCTGGCCGCAGCGTGCAAGCCATGAGGCGTCGCAATTCGCGTTCCCTAGCTTGTAAGTAGAAGGGATGAAGAAGGCCGACCTCTAGAGGTCGGCCTTCGTGTTTTCGGGTTTTTTTGACCGATATGACAGAATTATGAAAATAGTGGTTGACGGCGAATTCCAGACGTCTATAATTCGCCCCAATTCCGGCGCAGTCGAAACGGAAAACTCCTTGAGATTCAATGAGTTATACGGTTTTCGATAGCGGGTTGCTTCAGTTCATCGAAGCCTGGAAGGAGTTGAAAGAGCGGTGATGTTTGGCTCTTTTAACGGTTCGATCTTCTCGGTCGAAAGCGGAGAAAAAGAGGTGTTGACAGCAGCGTGTAACGCTGTAGAATTCGCCTCCCGCTAACGAGAGATCGGAAGCGCAAGTGGTTGAAGTTGTTGAAGAATTCTTCGAAAACTTCTGAAAATAATCACTTGACAGCAAATGAGGCTGCTGTAGAATGCGCGCCTCGGTTGAGACGAAAGATCTTAACCAACCGCTCTTTAACAACTGAATCAAGCAATTCGTGTGGGTGCTTGTGGAGTCAGACTGATAGTCAACAAGATTATCAGCATCACAAGTTACTCCGCGAGAAATCAAAGATGTAACCAACGATTGCTGAGCCAAGTTTAGGGTTTCTTAAAAACCCAAAGATGTTTGAACTGAAGAGTTTGATCATGGCTCAGATTGAACGCTGGCGGCAGGCCTAACACATGCAAGTCGAGCGGATGAAAGGAGCTTGCTCCTGGATTCAGCGGCGGACGGGTGAGTAATGCCTAGGAATCTGCCTGGTAGTGGGGGACAACGTTTCGAAAGGAGCGCTAATACCGCATACGTCCTACGGGAGAAAGCAGGGGACCTTCGGGCCTTGCGCTATCAGATGAGCCTAGGTCGGATTAGCTAGTTGGTGAGGTAATGGCTCACCAAGGCGACGATCCGTAACTGGTCTGAGAGGATGATCAGTCACACTGGAACTGAGACACGGTCCAGACTCCTACGGGAGGCAGCAGTGGGGAATATTGGACAATGGGCGAAAGCCTGATCCAGCCATGCCGCGTGTGTGAAGAAGGTCTTCGGATTGTAAAGCACTTTAAGTTGGGAGGAAGGGCAGTAAATTAATACTTTGCTGTTTTGACGTTACCGACAGAATAAGCACCGGCTAACTCTGTGCCAGCAGCCGCGGTAATACAGAGGGTGCAAGCGTTAATCGGAATTACTGGGCGTAAAGCGCGCGTAGGTGGTTTGTTAAGTTGGATGTGAAATCCCCGGGCTCAACCTGGGAACTGCATTCAAAACTGACAAGCTAGAGTATGGTAGAGGGTGGTGGAATTTCCTGTGTAGCGGTGAAATGCGTAGATATAGGAAGGAACACCAGTGGCGAAGGCGACCACCTGGACTGATACTGACACTGAGGTGCGAAAGCGTGGGGAGCAAACAGGATTAGATACCCTGGTAGTCCACGCCGTAAACGATGTCAACTAGCCGTTGGGAGCCTTGAGCTCTTAGTGGCGCAGCTAACGCATTAAGTTGACCGCCTGGGGAGTACGGCCGCAAGGTTAAAACTCAAATGAATTGACGGGGGCCCGCACAAGCGGTGGAGCATGTGGTTTAATTCGAAGCAACGCGAAGAACCTTACCAGGCCTTGACATCCAATGAACTTTCCAGAGATGGATTGGTGCCTTCGGGAACATTGAGACAGGTGCTGCATGGCTGTCGTCAGCTCGTGTCGTGAGATGTTGGGTTAAGTCCCGTAACGAGCGCAACCCTTGTCCTTAGTTACCAGCACGTTATGGTGGGCACTCTAAGGAGACTGCCGGTGACAAACCGGAGGAAGGTGGGGATGACGTCAAGTCATCATGGCCCTTACGGCCTGGGCTACACACGTGCTACAATGGTCGGTACAAAGGGTTGCCAAGCCGCGAGGTGGAGCTAATCCCATAAAACCGATCGTAGTCCGGATCGCAGTCTGCAACTCGACTGCGTGAAGTCGGAATCGCTAGTAATCGCGAATCAGAATGTCGCGGTGAATACGTTCCCGGGCCTTGTACACACCGCCCGTCACACCATGGGAGTGGGTTGCACCAGAAGTAGCTAGTCTAACCTTCGGGAGGACGGTTACCACGGTGTGATTCATGACTGGGGTGAAGTCGTAACAAGGTAGCCGTAGGGGAACCTGCGGCTGGATCACCTCCTTAATCGATGACATCAGCTGCTGCATGAGCTCCCACACGAATTGCTTGATTCATTGAAGAAGACGAAAGAAGCAGCCTGTATCGGTTTGTAGCTGAGTTGGTTAGAGCGTACCCCATGCTTTGTGGTTGAGAGCAGGGTAAGGTCGGCCTTAGTAGCTCGAAATTGGGTCTGTAGCTCAGTTGGTTAGAGCGCACCCCTGATAAGGGTGAGGTCGGCAGTTCGAATCTGCCCAGACCCACCAATTTTGTGTGGGAAACGCCTGTAGAAATGCGGGGCCATAGCTCAGCTGGGAGAGCGCCTGCCTTGCACGCAGGAGGTCAGCGGTTCGATCCCGCTTGGCTCCACCACTACTGCTTCTGAAGTATAAAGCTTAGAAATGAGCATTCCATCGATTCGATGGTGAATGTTGATTTCTAGTCTTTGACTAGTTCGTTCTTTAAAAATTTGGGTATGTGATAGAAAGATAGACTGAACGTTACTTTCACTGGTAACGGATCAGGCTAAGGTAAAATTTGTGAGTTCTCTTAATTGAGAAATTCGAATTTTCGGCGAATGTCGTCTTCACAGTATAACCAGATTGCTTGGGGTTATATGGTCAAGTGAAGAAGCGCATACGGTGGATGCCTTGGCAGTCAGAGGCGATGAAAGACGTGGTAGCCTGCGAAAAGCTTCGGGGAGTCGGCAAACAGACTTTGATCCGGAGATGTCTGAATGGGGGAACCCAGCCATCATAAGATGGTTATCTTGTACTGAATACATAGGTGCAAGAGGCGAACCAGGGGAACTGAAACATCTAAGTACCCTGAGGAAAAGAAATCAACCGAGATTCCCTTAGTAGTGGCGAGCGAACGGGGACTAGCCCTTAAGTGGCTTTGAGATTAGCGGAACGCTCTGGAAAGTGCGGCCATAGTGGGTGATAGCCCTGTACGCGAAAATCTCTTAGTCATGAAATCGAGTAGGACGGAGCACGAGAAACTTTGTCTGAATATGGGGGGACCATCCTCCAAGGCTAAATACTACTGACTGACCGATAGTGAACTAGTACCGTGAGGGAAAGGCGAAAAGAACCCCGGAGAGGGGAGTGAAATAGATCCTGAAACCGTATGCGTACAAGCAGTGGGAGCCCACTTTGTTGGGTGACTGCGTACCTTTTGTATAATGGGTCAGCGACTTATTTTCAGTGGCGAGCTTAACCGAATAGGGGAGGCGTAGCGAAAGCGAGTCTTAATAGGGCGTCTAGTCGCTGGGAATAGACCCGAAACCGGGCGATCTATCCATGGGCAGGTTGAAGGTTGGGTAACACTAACTGGAGGACCGAACCGACTACCGTTGAAAAGTTAGCGGATGACCTGTGGATCGGAGTGAAAGGCTAATCAAGCTCGGAGATAGCTGGTTCTCCTCGAAAGCTATTTAGGTAGCGCCTCATGTATCACTGTAGGGGGTAGAGCACTGTTTCGGCTAGGGGGTCATCCCGACTTACCAAACCGATGCAAACTCCGAATACCTACAAGTGCCGAGCATGGGAGACACACGGCGGGTGCTAACGTCCGTCGTGAAAAGGGAAACAACCCAGACCGTCAGCTAAGGTCCCAAAGTTATGGTTAAGTGGGAAACGATGTGGGAAGGCTTAGACAGCTAGGAGGTTGGCTTAGAAGCAGCCACCCTTTAAAGAAAGCGTAATAGCTCACTAGTCGAGTCGGCCTGCGCGGAAGATGTAACGGGGCTCAAACCATACACCGAAGCTACGGGTATCATCTTCGGATGATGCGGTAGAGGAGCGTTCTGTAAGCCTGTGAAGGTGAGTTGAGAAGCTTGCTGGAGGTATCAGAAGTGCGAATGCTGACATGAGTAACGACAATGGGTGTGAAAAACACCCACGCCGAAAGACCAAGGTTTCCTGCGCAACGTTAATCGACGCAGGGTTAGTCGGTCCCTAAGGCGAGGCTGAAAAGCGTAGTCGATGGAAAACAGGTTAATATTCCTGTACTTCTGGTTATTGCGATGGAGGGACGGAGAAGGCTAGGCCAGCTTGGCGTTGGTTGTCCAAGTTTAAGGTGGTAGGCTGAGATCTTAGGTAAATCCGGGATCTTAAGGCCGAGAGCTGATGACGAGTGTTCTTTTAGAACACGAAGTGGTTGATGCCATGCTTCCAAGAAAAGCTTCTAAGCTTCAGGTAACCAGGAACCGTACCCCAAACCGACACAGGTGGTTGGGTAGAGAATACCAAGGCGCTTGAGAGAACTCGGGTGAAGGAACTAGGCAAAATGGCACCGTAACTTCGGGAGAAGGTGCGCCGGTGAGGGTGAAGGACTTGCTCCGTAAGCTCATGCCGGTCGAAGATACCAGGCCGCTGCGACTGTTTATTAAAAACACAGCACTCTGCAAACACGAAAGTGGACGTATAGGGTGTGACGCCTGCCCGGTGCCGGAAGGTTAATTGATGGGGTTAGCTAACGCGAAGCTCTTGATCGAAGCCCCGGTAAACGGCGGCCGTAACTATAACGGTCCTAAGGTAGCGAAATTCCTTGTCGGGTAAGTTCCGACCTGCACGAATGGCGTAACGATGGCGGCGCTGTCTCCACCCGAGACTCAGTGAAATTGAAATCGCTGTGAAGATGCAGTGTATCCGCGGCTAGACGGAAAGACCCCGTGAACCTTTACTATAGCTTTGCACTGGACTTTGAATTTGCTTGTGTAGGATAGGTGGGAGGCTTTGAAGCGTGGACGCCAGTTCGCGTGGAGCCATCCTTGAAATACCACCCTGGCAACTTTGAGGTTCTAACTCAGGTCCGTTATCCGGATCGAGGACAGTGTATGGTGGGTAGTTTGACTGGGGCGGTCTCCTCCTAAAGAGTAACGGAGGAGTACGAAGGTGCGCTCAGACCGGTCGGAAATCGGTCGTAGAGTATAAAGGCAAAAGCGCGCTTGACTGCGAGACAGACACGTCGAGCAGGTACGAAAGTAGGTCTTAGTGATCCGGTGGTTCTGTATGGAAGGGCCATCGCTCAACGGATAAAAGGTACTCCGGGGATAACAGGCTGATACCGCCCAAGAGTTCATATCGACGGCGGTGTTTGGCACCTCGATGTCGGCTCATCACATCCTGGGGCTGAAGCCGGTCCCAAGGGTATGGCTGTTCGCCATTTAAAGTGGTACGCGAGCTGGGTTTAGAACGTCGTGAGACAGTTCGGTCCCTATCTGCCGTGGACGTTTGAGATTTGAGAGGGGCTGCTCCTAGTACGAGAGGACCGGAGTGGACGAACCTCTGGTGTTCCGGTTGTCACGCCAGTGGCATTGCCGGGTAGCTATGTTCGGGAAAGATAACCGCTGAAAGCATCTAATCGGGAAACTTGCCTCAAGATGAGATCTCACTGGAACCTTGAGTTCCCTGAAGGGCCGTCGAAGACTACGACGTTGATAGGTTGGGTGTGTAAGCGCTGTGAGGCGTTGAGCTAACCAATACTAATTGCCCGTGAGGCTTGACCATATAACACCCAAGCAATTTGACTACTCGAGAGAGCATCAGATTGCGGTGTGTGAAGACGAAACGAACCGAAAGTTCGATGTTCACAAAACACCGACAGCTGTCACATACCCAATTTGCTGAAGCGAGGCCATCAGGTCGCGACTCAGTACCCGAATTTCTTGACGACCATAGAGCGTTGGAACCACCTGATCCCATCCCGAACTCAGCAGTGAAACGATGCATCGCCGATGGTAGTGTGGGGTTTCCCCATGTGAGAGTAGGTCATCGTCAAGATTAAATTCCGAAACCCCAATTGCGAAAGCAGTTGGGGTTTTGTTTTGCCCGAAGGAAAGTTCGTACAGCACTCACAGACGCCGTCCGGCTGTTATCACCTGCCGACAATGCTAAGGTTCTGGCCTAGCTTTTGTACTTTTCTCCAAGGAAGTCTTATGCCGGACGCCCAGTCCCTCAACGCTGCATTCATGGTGGTTCAGAGTAATAGCCTGGACGAACTGCGCAGCCTGGTGGTCAGCATTATGCGGCGCTATCCGCTGGCTCCCCTGGAGAACGAAATTGCCTTGGTGCAGAGCAATGGCATCGCCCAGTGGCTTAAATTGGCTCTGGCGGAGGACCCAGAAGAAGGCGATCTCGGCGGTTGTGGTATTGCCGCGGCAATTGATGTGCAATTGCCGGGCAGTTTCATGTGGCAGCTCTATCGCATGGTATTGGGGCGAGATGAAATTCCAGCCAAATCCCTGCTCGATAAGGCCCCACTGACCTGGCGTCTCATGCGCCTGCTACCTCAGGTCATCGACCGTCCGTATTTCGAACCGTTGCAACGCTTCCTTACCCACGACACCGACCTGCGCAAGCGCTACCAATTATCCGAGCGTCTGGCGGATCTCTTCGATCAATACCAGGTGTACCGGGCTGACTGGCTTGAGGATTGGGCCGAAGGTCGGCATCAATTGCGTAATGTCAGAGGCGAAGTAAAGCCACTAGCGCCGACAAGTTGCTGGCAGGCTGAACTCTGGCGTGCGCTGTTGGACGATGTGGGTGCTCAAGGTATGGCTCAAAGCCGTGCCGGTGTTCATCAGCGCTTTATCGAGCGCATAAGTCATCTTGCAGAAGCGCCTGCTGGCCTGCCTTCACGAGTCATCGTTTTCGGCATTTCTTCACTGCCAGCCCAAGTGCTTGAAGCGTTGGCCGGGCTCGCGCGTTTCAGTCAGGTTTTACTGTGCGTACACAACCCATGTCGTCACCACTGGGCCGATATCGTCGCCGACAAGGATTTGCTGCGTCATCAGTACAAACGGCAATCGCGCAAGAGCGGCATGCCTGTCGTACTTGATCCCGAGACAATGCATCAACACGCCCATCCTCTGCTGGCAGCGTGGGGCAAACAAGGTCGCGATTACATTAACCTGCTCGATAGCTACGACGACCCCAACAGTTATCGCGCAGCCTTTCGCGACGGACGCATCGACCTGTTCAGCGAAAGTCAGCCACATAATCTGCTCAATCAACTTCAGGACGATATCCTGGAACTGCGTCCACTCGATGAGACACGCGAGCATTGGCCTGCAGTGGATCTGGCACACGACAAGTCGATCCGTTTTCACGTTGCCCACAGTGCTCAACGCGAAGTTGAAATTCTCCATGACCAACTACTGGCACGCTTCAGCGCCAATCCGGATCTGCGCCCTCGCGACGTGATCGTGATGGTGCCGGATATCGACAGCTATGCTCCGCATATCCGCGCTGTGTTTGGTCAGCTTGATCGCTATGACCTGCGCTTCATTCCGTTCACTTTGGCGGATCAGGGCCAGCGCGGTCGTGATCCCTTGCTGATTGCGGTCGAGCACTTGCTCAAGCTTCCGGACAGTCGTTTCCCCGTCAGCGAAATCCTCGACCTGCTTGACGTTCCCGCATTGCGCGCTCGTTTCGGCGTCGAGGAGCGCGACTTACCGACGCTGCACCGCTGGATCGAAGGCGCAGGCGTGCGCTGGGGAATGAATGCCGAGCAGCGGGCCGGGTTAGGCTTGCCAGACGAACTGGAGCAGAACAGCTGGCATTTCGGCCTGCGCCGCATGCTTCTGGGTTACGCAGTGGGCAGTTCCACTGGCTGCGCGGGTATCGAGCCCTACGATGAAATCGGTGGACTGGATGCTGCTTTGATCGGGCCGTTGGTGGCATTGCTCGATGCACTGGAACTTGCCCATCAGGAACTCACGCAACCGGCTCAACCCAAAGAGTGGGGGCATCGGCTGCAAGCGCTGATGCAACTGTTCTTCAAAGCCAGCAATGAGCATGACGATTATTTGTTGACCCAGCTTGAAGAGCTGCGTGAAACCTGGCTGGAGACCTGCGAGGCAGTGGGTCTTGAGGACGAGCTGCCACTGACCGTGGTTCGAGAAGCCTGGCTTGCCGGGCTGGATCAAGGGCGTCTGTCTCAGCGTTTTCTTGCCGGCGCGGTGAACTTTTGCACGCTTATGCCCATGCGTGCCATTCCTTTCAAACTGGTGTGTTTGCTGGGGATGAACGATGGCGATTACCCCCGCGCACAACCACCGCTCGACTTCGATCTGATGGGTAGCGACTACCGGCCGGGCGATCGTTCCAGGCGCGAGGATGATCGCTATCTTTTGCTTGAGGCGCTCCTCTCTGCCCGCAATCAGCTCTACATCAGTTGGGTCGGACGCAGCATTCGTGACAACAGCGAGCGGCCTGCCTCTGTACTTATTGGCCAGTTGCGTGACCACCTTGCCAGCGGCTGGCGATTGATTGACGAGGGTCAGGATCTGTTAAGCGCCGTGACGCAAGAACATCCATTGCAACCCTTCAGCGCGCGCTATTTCCATGAAGGTGATCAGTTGTTCAGCTATGCCAGCGAGTGGCAGGTTCTGCATCAAAGCCACGAGGCGCAAAACGAGGCCGAGTTGCTCGCGCCCCATGTTCAAGACGAACCGCTGAGTCTGGCGCTGTTGCAGGACTTTTTGCGCAACCCGGTCAGACACTTTTTCACCCAGAGGCTCAAAGTGTACTTCGAGGCAGCCGAAGCACCGCTGGCCGACGAAGAGCCATTCGTACTCGACGCTCTGCAGCGGTATACGCTCAGCGATAGCCTGCTCGAAGCCGCACTCGGGCAACCGGACAACGTCGAGCAGGCGCTCGAGACTCACGCTCGACGTCTGCAAAACAGTGGATTACTGCCAATGGCCGGGTTCGGCGAGTGCCTGCAGCGGGAGTTGATCGAACCGCTACCGGACCTGCTGCAACGCTATCGGCAACTTCTGACGCTTTGGCCGACGCCGGTGACCAGTGCGATCCCGATCAGTCTCGATTTACAGGGTTTGCGGCTTGAAGGTTGGCTCTCGGGTTTGCATCAGCGTGCAGACGCTGGCGTGCTGTCGGTCACGACTATTCCTAACAGCATCGGCTCGATCAAAAGCCGCAAATGGCATCGGTTGACCAAGCCATGGGTCAATCATCTCGTCGCCTGCGCCAGCGGTCTTTCATTGACCACGGCATTGGTGGCCAGCGACGACACGTTGCTGCTTGAACCGATGGCGCAGGACAGAGCCATGCGTTTCCTTGGGGATCTTCTGCTTGCCTGGCAGGCCGGCATGCGCCAGCCTTTACCGATTGCGGTGAAGACTGCTTTTGCCTGGCTGTCCCAGACCGATCCGCTCAAAGCCGAAGCCGCTGCCCGCAAAGCCTACGAAGGTGATGGCCAGACCAGTGAAGGCGAGCGCCGCGAAAGTCCTGCGCTGTCCCGACAATTTGCCCGTTTCGACGCATTACTCGCCGACGAGACATTCTCCGGTTGGTGCGACGCCTTGTACCGCCCTCTGTATGAAGCGCCATGGCGTTCGTTGTCCAGTGAAGGGGCGCGCTGATGAGTTCGAAGACACCACTGGCTCTGGCGTTTCCCCTGCGTGGCAGCCAGTTGATCGAAGCCAGTGCCGGTACCGGCAAAACCTTCACCATTTCAGCGCTTTATTTGCGGCTCATCCTTGGCCATGGCGGCGAGTCGCACGGTTTCTCTCGCGAATTGCTGCCCCCCCAGATTCTCGTGGTGACATTTACCGATGCTGCGACCAAAGAACTGCGTGAGCGGATTCGCACACGGCTAGCCGAGGCCGCGCGATTCTTCCGTGACGAAACACCAGCGCCAGATGCCCTGATCGCAGAACTGCGCGATCAATTCGACCCTCAGCAATGGCCCGGTTGCGCCAATCGCCTCGATATCGCCGCGCAATGGATGGACGAAGCCGCTGTTTCCACCATCCACAGTTGGTGCCAGCGCATGCTGCGTGAGCATGCCTTCGACAGCGGCAGTTTGTTTACCCAATCGCTGGAAACCGATCACAGCGATCTACTTGGCGAAGTGCTGCGCGATTACTGGCGTCTTTTCTGTTACCCGATGCAGGGTGACGCCTTGAACTGGGTTCGCAGTAACTGGGGTGGGCCCGCAGCGCTGTTACCTCGTGTGCGTGGCTTGTTTGCCAGTGAGCAGGGCAGCGACGAAGGCAAGAGCCCTGCGCAGCTGATCGAAGAGTGCTTGCAAGAGCGCCGCGCAGCGTTGATCGAACTGAAGATGCCTTGGCGGCAATGGGCCGATGAGTTGCTCGCTATTTGTCATCAGGGCGTTGAAAGCAAAACCGTCGACGGTCGAAAGATGCAGGCACGGTACTTCGAACCGTGGTTCGACAAGCTCAAAACCTGGGCCGAAGACGAGTCCCTTGAACAACTCGACATTGGCACAGGTTTCACCCGACTGACGCCTGACGGAATGGCCGAAGCCTGGAAAGGTCAAGCTCCGAGCCATCCGGGACTCGATGCCATGCCCGGACTCAAGTCGAGTCTGGATTCTTTGCCGACCCCAGATGCCGCGGTGTTGCAGCACGCCGCCAAATGGGTCGGTGCGCGCTTCGAAGAAGAGAAACGTCGCCGCGCCGAAATGGGCTTCGACGACATGCTGTTGCGCCTGGATGCCGCGCTGCAATCGGAGGGCGGCGAACGTCTGGCGACGCTGATCCGCGAACAATTTCCGGTAGCCCTGATCGACGAGTTTCAGGACACCGATCCGGTGCAATACCGAATCTTCGAAAGCATCTACCGCATCGAAGACAACAATCCGGATACCGGCCTGTTTTTGATCGGTGATCCCAAACAGGCGATTTACGCCTTCCGAGGCGCAGATATCTACACCTATTTGCGCGCTCGCCAAGCCACCACTGGCCGACTGCATACGTTAGGTACCAACTTCCGTTCCAGCCATGGCATGGTCAAAGCGGTCAATCACGTGTTCGAACGCGCCGAGTCCAGAGAGCAGGGACGCGGCGCGTTTTTGTTCCGGGAGAAAAATGGTGACAACCCGGTACCGTTTCACCCCGTCGAATCGCAGGGCCGTAAAGAGAAACTGCAGATTGCCGGACAAGACGTCGCGGCACTGAATGTCTGGAACTTGTCTACTGATCAGCCGCTGTCAGGCGTGGTCTATCGGCAGCAGTTGGCGGCAGCATGCGCCAGCGAAATCACGGCACTGCTCAACGGCGGGCAAACCGGTAGCGCCGGATTTACTCAGGACGGCAAGGACTTCAAAGGCTTGCAACCGTCCGATATTGCGATTCTCGTCCGTGACGGCAAAGAGGCCCAGGCGGTACGTGGTGAACTCGCGACCCGCGGCGTGCGCAGTGTTTATCTGTCGGACAAGGATTCGGTTTTCGCCGCGCAGGAAGCCCACGATCTGCTTTCCTGGCTCAAGGCCTGCGCCGAGCCGGATGTCGAGCGCTCCCTGAAAGCCGCGCTGGCTTGCGTCACCTTGAATCTGCCATTGGCTGAACTGGAGCGGCTGAATCAGGACGAACTGGTCTGGGAAACCCGCGTCATGCAGTTCCGCGGTTATCGAGAGCTCTGGCGCAAGCAAGGTGTGCTGCCGATGTTGCGGCGCCTGTTGCACGACTTCCACTTGCCGCAAACCCTGATCGCCCGCAGCGATGGCGAGCGAGTGCTGACTAACCTGTTGCACCTGTCGGAGCTGATGCAGCAAGCCGCCGCCGAACTGGACGGTGAACAAGCGCTGATCCGTCATCTGGCGGAGCTTCTGGCATTGTCCGGGCAAGCCGGTGAAGAACAGATTCTGCGTCTGGAAAGTGATGAGCAACTGGTCAAGGTCGTGACCATCCACAAGTCCAAAGGCCTCGAATATCCGTTGGTGTTTTTGCCCTTCATCTGTTCGGCGAAACCGGTAGACGGCAGCCGTTTGCCGCTGCATTACCACGACGCTTCGGGCAAGGCTCAAGTGAGCTTGAAGCCAACCCCCGAGCTGATTGCGCAAGCGGACGATGAGCGTCTGGCCGAAGACTTGCGCCTGCTTTATGTCGCCCTGACTCGCGCGCAACATGCCTGCTGGCTGGGCGTGACAGATCTCAAACGGGGTAATAACAATAGCTCGGTCCTGAATCTTTCTGCTTTGGGCTACTTGCTTGGCGGTGGCGAATCATTGAAGGAGTCCACGGGACTGGACCGATGGCTGCAAGATCTGCAACAAGACTGTGCGGCCATCAGCATTGGTGAAATGCCGCAATCCACCGACGAGCATTACCAGCCACCGCGCAATGAGGCCGTCCTTAGTGCCACCCTGCTACCCAAGCGCAAGGCCAGCGAGAACTGGTGGATTGCGTCCTACAGCGCATTGCGCATCAGTGACGTATTGAGTGTCGGCAGCGATGAGGCACCGGACAGCCCGCAAGCACAGAAGCTGTTTGATGACGAACGCCTCGATCCCGATGCACCACGGGAAATCATCGCCGGTGGCGCCGATATCCATCGCTTCCCCCGGGGGCCCAATCCGGGAACGTTTCTCCATGGTTTGCTGGAATGGGCGGGTGACGATGGTTTCGCCGTGACCCGTGGGGCGTTGGAGGATGCAATTGCCCGGCGCTGTAATCTGCGCGGCTGGGAGGGCTGGATCATCACGCTGAGTGACTGGCTGCAGCACCTGCTCAAATCTCCGCTGCCGATTGCTGGCGGACAACCTCCGGTCATTCTTGAGCAACTCAAGCAGTACCGGGTGGAAATGGAGTTCTGGTTCGCCAGCCATAAAGTCGACGTGCTCAAACTCGACGAACTGGTGCGCCAGTACACCCATAAAGGCGTGGCGCGGGTCGCGGCGGAACCGGTGCAGCTCAATGGCATGTTCAAAGGCTTCATTGACCTGACCTTCGAGCTCGATGGTCGCTATTACGTGGCCGACTACAAGTCCAACTGGCTGGGTGTCGATGACCTGGCCTACACCGAGCAGGCCATGGAACAGTCGATCCTCGACAACCGCTACGACCTGCAATACGTGTTGTACCTGCTGGCGTTGCATCGCCAGCTCAAGGCACGATTGCCCGACTACGATTACGACCGGCATGTTGGTGGCGCGCTGTACCTGTTTCTGCGCGGTACTCGGGCGGACAGTCGCGGTGTTTACTTTGCGCGTCCCCCCCGTGAGCTCATCGAGCGTCTTGATCGAATGTTCCAGGGCAAACCCGAACCCAAGGCCGAACCCGCATGGGAACAGGGAGTCTTGCTATGAGCCGCACCTTCGACGATCTGTTGCCGACGCCGCTGACAGCGGACAGCCTGTCTTCACTCTCGCCTCTGACCAGCGCCGATGATTTGCTGTTGCTGCTTACCCGTTGGGTCGAGCGAGGCTGGCTGCGTGCGCTGGACAAAGCATTCGTCGCATTTCTGCACGAGCTTGAGCCGGATACTGATCCACTGGTATTGCTCGCTGCCGCACTGACCAGCCATCAACTCGGTCATGGCCATGTGTGCCTTGACCTGTTCGAAACTCTCAAAGCGCCGGATTTCGCCCTGTCGCTTCCGCCCGAAGGCGATGTACAAGGCGGGGTGCTGTTGCTGCCGTCGCAATTGCTGGAGGCACTCGACGGTGCTCACTGGTGCAAGGTGCTGGCAGACAGTCCTCTTGTGGCGCTGTCGGCCGATGGCAGTGGTTCGGCGCAGCAACGTCCACTGGTGTTGTCCGGGAAGCGCCTCTATCTCAGGCGTTATTGGGCCTATGAGCGCCGCATCGATACGGCTTTGCGCCAACGTCTGGCCCAGGGCGAGGCGACGCCGGATGATCTGCCGCAGCGGCTGAATGAATTGTTCGGGGCGGTCAAAACCGACGATGTGATCGACTGGCAGAAACTCGCCTGCGCCATTGCCACACGTGGAGCCTTTAGCATCGTCACGGGTGGTCCTGGCACGGGTAAAACCACCACGGTAGTGCGTTTGCTGGCATTGCTCCAGGCGCCAGCGGTGGAGGCGGGCCACCCATTGAGAATTCGTCTGGCGGCGCCGACTGGCAAAGCGGCGGCGCGGTTGACCGAGTCCATCAGTCAGCAAGTGCAATCACTGAAAGTCGCGGAAGACGTGCGGGCCAAAATCCCCTGCGACGTAACCACGGTGCACCGTTTGCTTGGCAGCCGTCCCGGCACTCGTCACTTTCGTCACCACGCGGGCAACCGCTTGCCACTGGACGTGCTGGTGGTCGATGAAGCGTCGATGATCGACCTGGAAATGATGGCCAACCTGCTCGACGCTTTGCCGGCCCACGCGCGACTGGTGTTGCTGGGCGACAAGGATCAATTGGCGTCCGTAGAGGCGGGAGCGGTGTTGGGGGACCTGTGTCGCGATGCCGAAAGCGGTTGGTACAGCCCGCAGACCCGGCAGTGGCTTGAGTCGGTTAGCGGTGAATCCTTGCAGGACAGTGGTTTGCACGAAGACGTCGACGGTTCCCATCCGCTGGCGCAACAGGTAGTGATGTTGCGCCACTCACGGCGATTCGGCGAAGGCAGCGGCATCGGCCAACTCGCGCGGCGGGTCAATCAGCAACTTCCGGATGAAGCGCGGCAGTTGCTGGCGGCGGGGCACTACGACGATGTGTATTCGCTGCCGCTAAAAGGCGAGCACGATCACAAACTGGAGCGACTGTTGCTAGAGGGCCATGGCGATGGCCCGCAAGGTTACCGGCATTATCTGAGCGTGCTGCGCAATCAGCGCCCGGCGCTCGGCAGGCCGCTCGAACATCCGGACTGGATCGACTGGGCCCGTGAAGTCTTGCAGGCGTTCGACAGCTTCCAGTTGTTGTGTGCGGTGCGCAAAGGGCCATGGGGCGTTGAGGGTTTGAACCAGCGCATCACGGCTGCATTGCTCAAGGCCCGTCTGATCGAAAATGACCAGCAATGGTACGAAGGTCGTCCGGTGTTGATGACCCGTAATGACTACGGACTGGGTTTGATGAACGGCGATATCGGCATTGCCTTGAAACTCCCCGAGCGAGAAGGCCCCGACGCCGGCAAACCGGTGTTGCGTGTAGCCTTTCCGCGCAATGATGGTCAGGGCGGCGTGCGCTTCGTTTTGCCGAGTCGGCTTAACGACGTCGAAACCGTGTACGCCATGACCGTGCACAAATCCCAGGGGTCTGAGTTTGCCCACACCGCGTTGATCCTGCCTGATGCCTTGAACCCTGTATTGACCAAGGAGCTGATCTACACTGGCATTACCCGAGCCAAGCACTGGTTTACTCTGATCGAGCCCCGCGCGGGGGTCTTTGAAGAGGCGGTGCAGCGCAAGGTAAAACGTCTTAGCGGACTCATGCTGGAACTGGAAGAGGGCGCTGAGGTTCAGTGATGATGAACGCTGCAGTTCGCGGCGAGTCCTGACTAACCAGTCAGGACTCGCTGTATCGCTGGTGATTCAGCGCTGTGCTATCGTTGCGGCATCATTTCGTTAAGATCCAAGAGAATCCCTGCATGAAGGTGACTGTCTGGGCGACGGAGCGCGTGTTTCGCTGCAAGCACGCAGTGCTTGTCGCTCTGCTCTGGTTGTTGACAGGCGTAGCCGTCGCGCAATCCCAAGCGCCGGTGGGCATGGCCGAGCAACGGGCAAAATCTGTTACCCAAGTCGTTCTTGGCATCCTCAGTTACGCACGCTGGCCGGTGGAACCTGCGCAACTGCGCCTGTGTATCGTCGGCCCGACCGAATACACCGATGACCTGGTCAAAGGCACCACTCAAGCGACCGGCCGGCCAGTGGCCGTGCGCCGACTGCTGGCCGATAACCCGGCCATCATCAGCGAGTGCGATGCGGTGTACATCGGCAAACTCACGGCTGATGAACGCAGTCGGCTGTTCGCCTCATTGACCGGTCACCCGGTGCTGAGCATCAGCGAAGGTGGCGATCAATGCACCGTCGGCAGTCTGTTCTGCCTGCGAGTGGGTGACGAGCAGGTGTCCTTCGAAGTCAATCTTGACTCCGTCGCCCGCAGTGGCGTGCGCATTCATCCAAGCGTGCTGCAGTTATCGCGTCGCAAAGCGGCGGTGCCATGAGTTTGTTCAATTCCAAAATTCGCCCCACGCTGGGCTCGGTCATCGGTCGCGGGCATTTGATTGTGGCGCTGGTGGCCGTGGCGATGGCCAGTGTCTCGTTGACCTTGCTGGGCGTTCTGGCGCTGCGGGTTTACGCCGATCACAACCTGCAACTGATTGCCCGCTCGATCAGCTACACCGTGGAAGCGGCGGTGGTGTTTAACGACAAGCCTGCTGCCACTGAAGCCTTGGCGCTGATTGCTTCCACCGAGGAGGTGGCGCAGGCTCAGGTGCTCGATGCGCAGGGCCAGTTGCTTGCACGTTGGCAGCGGTCGGAGAACGGCTTGTTCTCCGAGCTGGAAATGCAGATTACCCGCGCCCTTCTGGAGAAACCGATCAGCCTGCCGATCTTGCATCAAGATCGCGAAGTCGGCCGCGTCCTGCTCACCGGCCACGGCGGCAGCCTGATGCGTTTTCTGCTCAGCGGTCTGGTGGGAATTATTCTCTGTACGCGATCAGTGCCTGGGTTGCACTCTATCTGGCGCGTCGACAGTTGCGCGGCATTACCGGCCCGCTGCGCAGTCTCGCTGCCGTGGCCCACGCCGCTCGCAGCGAACGCGCGCTGGATCGACGCGTGCCACCCGCGCAGATCGCCGAACTCGACAACCTCGGCAACGACTTCAATGCCTTGCTCGACGAGTTGGAGTCTTGGCAAACCCATCTGCAAAACGAAAACGAAACGCTGGCCCACCAAGCCAGTCACGACAGTCTGACCGGTCTGCCGAACCGCGCTTTTTTCGAGGGTCGACTGATCCGTGCCCTGCGCAACGCCAGCAAACTCCATGAGCGCGTAGCGGTGTTGTTTCTCGACAGCGACCGCTTCAAAGGCATCAACGATCGCTTTGGGCATGCGGCCGGTGACGCGGTGCTGGTGGCCGTTGCCAATCGCATACGCGCACAGTTGCGCGAAGAGGATCTGGTCGCGCGGCTGGGCGGCGACGAATTCGCCGTACTGCTCACGCCCCTGCACAAGATCGAAGACGCCGAACGCATTGCCGACAAGATCCTCGCCAGCATGGACATGCCCATCGCGCTGCCGGGTGACACCAGCGTTGTGACCTCGCTCAGTATCGGCATCGCGGTTTACCCCGATCATGGCGCTACACCGGGAGCCTTGCTCGATGCCGCCGATGCGGCGATGTATCAAGCCAAGCGCCTGTCGCGTGGCGCCCAATTCACGGCTGGGTCGGAGCACCCGGTCGAACCCGTTCAAACCAGGAGCTGATTCCCGTGTTCACACTGCCCATTCGATTTTTTTCCGTCGTGCTGTTGATGGTCACGCTGACCCTTGCCGGTTGCCAGACCGCCCCGCAAAAAGGTCTGACCCCGGCGCAAGTCGCCGTGCTCAAACAGCAAGGCTTTGAGCCGACCGACGAAGGCTGGGAATTTGGCCTGTCTGGCAAAGTACTGTTTGGCAGCGATGTCGAGAGCCTGAACAACCAAAGCACCGAGATCGTCGAGCGTATCGGTAAGGCGTTGCTGGGTGTCGGCATCGAGCGCGTGCGCGTCGATGGCCACACCGATGCCTCAGGCAAGGAAAGTTACAACCAGCAACTCTCGCTGCGCCGCGCCGAGAGTGTCGCCAAAGTGCTGGGCACGGTTGGCATGAACCAAGAGAACATTCAGCTGCGAGGCTTGGGCAGCAGCGAACCTGTGGCGTCCAACGACACCGCTGCGGGCCGAACGGAAAACCGCCGGGTGTCGATTGTGGTCAGCGCCGACTAATCGGCGAACTGCATTTCACGGGTCTGCCCCATCAACAGACCCTGATTGCGCTCGATTACCTCGCGGACACACAATTTGAGATTATTACCGCGTGCAGGATGACAGTCCTTTGGTGTGGGCGGGTCTTGATTACAGCACTACATCTTTGTCTTTCAACGCGATTTCTATCACCTGCTCTGGGGATAGTTGCTGTGGATAATCTGCTTCATCGAAGTATTCGTCTGGCCAGAAGATCAGATCGGATATGCGTTCATTGGGTATGTTGATTGCCAACATGCTCAACCAGAACTCGACTTCATGGTCAGCGCCAACACCCTCCATGACCCTTCGAGCCAACTCAACCAACTCTTGCTTGGTTACATCCGTCAGGCGCCGCTCATAGGGTGTTGCTAAGACTTTTCGAACCCATGTGTCGTGAGATTGCCCACCATAGATTCCCTGAAAGTCGATGAACTCAAGTGCGGTCATTGCTTCCCGGTTGAATGCTGCCACCTGACTCTGGGTTTGTTCTTCGTGCCCGCAATCAATTTCTTCTGCAAGCATCGTCAATCGAGCAACCAAGGGTTCATCCAGCATCGGTGGCATTAAGTCAGGGCGAAGCTTCATAGTTTTCTCCTTGAGCAATCCGCTAGCCTTTGGACACGGGTAGTAACATATTGCGAATTTTCTCGCTTTCTTTCAGCACGAACTCAAAGCCGATACCTGCACCTTTCAGCAGGTCAGTGACTCGGTCTACAAAGGTTTCGCCTTGTGCTGGCAGCTCATACAAACCGTTAACTCGGATGATTGGTAGCTTGTCTTTCGCTGGCGGGTAGCTTTCCAGCAGCTCTCCGCTCTCAATGAAAGCAACGTAGCTGTTGACCTTTTCTTGAAGCAGTAGCAGGTGTTCGCTTTGTTGCGCTTTATCACCCCACTCAAGGTGGTCAGTGATTACCAAAATTACGTTTTCAGGCTCCCACTCGGGCACCGCAATAATATCGACGACTTTCGTTTCTACGATGGACATGTCTGCTCCCTCAGAAAGGTGAATCAGGTCGAGGAATTACGACTCTGGCAAATCCACGGTAATACCGGGTTACTGGTACAATTCCCGCCGCTCGCTCACACCTTCAGTTTTATCTCCATGCAGGATGACAGTCCTTTGGTGTGGGCGAGCTTCATCTGTATTCTGATTGCTGGCTGTGATGTGCTCTGTCGCTACGCAACAACTCCAATAAACATATCAAGGTTGTCGGGCAGAGATTCCTCGACGACATCGGCGATCTGGCTAACCTGTTCACGGGTTAGTGGTAACTCCCCATCGGCCTCAGCTTCAAGGCTCTTCCAACCAAGAATATCCATTACTCTTTGTTCAAACTCTGGCGCCACGTCCAGTTCGTACTTCAACGAGCTATCTTCAAAGCTGTCAGGCAAAAATCCTGTGATGCATAAGTACATAACTATCTCTCAATCTATTTAGGAGTGGTTCTTCCCGGTTTTGCGGGCTTGGTTTGCTCGCCTGTCTCTGGGTTGTACTCCCCCAAATGCTTGCCTTGTTTATCATACATTTCAACAGCCCCGTGTTGACTGTCCCACTCGTAAATCCGCCCTTTAGAGTCTTTCCAGCGGGTACGTTTTTTACCACCACCTTGAACGCTGCTTTTTGATTTATCCCTCGCAGCATCAGGAAATGCCGTCAGTCCTTTAGGCGCCGGGTGATAGCTATGATCACCTGATACGCTCAGCGAAATGTAAATCGGCTGAATATCGGCGTTAGGAAATGTGATGATTGCATCTTGGTAGTCTGGTGGATGCACCGGATTGACCAATATCTTATTGGCCTGTTCGGTCGGCGGATAAACCCACACTGGTGGCAATTGCGGAGCACCTTCCAGTGCAGGAATGCCCAGTACGCCATCAGGGTTTGCCGCTGGCGTCCAAGTGAGCCCAATCCCGTTGCCGATGTCAGCAACATATGTCTCACCGACTTTATCGCCCTTGATGACAGGGACATTCTCCCAATCCGTTTTACCGCCCGTGTAGAAGCCGTAGGCGTTAACGGAGCCATCCGGCAAAGTCTTCACGTTGACGCGTACACGGGTGCGGCCAGTTTCAAGCGTTGCGTATTGATCGTTCTTGTAGAAGGCGCTATCAGGTGAAATGCTGGTGTTCGGGATCAGCATCCCAACAGTACCTGTTACAAAACCAGCAGCAACAACGCCTGATCCTTTCAGCTGGCCCAGTGATAGCGACCCGCCAAGACGTTTAGCAATTGCACTGCCAGTAGCAGACCCGCCCACCAGTTGGAGTGGGGTGCCTTGGGCGGTAATCGCTGCCCCGGTTCCAAGCACAGCCCACAGTCCGTAGTCGGCCAGTTTCTCAACAGGCACAAACCCGGATTGGTTCTTGTGGTCGATCACACCATCAGGGAGGTTGCAGCTCTTGGCAAACACACAGCCCATTGTGTCGGGCTTGTCTTCTGGTTTTGGTGATAGGTCTTTGTATTCTGCCCAACGCTGGGCATGGATATCGACAGGCTCAACACCGCTGTAGCGGTAGCCCTTTGGCGGGTTGGGTACATAGCCAGACATGCCGCTTCCTTTCGTCCTTGGGGAGTTCCAACCTGTAGCTGGGCAGCATCGACGTTAGCGGGAAGCTCATGCAATGGCTGTAGGACAAATCCCAAAAGCCGTACTGAAAGTTCCCTGTGTTCCATGTCAATTGCTGGAGGTGCGGAGGATAAATGGTTGGGGACGGACTTTGAATGGTGGCAGTTTGTCGTAGCGCTTTCATCGCAATCTTCGACAATGCAGCCGCCATGACAGCGTTAAATTCGAACAATCAAGATATTGGCTTCGATGCGCTTTCAAAGTTACAAGTCGTGTACCAATCCCTGTTACAAAACGGTTGAAAAGGGCGTGCTGACCTCGCTACGATCCGGCCACCTGATTCCTTGAAGATCATCAGTCAGCAAACTGCATCTCACGGGTCTGCCCCATCAACAGACCCTGATTGCGCTCGGTCACCTCGCGGATGTAATCCCACAACAGGGTAATCCGCTTCAACTTGCGCAGATCCTCCCGGCAGTACATCCAGAACTGCCGGGTGATGTCGATGTCCTCCGGCAACACCGGCAGCAGGCGCGGGTCTTGTGCGGCGAGGAAGCACGGCAGAATCGCCAGTGAGCGCCCTTGCTGCGCCGCGACGAATTGCGCGATGACGCTGGTGCTGCGCAAATGCGCGTTGGCGCCAGGCAGCACGTTCGCCAGGTACAGCAGCTCCGAGCTGAACGCCAGGTCATCCACATAGCTGATGAATTGATGCTTGCTCAAATCCGCCGGGCGGCGGATCGGTGGGTGTTTGTCGAGGTAGTCCTGGGTTGCGTACAGCTGCAAGCGGTAGTCGCAGAGTTTGCAGCACACGTATGGCCCGTGCTCCGGGCGCTCCAGAGCGATGACGATATCGGCCTCGCGCTTGGACAGGCTGATGAAGTGCGGCAGCGGCAGGATGTCCACCGAGATTGCCGGGTAGGCGTCGACGAAATGGCTCAATTGCGGCGTGATGAAAAAGCTGCCGAACCCTTCGGTGCAGCCCATGCGCACATGGCCCGATAACGCCACGCCGGAGCCTGACACCTGTTCGCACGCCATGTGCAACGTGCTTTCAATCGACTCGGCATAACCCAGCAAGCGCTGGCCTTCGGTGGTCAAGACGAAGCCGCTGGTGCGTGACTTCTCGAACAGCAATGTGCCCAGCGCCGCTTCCAGCGAACTGATGCGCCGCGACACCGTGGTGTAGTCGACCGCGAGCCGTTTGGCGGCGGTGCTGGCCTTGCGGGTGCGGGCGACTTCAAGGAAAAACTTGAGGTCGTCCCAGTTCAGCGAACCGAGAGAGGTGATGTTTTTTTGCATGATGGACGGGCTTATATGTGCGTTCTTATTAGAAGTTTGCACATCTATACTCCAAAAACAGTCCGACAACCAATTCGTGACACACGCCTCATCTCAAGGCGAACCTTTCGCCTTGGCTCCTACGATAAAAACAAATTTCGGAGACCAGCATGAACGCATCGCTTACGCCCAACGAAACCACGGTCCAGAAGGTCAAGCTGCTGATCAACGGCGAGTGGGTCGAGTCGCAGACCACCGAGTGGCACGACATCGTCAATCCGGCGACCCAGCAAGTGCTGGCCAAAGTCCCATTCGCCACCGCCGCTGAAGTCGATGCCGCCGTCAGCGCCGCGCAGCGCGCCTTTCAGACCTGGAAACTGACCCCGATCGGCGCGCGCATGCGCATCATGCTCAAGCTGCAAGCGCTGATCCGCGAGCATTCCAAACGCATCGCCGTGGTGCTGAGCGCTGAGCAGGGCAAAACCATTGCCGACGCCGAGGGCGACATTTTCCGTGGCCTGGAAGTGGTCGAGCACGCCTGCTCCATCGGCAGCCTGCAAATGGGCGAGTTCGCCGAGAATGTCGCCGGCGGCGTTGACACCTATACCCTGCGCCAGCCGATCGGTGTGTGCGCCGGCATCACCCCGTTCAACTTCCCGGCGATGATTCCGCTGTGGATGTTCCCGATGGCCATCGCCTGCGGCAACACTTTTGTATTGAAGCCTTCCGAACAGGATCCGCTGTCGACCCTGCTTCTGGTGGAACTGGCCATCGAGGCGGGCGTTCCGGCAGGCGTGCTCAACGTGGTGCATGGCGGTAAAGATGTGGTTGATGGCCTGTGCACGCACGAGGACATCAAGGCGATTTCGTTCGTCGGTTCGACCGCTGTCGGCACCCACGTTTATGACTTGGCCGGCAAGCATGGCAAACGCGTGCAATCGATGATGGGTGCGAAGAACCACGCCGTGGTGCTGGCGGACGCCAATCGCGAGCAAGCGCTGAATGCGCTGGTTGGCGCCGGTTTTGGTGCGGCCGGGCAACGTTGCATGGCCACTTCGGTGGTGGTGCTGGTGGGCGCGGCGAAACAATGGCTGCCTGACCTGAAAGCGCTGGCGCAGAAACTCAAGGTCAACGCCGGCAGCGAGCCGGGCACCGATGTCGGCCCGGTGATCTCGAAGAAAGCCAAGGCACGGATTCTCGATCTGATCGAAAGCGGCATCAAGGAAGGCGCCAAGCTTGAGCTGGACGGTCGCGACATCAGCGTGCCGGGTTACGAGCAAGGCAACTTCGTCGGCCCGACCCTGTTCTCCGGGGTGACCACCGACATGCAGATCTACACCCAGGAAATCTTTGGCCCGGTGCTGGTGGTGCTGGAAGTCGACACCCTTGATCAAGCCATCGCCCTGGTCAACGCCAACCCGTTCGGCAACGGCACCGGCCTGTTCACCCAGAGCGGCGCGGCTGCGCGTAAATTCCAGACGGAAATCGACGTCGGTCAGGTCGGTATCAACATCCCGATTCCAGTGCCGGTGCCGTTCTTCAGCTTCACCGGTTCGCGCGGTTCGAAACTCGGCGACCTCGGCCCGTACGGCAAGCAAGTGGTGCAGTTCTACACGCAGACCAAAACGGTCACGGCGCGCTGGTTCGATGACGACAGCGTCAACGACGGCGTGAACACCACTATCAACCTGCGCTGAGGAACTGCCATGAAAATCGCATTTATCGGTCTGGGTAACATGGGCGCGCCGATGGCGCGCAACCTGATCAAGGCCGGCCATTCGCTGAACCTGGTCGACCTGAACAAAACCGTGCTGGCGGAACTGGAACAACTGGGCGGCACTATTCGCGCTTCGGCGCGTGAGGCGGCCGAGGATGCTGAACTGGTGATCACCATGCTGCCGGCCGCCGTGCATGTGCGCAGCGTCTGGCTCGGTGAGGACGGTGTTCTGGCTGGCATTCGCCAAGGTGTGCCAGCGGTGGATTGCAGCACCATTGATCCGCAGACTGCCCGTGACGTAGCGGCCGCTGCGGCCAAACAAGGCGTGGCCATGGCCGATGCACCAGTGTCCGGTGGCACTGGTGGTGCGACCGCTGGCACGCTGACCTTTATGGTCGGCGCCACCCCGCAACTGTTCGCCACCCTGCAACCGGTGCTGGCGCAGATGGGCCGTAACATCGTGCATTGCGGCGAAGTCGGCACCGGGCAGATCGCCAAGATCTGCAACAACTTGCTGCTGGCGATTTCGATGGTTGGCGTCAGTGAAGCGATGGCGCTGGGCGATGCACTGGGGATTGATACCTCGGTGCTGGCCGGCATCATCAACAGCTCGACCGGTCGCTGCTGGAGTTCGGAGATGTATAACCCGTGGCCGGGCATCGTCGAAACGGCGCCGGCCTCGCGTGGTTATACCGGTGGTTTCGGGGCGGAGTTGATGCTCAAGGATCTGGGGCTGGCCACGGAAGCGGCGCGGCAGGCGCACCAACCGGTGGTGCTCGGCGCGGTGGCGCAACAGTTGTATCAGGCGATGAGCCTGCGCGGGGACGGCGGGAAAGACTTCTCGGCGATCATCAACAGCTATCGCAAGCCTGCAATTGAAGGGCAGCGCTGAACAAACTGTGGGAGCGAGCCTGCTCGCGATGACGGCGGTCGCTTCAACAAGGAAGTGACTGACCGTCCGCTTTCGCGAGCAGGCTCGCTCCCACAAGGGCATTGCGTGTATCTGATATTGTTTGCCGGGAAATCACGTCGGGTGATTTCCCGGCTTTTTTGCATCAGGCAAACACGAAATATTTGCGCACGGTCTCGACCACTTCCCACGTGCCTTTCATCCCCGGTTCAACCACGAAAATGTCACCGGCGCGCAGGTGAATCGGCGCCATGCCGTCCGGGGTGATCACGCAGTAGCCTTCCTGGAAATGGCAGTACTCCCACTTCACATAATCGACGCGCCACTTGCCCGGTGTGCAGATCCACGTGCCCATGATCTTGCTGCCGTCTTCGCTGGTGTAGGCGTTGAGGTTGACGGTGTGCGGGTCGCCTTCGAGTTTTTCCCATTTGCAGGCATCGAGTACCGGCAGCGGATGGGTGTCGCGCAGAACGGTGATAGGGGCAGTCATGTGTCGGCTCCAGACAAGGCGATCAAACGGAAGCTGCACCCTATAGCGCCGAGCCTTGGCCCAGATGTCTGTGCTCGACATTTAGATATCCATAAACGCTGCCAGCGTTTTTCGGATGGAGGCGTAAACCTTCCAGCAAAATCAATTAACGGCAGTACTGATCTACAACAAAGGTTATGAAGTTATAACTATTTTACTTGTCTGGTTTTTGCTTTTAGTACGTCGGTTCCGTTGCGTCCTTAGTTGCTTTCGATAGTCAGCCTTGCCGATAGCGCGGGCGCCCCACCATACCCCGTCTTTGTTAAGTAAATAAGTCGTTCGCCGCACCAAGGAGGTGCGGTGTCTGTGGGGTTTTGCAGACTTTTTTCGAGTTGTAAAAAAACCTTGAATAGTTCGTTGACTCTCCCCTTAAGGGCAGAGTTTAGATTCCCGCCGCGTGAGAAGTTGCTGTGGGAAAAGTTACTTTTCATAAGTCGAATTCATGAAGTAGTCACGACATATAGGGAGATAGAAATGAACAATCCATTGGACTTGGAACATGTCGTTGCCAGCACTCGCGAAATCCTCGCACAGCTGTTGGTGATGGATGCGAATGACATCGAAGAAAACAGCAGCATTGTCGAAGACCTCGGTGCCGACTCGCTGGACATCGTTGACCTGAGCTTCCAGCTGGGCCGCCAATATGGCTGCACACTGCCGAAAACCAGCGTGCTTGATCATGCGTTGACGGTTTGCGGTGATGCCAGCGAGTTTCTCGCCAACGGTCGTATTACCGAAAGCGGCAAGCGCCTGCTTGAGCAAAGCCTGAGCGCCTACACCCCGGATCAACTGAAGGCGGGCATGCAACCGGCTCAGGTGTTCGCCGCGACCACCGTGCGTAACTGGGCCAACCAGTGCCGCGATCTCTTCAACTACCTGCCGGCGACCTGCCCGGATTGCAATGCTCACCAGGCGGTGCTGAACGAGCGCCAACAAGTGGTCTGTGGCGCGTGCAGTGCGCGCCTGGTGCCGGCGGATGGCGATGAAGTGTCCCGTCAATTGGTTGAGCAGTTTGTTACCACTCACGCCAAAGAAGCGGTGTAGGAGTTCTCATGCGGGCACGAGAAGTCTATGTGAGCGGGTTCGGTCTGGTGGCGCCCATGGCGCTGGACGCTGCCACGTTGTTCGAGCGGATTTGCCGGAAGCAATCCTGTGTCCGCGAACATCCTCGATTCAAGGCGCTGGGATTCAACAACAGCGCAGCCGGATTTATCGACGATACGCAGTGGCAGCGGATCGAGGCCGGTTTCGGCGGCAACGCGGCGCTGCACCCACGGCAAAGTGTGCTGGCCGAGTACGTTGCCCGGCAGGCGCTGGAGCACGCCGGCTTGACGCCGGCAGACTTTGCTCACAGTCGCAGCGGTCTGTTTCTGGGCGCCAACAAGTACTGTGCCGACAGCCACGATCTGCAGCGGATCAGCCGTTGCATGGATGAGGCCGGACGCGTCGACCTCGATCGTCTGCTGGACAGTCCGGCACCGTCCAGCGCGACTTTCACCCGGCGGGTCGATCAACAGACACAACACCTGGCCGATTGGCTCGGCATCCGCGATCACATCTCGACCCATTCCGATGCCTGTGCCGCCGGCACCATGGCCATCGGCAGCGCTTACCGGGCGATCGAGCGCGGAGAGATCGATCTGGCTATCTGCGGCGCCGTCGAACTGATGGCCAACGAACTGCCTTATTACATGTTCAACAGCCTTGGCGCGCTCTGTCAGGCCGACTTGCCGGCGAGCGAACAAAGCCGCCCGTTCATGCCGGACCGTAGCGGTTTTGTCCTCAGCGAAGGCTCGGCGATGGTCATTCTCGAATCCGCTGAACACGCACAACGGCGCAAGGCTGCGCTACTGGGCCGGGTGTTGGGTTACGCGAATGTCTGCGAGGCGCAGAAAATGACCTCCAGCAGCCGCGATGGCAGTAAATACGAGGAATGCATGGAAGCAGCAATCGAAGATGCCGGGCTGTTGCGCAGCGCCGTGCAACACGTCAACACCCACGGTACCTCCACGCAGGCCAATGACAGTTGTGAAGCGTTGGCGCTGCAGCGTCTGTTCGACGGCTGCCAGGATTTCATGACCTTCACCGCCAACAAGTCCGCCATCGGCCATTCGCTGGCGGGCAGTGGCGCGATCGAAGCAGTGCTGTCGCTGATGAGCCTGCGTGACGGTGTGCTGTTGCCGACCCTGAATTACGACCCCGAGCGTGCCGAATACCCTTCGCTGAAGTTCTTGAGCGAGCCGGTGCGACAGCCGATCAGCGTGGTGATGTCCAACTCGTTCGGCTTCGGCGGCATCAACAGCTCGCTGGTTTTGGGGAGGGCATGACATGAACCGAGCCATCTACCTGAATGCCGCTGCGGTGCTGAATGTGGCGGGCAGTGATTGCGCTGACTTGCTCGGCACGCCCTGCGCGGCGCAACCGCTGGCCTTTGACGCACAGCGTCAGGCATTTGCATTGCCGACGCCGCGACTGGCCAGTGACCTGTTTGATCGCAAGATCCAGCGCAGCGTCGAACCGCAGGGCTTGCGCCTGTTGCATTGCGCCGCACGGCTGGCGCCGGCACTGGCGGCGCTGCAATTGCCTGCGTCACGCATTGCCCTGACAGCGGCCATTCCCGAAGTCGATGCGCCGAGTCCTTGCTGGGATGCGGTGCAGGCGATCATCGAACAGCCCCACAAACAACTCAGCCAATTGTTGGCCAACACGCCGCCCCTGCATGCGCTGACCCTGCTCAACAGCAGCGTGATGGCGTATGTGGCTGAAGCGCTCGAATGCCATGGGCCAATGGGCGGATTTTGTTCCCAGGACAATGCCGGGCTGGATGCGCTGATCGAGGCCTGCCAGCAGATCGGCGAGCGGCATGCCGACGCCGCGTTGGTGGTCAGCAGCAGTCCGAACCTGACCCCTGCCCTGTACCTGCGCGAGCCCGATCAGGCGAGAGAACCGATTTTCGGTGAGGGCGCCGCCGCGCTGCTGCTGGCGTCGACACCCCCGCCGGGTGCGGCACACGCCGTGCGCATTGCCGGGTTTGCCCGTGGTTACAGCACCGATCCACAGCGGTCTGTGGCGGTGGGTCGGCGCGTGATCGACCAGGTCCTGAGTGTCGAGAAACTGCGGGTCGGCGACGTCGAGCATATCGTCGGCAATTGCGCTGACGGGCAAGTGATGAAGTTGCTCGAAGCTTTCCCGCGCGAGATTCGCAGCACTCGCGCCATGACCGGTGAACTGGGCGCCAGCGCCTTGCTGACAGAGGTCGCACTGACCTTGCACCTCAGCCGTGAAGTCGCGGCGACGCCGGGCTACACGTTGCTTGTCAGCCACACTCGCGCCGGTCACTGGGGCGCATTGCTGTTGGCCAGTGAAACCATGGAGAAGCACGCATGAGTGCGACACGGATTGTGATCACCGGCATGGGCGCCGTCACCGGTTTCGGTTTCGAATGGCAGACCCTCTGGGAAAAAATGCTCGGCGCCGAACATTGCGTACGGCCATGGCAGCCGGACGACCTGCAAGAGGCCTCGTTCGCGGTGCGTTATGCAGCGCCTGTCGACATGCGCCTGTTGCCGGAAAAACTGCAAAGCCATCCGGCCTGGACGATGCCGCTGGAAAAGCGCAGTCGCTTTGGCTGGGTGGCTGCCACGCAGGCAGTCGGTGACAGCGGCTTGCAGCCAGAACAGTTGCGGGGCGCGGCGGTGCTGTGTGCCTCGGGAGCACCGCAGCACATGCTCGCCGACATGCTGCTGAGCGAAGCCCCGAATGGCGGCACCCCGAGCTGGTCGTACCTGATGTCGCGGGCCGGGCAAGTGAATGCCGATGGCTCGCTGCGTCAGAGCAACGACCGTCTGGCGCGGGTAATCGCCGACGACCTGGGTTGTGAAGGGCCGGTGATCAACATCAGCAGTGCCTGTGCCGGCGCTTCACAAGCCATCGGCAATGCCTTTCAGATGATTCGTCGCGGAGAAGTCAGCGTTGCGCTGGCGGGTGGCGCCGACTCGGTGCTCAACCTCGACACCATGGCCGCGTTGTATTTACTCGGTGCCGCGTCGAGCGAGCAGCGCTGGGGCGCGGATCTGTGCCGTCCGTTCGATCGTGACCGCAGCGGTCTGATTGCCGGCGAGGGTGGTGGTTTCGTCGTGCTGGAAAGCCTCGAACATGCCTTGGCCCGTGGCGCCACGCCGTATGCCGAAGTGTTGGGTTTCGGCAGCAGTCTGGACGCTTACAAAGTCACCGCACCGCAACCGGAAGGACGTGGCGCGGCACTGGCGATGCAGGCCGCGCTGGATGACGCCGGTTTGCGCGCGCAGCAGATTGATCTGATCAACGCCCACGGCACCTCGACCCCACTCAATGACGTCGCCGAAACCCTGGCGATCAAAAGTGTGTTCGCCGAGCACAAGCATTATCGAACCCTGGCCGTCAGCGCCAACAAATCACAGTTCGGTCACCTGATCGCCGCGGCTGGCGCACCGGAATGCATCGTCACCGCGTTGGCCTGCCTCAACGATCTGGTCACACCCACGGTGAACCTGCATGACGCTGACGAACAGTGCGATCTGGATTACTGCGCCGGTCAAGCCGTCAGCCGCCGAGTGGATTACGCGTTGAGCAATTCCTTCGGTTTCGGTGGCCTCAATACCTCGCTGGCCCTTGGCAAATATCGGGAGCATGGACAATGACTGACGCCACTGTACGTGTAGCGATCGCCGGCAGCGGTTGTGTGTTGCCCACCGGCTGGGGCGTTGAGGGCTTCTGGTCGGCGGCCCGCGAAGGACGTAGCGCGATCTCGCCTCTGAACTCGTCGTTGTTCCACAGCGAGCGGGTCACTGCATTCGGACACATCGCTGATCGAGACCATCAACGTAGCCGTCAGGACGTTGCGCAAAACCTCCAGCGCTACTGTCCGCCGGCAGTGATCTGGGGCGTCAGTGCCGTGCGCCAGGCGTTGGCCGAGGCCGGGCTTGAACCGGGCCGCGACAACGTGCGTTTTGGTCTCTATTGCTGCCAGGGCGGTTACACCCATCCCTCGCTCGCGTCCTACGGCGAACTGTTGCACGAGTGTCAGACCGAGAGCGGTGCCGACATGCAGCGTCTGGCCAAACGCGTGTTGCAGGAGCGCGCGCTCGATCCGTTTCTGGTCCTCAAAAGCCTGAGCAACGGTTTGCTCGGCGTCGTCAGTCTGGCCTTGAAGCTTGAGTGCGAATGCAACGCCTACATGCAAGGCGTGGCCGGCAACCTGGCGGCGCTGCGCGAAGCCTGCGCGGCGTTGCAGAGCGGTCGGATCGATGCGGCCATTGTGGTGGGCGCGGGCAGTGAACTGGATCCGTTGGCGCTCGCCGCACTGGCCGAGGCGGGGGTGATCAGTACCGAAGGAACGCCAAGCCTGCGTGCCTTTGATCGCCAGGGCCGTGGTGGTATTGCCGGCGAAGGCGCGGCAGCGTTGGTACTGCGCCGCGCCGATGATCTGCCGGCAGGCCCGCAAACCTGCCTGACGGCGCTCTTCGCCCATCCGCGTCTGGACTCGCTGAACCTGCCCGACAAACAGGTGGATCTGCTGATCAGCAGCGCCACTGGCGATCCGCACAAGGATGCCGATCTGGCCCGCACGCTGGCGCGAACCGGCGCTGCGCACATCACCAGCAGCACGCCGCTGACCGGCATTCTAAGTGGTGCACCGAGCCTGGTTGATCTGATCTTTGCCCGGCAGGTCTTGCAGGCGCAAAGCATCCCGCCGGTCAGTGGTCTGCAGCAACCGCTGGATGCGCACCTGCCGTTTGTGCTCGGCGGTCCGCGCGATGCCGTGCTCCACGATTGCCTGGTGATCAACCGCGACGACAACGGTTTCAGCGCCGGTTACCAACTCGAATTTCACGCGGCCGACTGACCGTCGGCACGCAACGAAACGCATCTGATTTTTTACTTAAGGGATAGAACTGTCATGGATTACCGCGATTACGTACGGCCGAAATTCGTAGAATTGATGCAGGCCCTGGGCCTCGAATGCCAGTTCCACAGAGCGCTGGGCAGCAAACTGTTTTACCGCGACCGCCAGGGCGAAGAGGTGACTGTCACTGACTTCCTCGGCGGTTACGGCGCCGCGCTGTATGGCCACAACGATCCGCAATTTGTCGATCAACTCGTCGACCTGCTGCGTGCCGATGTGCCGTTCAACGCGCAGATGTCGGTGCGCGGTGCGGCGGGGCAGTTGGGGCGTGAACTCAGTGAAGCGTTCAATCGTGAACTGAACAACAGCGAACGCTACATCTCGACCTTCTCCAACAGTGGCGCCGAGTCGGTGGAAATCGCCGTCAAGCACGCCGAATACCGTCGTCAGAAAAACCTGCAGAAGCAATTCGACGAGCGTGATTTCGCCCTCGCCAATCTGGTTGCCAGCGACAAGGCTTACGTCGAACTGGACATCGACGATCTCGATTTGCCCGCCGGTCTGCTACCGCAGAATCTGTCCTGCGTCACCGTGCGCCAAGTGGCCGAAGCGGTGCGTCAGCACAACCTGGCGCAACTGCATGTCGAGCCGGTGTTCCTCGCTGTGCGCGGCAGCTTTCACGGCAAACTGGTGAACACCGTTCAACTGACGTACGGCAAGCAGTACCGCAAGCCGTTCGCCCGTTTCGGCCTCAACGTCGAGTTCATCGACCCGCAGCAACCCCAGCAATTGCAAGAGCTGCCGGCCCGTCATATTCGTCACTGGCTGAGCCTGGAATGGAGCGGCGAAACCCTGCAGGTCCGCCGCGAAGCATTCAGCGCGATCACGGCGGTATTGCTGGAGCCGATTCAGGGCGAGGGCGGCATCAACGAGTTCGCCAATGAGTTCTATCTGGGCCTGCGGCGTCTGTGCAACGAGCAGCAATGCCCGCTGATCATCGATGAAGTGCAATCCGGTTTCGGCCGCACCGGCACCTTGCTCGGCGCCAGCCATTTCAACTTGCAGGGTGATTATTACTGCCTGTCGAAAGCCTTGGGCGGTGGCCTGATGAAGATTGCCGCGACGGTGATTCGCGCCAGCCACTACGAAAACGATTTCAGCTACATCCACAGTTCGACCTTTGCCGAAGATGACGCGTCCTGCCATATCGCCCTGTCGGCCCTGCGCCGTCTGTTCGAGAACGATAGCGCGATGCTCAAGGACGTGAACAAGAAGGGCGAATACCTCAAGTCTTCGCTGCTGGAACTCAAAGCGGCCTATCCGGACGTGATCGCCGACGTGCGCGGGCGTGGCTTGTTGCTGGGCTTCGAACTGCACGATCTGACCGGCACCAGCTCACTGGTTCAGGCATCGGCGCAGTACAACGATGCGCTGGGCTACATCATCGCCGGCTACCTGCTGCAATTCGAATCCCTGCGCGTGGCGCCGTCGGGCAGCAACGCCAATGTGATCCGTCTGGAACCGCCGGTGTGCATCACCTTCGAAGAAATCGACGGCTTGATCGGTTCTTTGCAGAAAGTCTGCGACATGCTGCGCCGCCGCGATGCTTTCCCGCTGGCCGCCGGTGTGTGTGCCGACAGCATCGCGCAAGTGCCGGCCCGCGAGGTCAGCTTCAAGGAGGATGAAAGCCTCCCAAAGTCTGATGAGAACGTGCGCGTGGTGGCGCGCGTGGCGTTCATCAACCATCTGATTGATTCGGACATGCTCAGTGACGTCGATCCTTCACTGTCGACCCTGAGCGCTGAGCAGAAACGCGAATTCATCAAGCGCATGGCCCCCGAGCGCCGTGCCGCGCCGATCGGCCCGGTGCTGATTCGCTCGAAACTCGGCACCGCCGTGGAGTTCACCCTGTACCCGCTGTGCATGGATTCCGACGCCATGGCGGCGTACATCGCCAGCGGTGATCTGCAAACCATCCGCGAAGAAGTCGGCAATCGCATCAAGGACGCCCGCGCCGATGGCTACACCGTCGCCGGGCTGGGCATGTACACCTCGATCGTCACCAACAACTGCCAGGCCTTGCAGATTCCCGACATGGCGCTGACTTCCGGTAACGCGCTGACCATCGGCATGGGCCTGGAAGCCATCGAACAGGGCTGCAAGCAGCAAGGCCTGGAACTGAGCGAGCAAACCGCTGCGGTGGTCGGTGCCGCCGGCAACATCGCCTCGACCTACGCCTCGCTGCTGTCGACCAGTGTCGAGCACCTGATCCTCATCGGTAGCGGCCGCGACGGTTCCCTGCGTCGTCTGGAAAAAACCGCGCAACAGATTTACGCCGAAGCCGCCCGCGCGATTCTCAAGGGCGTGGCCGAGCACGATCGCCTCGCCCGTCGCCTGCAGAAAATCGACGGCATCGATGCGCTGTTGCAGGCCCATGGCAGCAGTGCCGATCTGGGGCAGCGCGTGGCGAAACTGGTCGAGGAACGCTTGGGCGCGAACGCCTTCATCACCGTCAGTAACGATCTTGATGTGCTGAAACAGGCGCGCATCGTGCTCTGCGCGGCGAACGCACCGCAGCCGTTTCTCTTTGCCGAGCACTTCGCCGAAAACGGCGTGATCTGCGACATCGCCGTGCCGCTGAACGTCGACCAGAACCTCGCCAGTCAGCGCTCCGACGTGCTCTACATGCACGGCGGCATCGTGCAGACGCCGCTGGGCGATGGCCTGGTGAAAAACGTTCGGGCCTATCTCAAGCAAGGTCAGTTGTACGCGTGCATGGCCGAATCGGTGTTGATGGGCCTGTCCGGGATGAAACAGCACTACTCCTATGGCGACATCAGTCGTGAGCAGGTGCAGCAGATTCGTGCACTGGCGGCGACTCACGGCTTCAGCCTCGCGCAGTTCAAAACCGACAACTCGCTCTAAGGAACGGTCATGCCGAATAAAGTAGCAGTGGTGACCGGTGGCAGTCGTGGCATCGGTCGGGCGATTGTCCTGGCCCTGGCCGGGGCGGGTTATCAGATCGCGTTCAGTTACGTGCGCGATGAAGTCGCGGCAATGACCTTGCGCGATGAAGTTCAGGCGTCGGGCATCGATTGCTTGGCATTGCAGTGCGATGTCAGCAGCGGCGACAGCATCAAGGCGTTTTTCGAGCGGGTCGATCAGCATTTTCAGCGTATCGATCTGTTGGTCAACAACGCCGGCATCACCCGCGACGGTCTGCTGGCGACGATGTCGGCGCGCGACCTGGTCGACGTGATCCAGACCAACCTGATTGGCACGATGCTTTGCTGTCAGCAGGTGGTGCCGGGCATGTTGCGCCAGCGCAAAGGTTGCATCGTTAACATCAGTTCGGTGGCGGCGCAGAAGCCTGGCAAAGGGCAGAGCAACTATGCCGCCGCCAAGGGCGGGGTCGAATCGTTGACCCGTGCCTTGGCGGTGGAGCTGGCGCCACGCAATATTCGCGTCAACGCGGTAGCGCCGGGCATCGTCAAGACCGAGATGAGTACGGCGCTGATCGGCAGTCAGGAGGAAGAAATCCAGTCGCGTCTGCTGATCAAGCGCTACGCGGAACCGGAAGAAATTGCCGAAGCGGTGCTGTACCTCGCCGATCGCGGTTTGTACCTGACCGGGGAGGTCCTGTCGGTCAACGGCGGGTTGAAAATGCCATGAGCCGGACCATTCTGATCACCGGTGCGGCCAAAGGCATCGGCCGCGCGGTTGCCGAGAACTTTGCCGCCGACGCCGACAATCGCCTGATCCTGCTGGATCTCGATCTGGCCGAACTGCAACGCTGGGTCGACGAGCAACAGAAGCAGATCAAGGCGCGGGTCGAAACCCATGCAGCAAACATTGCCGACCTGCCGGCCATGGAGGCGTTGTTCAAGAAACTCGGTTCGCAAGTCGAATACGTTGATGTGCTGGTCAACAGTGCCGGCATCTGCAACGAGAACGAGCCGGAGGATCTGCACAACTGGCACAAGGTGATTTCGGTCAACCTCAACGGCACGTTCTACGTGACCTCGTTGTGCCTGGCGCTGATGCCCGACCGTGGGCGAATCATCAACATGTCGTCGATCCTCGGCCGTGCCGGCAAGGTGCGCAACACCGCGTACTGCGCCTCCAAACACGGCATCGTCGGCATGACCAAGGCGCTGGCGCTGGATCTCGCTTCGCGGCAGATCACCGTCAATGCGATTCTGCCGGCGTGGATCGATACGCCGATGTTGCAGGGTGAACTGGCGACGCAAGCGGCGATTGCCGGTTTGACCCAGGAACAGATCGTTCGCAACGCGAAGAAGAAACTGCCGATGCGCCGTTTCATCCAGAGCGAAGAAGTGGCGGCGATGGTGCGTTACCTGGCCAGCCCCGAGGCTGGCGGGGTGACCGCGCAGAGTCTGGTGATCGATGGCGGTGTCGGGTTGGGAATGTAGCGATGCCTCGATTTCACAACAGTCACATCGTGTATGCGGTGTGGGCGTGCATGGCTGCGCCCACCGCGATGGCCGAATTGACCATCGATGATCTGAAGCCCGATTACGCCGACGGTGAAGTCGGCGTGGCCACGGCTTTGCGCCTGCACGGCGACGATCAGGTCACGCAAAAAGCCGTGTATTTCAAGGCCAATCTGGAAGACAACTGGGAGGGCGGTTACTACAAGGCCAAGGGCCGCGTGCGTTATGACGCGCGCTACGACGGCAACAATCCGTACAGCGAACGGGCGCGGGACAAGTACCGTTTCGACGCCGATTGGCGGCACCTCTACGTTGGCCATTCGCTGGGTGACGGCGAAGTGACGGTGGGCTGGCAGCAAGTGGTCTGGGGCCGTGCGGATGAATTGCGCGTGCTCGATCAGATCAACCCGCTGGACTATCGCGATGGCCTGACGCCGCTGCTCGAAGACAGTCGCATCGCCGTGCCCATGGTGCGTTTTGCACAACCGGTGGGCGAGTGGGAACTGGAGGCGCTGTGGATCACTGACTTCTTGAAAAACCGGGCGCCGGTGGAGGGCAGTGAATTTGCCGCGCCGCTGTTTGCCACGCCGGATCCGCAGTATTTCCTGCTCGACTCCAAGCCCGGTTATGACGGCGACAAGGGCTATTCCTATGGCCTGAGCGCCAATGGCCGGATCGGCGCGGTGGACACCAGTTTTGTAGCCTTGAGCGCCCGTCAGCAAGATCCTGTGTACGCGGTCGAAGGCCTCGCCGACGACGGTCGCACGCGGCTGGAACGGCAGTTTCCCCGTTACACCATGGGCGGTGCCGGGCTGGCGATCGACGCCGGGCACAGCATCGTGGTGCGCAGCGAGGTCGCGTATTTCGACAACTGGCGCGTGACCAATCCGACGCGAGCCTACGGTGCCGACAGCACGCCCATGGTCAAGTCGCTGCTGGGTGTCGACTACCTGCTGCGCGACTGGCTGATCTCCGCGCAATGGCAGGAACAAGTGCTGCTCGACTGGCAGGACGGCATGTTGCAGGACAAGTATGAGCCGCTGTTCACCCTGTCGGCCGAGGGCACCCATTGGCAGGACCGTCTCAAGAGTCGTCTGGTGGTCGGTGGCTCACCGCCGTTTCAGGACGACGCCTTGCTGCAAGGCATCTTCACCTACAAGCCGGTCGACTACATCAAGCTCGGCCTGGAAGTCGACGTGTTTTTCGGCAAGCCCGAGAAGACTTTTGGCGAGTACAGCAAGCGCGATCAAGTGCGGCTGTCGGCCGGTTATCTGTTCTGACCCATCACGCCTGCCGCTCTCGTGCGCAGGTGCATTCATCCAACGAAAAGGAAGTTGTCATGTTGCCGTTTTTGAAAAGTCTGACCACCGCCGCACTGATCCTCGGCAGCGCCTGCGCCAGTGCCGCCGAGGCCGGCAATGCCGATGAGATCATCCGTCAGGTGCGCGATCGCAATGACGGGAACAGCTTCATGTCCCAGGTTTCGCTGATCCTGCATGACAAGAAAGGCAATACCCGGGTTCGCGAGTTCACCTACCTGCAAAAGGATTACCCGGACAGCGACAAGTTCAGCATGTACTTTTCCGCGCCGACCGATGTCCGTGACGTGGCCTTCCACATCGAAAACCCGCACGAACCCCTCGGCCTGGAAGACAGCCAGTGGATGTACCTGCCGGTCAGCCGTCAAACCCGCCGCATCTCCACCACCGACAAGCGCGGCTCGTTCATGGGCAGTGAGTACTCGTACGCCGATCTGGACAAGATCCGCGTCAAGGACTACTCGCAGAAACTCGTCGGCGAAGAACAGATCAAGGGCCGCGACTGCTACGTGATCGAGCGCGAACCCGCCTCCCCCGAAGTGCTGGCCAAGACCGGTTACAACAAGCTGAAGGTGTGGATCGACAAGCAGAATTTCCTGGTCATGCGTCAGGACTTCTTCGACGTCAAAGGTGTGCTGATCAAGCAGATGCGCACGCAGAAAGTCGCGACCATCGATTCGATCGACAGCATCGTGCTCAGTGAGACCGAACACTTTATCGACGGCACGCGCTCGGAAATGCGCTTCAACCAGTTGCAGTACAACGTCTCTCTGGAAGACCGCCTCTTCACCCAGACCGCCATCAAACGCGGGCTGAAAACCGGTGACCTGCCGGACTTTGCCGTGTCTGCCCGCTAAGCGCCGACCCCGACGACCTGGAACCGCATGATCATGGAAAGATATCTGAATTTCGTCGAGCGCTATGCGCGGGCGATTGTTTTCCTGCTGGTGGCGATTACGGCGTATTTCACTTATACGCTGGGCGCGCTGGTGTCCGACACCAACCCTTATCTGCTCAAGGAAAGCCACCCGGCGCGCAAGACCATCATCGATTTGCAGGGTGAGTTCACCGGCACGTTCGACTCGGTGATGGTGGCGCTGAACAACCCGCAAACGGTGTTCAACAAAAACACGCTCAACGCGCTGTTTTCGATGTCGCAGTCGGTGCGCAAGATGATCCTGGCCAACGATGCCGACAAGGATCAGTTGGCGCAGATCGTTGCCCGGCACCCGGACGACAGTCGTGCGCAGTTGTTGACCCGGGACATTCTCGAGGGTGGTTTTTCGCAGAACGATTACGCCAACGCCAAGGCCTTGCGTGATCATGCCCAGAGCCAGAACTGGGATTCCCATGATCAGCTGTTCCTGACCTTTCTCGCCGAGCGGATCAACCCGATCCGCGAAATGGCCTCGATGGGCGACCTGGAAAACATCGTCCTGACCGACGACGGCGAGTTGTTGATCCACAAAACCCTCAATGCCTATGACATGGACCCGGCGCTGGTCGAGTCGCAGATCATGGGCAACGAGTTGATGGTCGACGGGGTGGTGTCAAAGGACAAGAAAGTCGCGATGCTGGTGGCTGAACTCGGCACCAAGCAGGACGACGCCCAGGCGCAATTGCGCGCCTATCAGATCGTGCGCGGCATCGTCGCGCAGTATCAGGCCGAGCACCCGGAGTACAAGGACGAAATCTTCATTGCCGGCATGCCGATCTTCATCGCCGCGCAGCAGGAGATCATCGATCACGACCTGGCGGTGTTGTTCCCGATCGTGTTTTTGCTGATTACCTTGCTGCTGATTTTCTTCTTCCGCAAACCACTGGGCGTGCTGCTGCCGCTGTTCAATATTCTGTTCTGCACCATCTGGACCTTGGGCCTGATGGCGCTGTTGCGGGTGCCGTTCGACCTGCTGACCAGTGTGCTGCCGGTGTTCCTGTTCACCATTTGCTGCTCCGATGCGATCCATGTGATGGCTGAATATTACGAGCAGAAAAACGCGGGCAAGAGCAATCGTGAGGCCAACCGCGAAACCCAGCGCTTGATGGTGGTGCCGGTGGTGTTGACGACCGTGACGACCATCGCCACGTTCATGATTTCCACCACCAACAACATTGTCAGCATCCGCAATTTCGGCGTGTTCATGTCGATCGGTCTGACCGCGGCGCTGATCATTTCGTTGTTGCTGATTCCGGCGTGGATTTCCATTTGGGGCAAGGATCAGCCGCAGCAGGCCAAGGCTGAAGTGCACAAGGAATCGATCATCTCGCGGTATCTGGTGGCGTTCTGTGCCTGGATGATCCGCTTTCGCAAACCGATCCTGATGGTCATGCTGCCGTTGCTGGCACTGGCCACCGTGTTCACCTTCCGCGTCGATATTGAAGACTCCGGCATTGCTTACTTCAAGCCGGAAAGCCACATTCGCGTGTCCGATCAGTTCATCAACCACGCCAAAGTAGCGGGCACGGCGCCGGGCTGGATCGCCATCGACAGCAAAGAACCACGCGGCGTGCTGACCACCGAAGTGGTGCAGTTCATCGATAAGCTCGACCACTTCATCAAACAGCAGCCGAACGTCAGTTACGGCTACTCGCTGGCGACTTACGTCAAGCGCATGAACCTGGTGCTCAACGACATGAACCCGGAATATCTGCGGGTACCGAATGCCGTGGAGAAAGTAACGTCGGTCAATGATGACGGGCAGATCGAGCGCTTTGAAGTGCCGGGCAATTCGCTGATCGAGCAGCACGTGATGCTGTTCGAAAACGGTGGCGGTTCGGACCTGAACAACGTGCTCAATGCCGACTTCTCCAAGGCCCTGACCCTGTACACCATGACCTCGTCGGTCGCCAGCGACTATCAGGGCATGCTCGACCGCCTAGACGCCTGGCTACTGGTGAACAAACCGGCCAACCTTGAGGTGACCCACGCCGGCACGCCGTTGATCTGGACCGGGGTGTTGCAGGAAATCACTCAGGGTCAGGTGCTGAGTTTTTCCCTCGCCTTGCTGGTCGTCACGTTGATGATGATGTACTGGCTCAAATCGGTACGCCTCGGGGTGCTCGGCATGTTGACCTTGCTGACCACGTCGGTGACGGTCTACGGCTTCATGTTCCTGTTCGGCATCGAGCTGAACATCGGCACGACGCTGGTGACGTTCCTCGTGGTCGGGGTGGTCGATTACGCCGTGCACCTGCTGTCGCGGATCAAGTTGCTGGTGCAGCAGGGCATTGAGATCGACGCGGCTATCTTGCAGGCGATGCACAGCGTCGGCCGTTCGACGGTGATCAACGTGGTGATCTTCTCCGTGGGCTTCATGGCGCTGCTGTTTTCCGACTTCAAGCCGATTGTCGATCTCGGCGCATTGGTGGCGATGGCGCTGTTTTCCAGCGGGGTCATGACCATTGTCCTGGTGACGCTGGTATCGCCGTGGTTCTTTGCGGCGATTACGCCGGTGCATGCGCCGGTTCAAGCGCTGCGCACAGAAGGGGAGGCGGTGCCGGGCTGACTCGCCAACGACCGGGCGCGCCTGCCCTGAGACGACAGGCGAACCCGGTCATGCGGCGCAGCAGGGTTTTCAGTTCAGGGTAGTGCCCGGGTTTTTTTCGCCATAACGGGCAATGCGCTCGAACTGACATTCCTGTCGCGCATCGTTGAGGTTGTTTTCGAACGCTTCGAGGCCGTCGTGCAACTGCTGCAAATCGCCGATCTGGGTCACCAGTTCGGCTTTTTTTTCGGCAATGGCTCGTTGCGCCATGTCCCATGGGAATTCGTCGCCGCGGTAGTTGTTGAGGATCACCTGCAGCTCTTTGAGCTTGAAACCCAGTTGCTGGGCGCACTTGATGAACGTCAACACCTCGACACTTTGCTGGCTGTAGATGCGGTATTTGCCTTCACGCTTGGGCTCTGGCAACAGGCCGATTTCTTCGTAATGGCGAATGCTTTTGACTGTGGTGCCCGACAGCTGGGCGGCTTTGCCGATATACATAAGGTCCGTCTCGATGGTCAAACATAGCGTAGCGCGATCAGGCGTCATGCCGGATCGGCGGCGATTATATGTCCAATACCATCGGAAAATTGCAACTGCGCGTAAATGACGTGCACAGGCGACGGACGGGCTCGTGAAGGGAACCCGAAGAGGCACTGACGGCGGCGGGTGCGCCGTCAGTTGAGGCGGCTGGAAAACCCTAGACGGCGGCGGTCACGCGCGCCTTTTCCAGCCAGGCATCGCGCTGGTTTGGCTTGGAGCCAAGGATCGGCCCGAAGGTCAGCGTCTTCAGTGGCTTGATGCCGCAGAATTCCAGCGTGGTCTTGCGCATCTGATTCAGCCCCGGCATCCCATAGATCCATTTGTAGTACCAGTACGGCGTGTCCATGGTCACCAGCAAATGCGCGGTGCGGCCCTTGAGCAGCTTGTCGGGGAAGGCTTTGCCTTCGCGATATTTGAAGGCGAAACCCGGCAGGAAAATCCGGTCGACGAAGCCTTTCAACAGCGCCGGAATCCCGCCCCACCAGATCGGATAGACGAATGTCAGGTGCTCGGCCCAGGTGATATCGGCCTGCGCTTGCAGCAGGTCCGGCTCCAGTGGCTGCACCTTGTTGTAGCCTTCGTGCAGGACCGGGTCGAACTCCAGCGCATCCAGACGCAGCAGCCGCACGTCATGCCCGGCGTCCTTGGCGGCCTGAACGTAAGTCTCACTCAATGCCCCGCAAAAGCTGTCGGTGGAGGGGTGACCCAGTATCACGAGCATTCGTTTGCTCATTGTGTGTACTCCTGAAATGAAGCGCACAGGATAGAGTCTGCCCCTAGCGGTAGAGTCAAGGCACCAGCGCATCAAACAAGGCCCGGGCGTAACCGGGCAGGTGGTCGAAGTCCCGCGCGCACAATTGCAGAGTGCGATGCGCCCAGACTTCGTCCAGCGGCCGGCACGTTATCGAGTGCACCGCCGCCCAGCGCTCGATGGCCACCTTGGGCACGATGGCCAGCCCCGCACCTCGCGCCACCATGCGCATGACGGCCTCGAAGCCATCGGCACGGATCCGGATCGACATGCGCTGGCCGATGTGCAGCGCTTGTTCCTCCAAGTGAATCGCCAGCGCGCTGTGGCTGCCAAGCGCCACGTAGTCGTGCGCCAGGGTTTCACCAAACGTCAGCGACGCCTGACTCGCCAAAACATGCTCGGGGGGCAGGATCAGCACCAATGGATCGTCGCGAAAGGGTCGGGTTTGCAGGCCGTGGGTGTCGACCGCATCGGAGACGATCCCCAGGTCCGCCGCGCCCTGGCGCAAGGCGTGAGTGATGCGCGCGCTGGGCAGTTCCTGCAAGTCGATGTCGAGATTGGGATGATCGCGCAGGAAGTCCGCGAGTACTTCCGGCAGGTATTCGGTGATCGCCGTGGTGTTGCACAGCAAACGCACCTGACCTTTGACGCCTTGGGCATAGTCGGCCAGATCCTGCTGCAGGCGCTCGGCCTGTTGCAGGAGGATGCGCGCGTGCTGGGCCAGCGCCTTTCCGGCGGCCGTCGGTGTGACGCCACGGCGGCCGCGCTCAAGAAAATCGACGCCAAGCGAGGCTTCCATGGCGCGGATTCTGGCGCTGGCGGCGGCCAGGGATAAATGGCTGCGGGCTGCGCCGGCGGTGATGTTGCCGGTGTCGAGGATGTGCAGGTAGAGGCGCAGGTCGGTGAGGTCGAAGTGCATGAGGGTGGCCTCTGGTTTTAGTGGGTTTGGGCTGGCCCCTTCGCGAGCAGGCTCGCTCCCACAGGGGAATTGTGTACGACACCCATCCAATGTGGGAGCGAGCCTGCTCGCGAAGGGGGCAGTCGCCTAATGAAAATATCAGCCTCTTGTTAAAAGAGAGGCTTCCTCAGTATATGGCAGATTTTCAACCGCCCTCGACCGGCGCACATTAGCGCCATGAACACACTCGCAGATTTCTACCAAAACCTCGGCCTGGCCCTTTCGTTACTGGTGATCGCCACTTTCATCCTGGCCGGTCTGGTCAAAGGCATCATCGGCCTCGGCCTGCCCACCGTTGCCATGGGCCTGCTCGGTCTGGCTATGGCACCTTCGCAGGCAGCGGCGTTACTGATCATCCCGGCAACACTGACCAACCTGTGGCAACTGGCATTCGGTGGTCATTTGAAAGGGCTGATCAAACGCCTGTGGCCGATGCTGCTGATGATCTTCCTCGGCACCGGCGTCGGCACATTGTGGATCGGCATGGCGGGCGGACATTGGGTGGTGCGCGGACTGGGCGCGGCGCTGTTGCTGTATGCGTTGAGCGGATTGTTCCTGCCGACGCTGCACATCAAGCCTCGCCATGAACCCTGGCTTGGCCCGGTCTGCGGTGTCATCACTGGCGCTATTACGTCGGCCACTGGCGTGTTTGTCATCCCGGCCGTGCCGTATATGCAGGCGCTCAATTTAAGTCGCGATGAACTGGTGCAAGCGCTCGGCCTGTCCTTCACCGTTTCGACCCTGGCGCTGGCCGGCGGCCTGTTCTGGCGCGACGCCCTTGGTGGCGGCGAGTTGAGTGCCTCGCTGCTGGCGCTGATTCCGGCCGTACTCGGCATGCTGCTCGGCCAATGGCTGCGGCAGCGAATCAGCGCCATCCTATTCAAGCGCGTGTTCTTCGTCGGTCTGGGCGCGCTCGGCGCCCACTTGCTGATCAGCGGTTAGCCGATGCTTCGCTGAGCATGTCGATCAGGCGGATATCGAAGTCGCGCTCCAGATAGTCCATGCGCTGCTCGAAAAACTGCTTCATGTGCGGCAGCGCCGAATGCACATCGAGATGGGCCTGGGATTCCCAGATCTCGTAGAAGATGAACAGCGTCGGATCTTCTTTATCGCGCAGCATGTGGTACTCGATGCAGCCCGGTTCGGCGCGACTCGGCTCGACATAGGCGCGAAACAGCGCTTCGAAAGCCTCGGCTTTTTCCGGGCGGGTCTTGGCGTGCAGGATGAAACCCTGGCGTTCACTCATCACAACAACTCCTCGGATTCAGATGGCTGCGGATGCTACGGCAACAATCCACTGTCGATTCGTGCGTTTTACTCAAATGTATTTTGCGCAACCCTGGCTTATTCCGCGTGAGGCGGATCGTTAATCTGCGGCCATTCAATTTTCCCTTCTCCATCCAGCCCAAGGGCTGCGCCGAGGCTTTCTCATGAAAAAAGTGCTGTTGCTCAATGGCGGTAAAAAGTTCGCCCACTCCGACGGTCGCTACAACACCACCCTGCATGAGGCCGCGCTGAGCGTGCTGGATCGTGGCGGTGTCGACGTCAAAACCACTTTCATCGACGAGGGCTATGACGTCGCCGCAGAAGTGGCGAAATTTCTCTGGGCCGACGTGATCATTTATCAGATGCCGGGCTGGTGGATGGGCGCGCCGTGGACGGTAAAAAAGTACCTCGACGAAGTCTTCACCGAAGGCCACGGCAGCCTCTATGCCAGCGATGGTCGTACCCGTTCCGATGCCTCGCAGAAGTACGGCAGCGGCGGTCTGATTCAGGGCAAGCAATACATGCTGTCGCTGACCTGGAACGCGCCGCAGCAAGCCTTCGATGATCCGAATGATTTCTTCGAAGCCAAAGGCGTCGACGCGGTGTACTTCCCGTTTCACAAGGCTAATGAATTTTTGGGCATGACTGCTTTGCCGACCTTCCTCTGTGTGGACGTGATGAAACGCCCGAACATCGAAAATGATGTGGCGCGCTACGAGCAGCATTTGAGCGAGGTGTTTGGCCTCAAGGCTTGAGTGGTTTCGGGCTACTATCGGTTGTAACAGCAAAAGATCGCAGCCTTCGGCAGCTCCTACAGGGGAACGCATTTCACTGTAGGAGCTGCCGAAGGCTGCGATCTTGGCGATTTCAAAGAGGACACCCGTGAAAGCCAGATCCGATGAGTTGCAGATTTTCGTCTGTGTGATCGAGTGCGGTTCGATTTCCGCTGCTGCCGAGCAGGTCGGGCAGACGCCGTCGGCGGTCAGTCGCACGCTGTCGCGGCTGGAAGCCAAGCTTGATACCACGCTGATCAACCGCACCACGCGGCGCATGGACCTGACCGAGGAGGGCAAGTATTTCTTCGAACAGGCCAAGCTGATTCTCGACCAGATGGAGCAACTCGAAGAGCGGCTGTCCTCGCGCCAGCAAACCCCGTCCGGGCGCTTGCGGATCAACGCCGCATCGCCATTCATGCTCCACGCCGTTGTCCCGTACATCGACGAATTCCGCCGGCTCTACCCGGACATCCAGCTCGAACTCAACAGCAATGACCTGATCATTGACTTGCTGGAACAAAGCACCGATATCGCCATCCGTATCGGCACCCTCGCCGATTCCACGTTGCACGCACGTTCGCTCGGTTGCAGTCCGCTGCTGATCGTCGCCAGTCCCGCGTATCTGAAAAAACACGGCACGCCGCAGCAAGTGGCTGACCTCAGCGAACACACCTTGCTCGGCTTCACCCAGAACGAAGGCCTCAACCAATGGCCGCTGCGCTATGTGCACGGTGATCGCTGGCCGATCACCGCGGCCATCAGCGCCTCCAGCGGCGAGACCGTGCGGCACCTGGCGCTGGAAGGGCAAGGCATCGCCTGCCTGTCGCACTTCATGACCATCGACGACATTCGCGCCGGGCGTTTGCAGGTCGTGTTGGCGGAATTCAACAGCGGTTATCGCCAACCGATCAACGCCGTGTACTACCGTAATTCGCAACTGGCGCTGCGCATTCAGTGCTTCCTCGACTTCATCCAGAGCAAACTCGCGGCCTACGCCAGCGCCGACTTCAAGGGCTGATTCGTGATCTCTGCGCAAGAGTGAATTGGGCGAGGGCGGGTTTTTCCCTCGGATCCACAGGCCGATACTCGTCCCATCACTTATTCACGCAGGGAGTTATTCCATGAACGTATTCGTCACCGGCGCTGCCGGTTTTATCGGCGGCTCGATCGCTACCGGTCTGGTCAAGGCCGGGCACAAAGTCACAGGCCTGGTGCGCAGCGTCGAACAGGCTGAAGAACTGAAAGCGCTCGGCATGACTGCGCTCATCGGCACCCTTGATGACAAAGCCCTGCTCGCCGAACAGGCCCGCGCTGCCGATGCGGTGATCAACGCCGCCAGCAGCGACCATCGCGGTGCAGTTGAAGCGTTGCTTGATGCCTTGCGCGGTTCCAACAAAGTATTCCTGCACACCAGCGGTTCGAGCATTGTTGGCGATGCATCCGGCGGCAAGTCCAGCGACGTCATCTATTTCGAAGACAACCTGCCGGAGCCGACCGTCGACAAGGCCGCCCGCGTGGCCATCGACAACCTGATCCTCGCCGCGGCGCAGGACGGCGTGAATTCGGCAGTGATCTGCAACACGCTGATCTATGGTCACAGTCTAGGCGTCAATCGCGACAGCGTGCAATTGCCGCGACTGCTCAAACAAGCACGCAAAAGCGGCGTAGTGCGCCATGTCGGCACAGGCCAGAACATCTGGTCCAACGTGCACATCGAAGACGTCGTCGCCCTCTACCTGCTGGCGCTGACCAAAAACGTCCCGGGCACGTTCTACTTTGTCGAAAGCGGCGAAGCCTCGTTCATCGACATGACCACCGCCATGGCCGAAGCCCTGAACCTGGGCCAACCACAAGACTGGCCACTGAAAGACGCCGAAGCGGAGTGGGGCTACGAAATGGCCAACTACGGCCTAGGCTCCAACAGCCGAGTGCGCGGCAAACACGCCCGCGAACTGCTGGGTTGGGTGCCGAAGCGCACCTCGGTGGTTGAATGGATTCGTAACGAAATGGTGTGATTGCAGTTTGAGCCCCGCCGGGCTTTGTGATCACCCTTTAGAACGGCTGCCATCGTGCAGCCGTTTTCGTTTCGGGCTTTGCGCTTGTGTCACGTCAGACCTATGGTGCTCTGAACATTGCCAGTTCAGCAGGTACAAGGATGATTAACCGTTATGACGCAGAAGGGGCGCAAAGCAGCTTTCAGCCCGGCTCGAATGAGCAAGTGCTGAGCAATAAACTGGGAGTTATCGAACCCGAAGACATGGATGATGCAGAGCTGGTTTTGTTGGAAAAGCTCTACCAATCTGTGCTCATCGAGCATTTGCCTGATCGGTCAATCACTGTTCAGGATCTGAAGGATTGGCATCGACACTGGCTCGGGAACATCTATCCATGGGCGGGCGATGTCCGTGCGGTAAATTTGGGCAAGGATGGATTTTTCTTCGCCGCTGCGCCGCAAATTCCTCGGTTGCTCGACGTATTTGAAAGGGACTGTCTTGCCAAATACACGCCATGTCGGCCCGATCTGGACGAGAACCTGATTCGCGCCATTGCTGTCACGCACGTCGAGTTCATCCTGATTCATCCCTTTCGTGAAGGTAACGGACGCTTGTCGCGATTACTGGCGGATGTCATGGCCGTGCAGGCGGGCTACGTGCCGCTGGACTACAGCAGTTGGGAGCGGAATAAAGAGGCTTATTCTGCAGCCATCAACCAAGGGCTGAAATGCAACTACGAACCCATGGAGTATTGGGTACGACAGGCGTTGTGGACTTGAGGCGGGGCTACTTGGCCAGGGACAAATGCAGAAATTTACTGGATCTGAGTTTGAGTTTGCGCTCAATGGTCTCCACGCTTTGACCCGTCTCGATGGCTGTCGAACTGGCAACTGCGCGGATCAACGTTTCGGTTGTCAGTTTTTTTTTGGTGCGAGGTGTGGGGCTCATGGCAGGGACTCCGCGGAGGTTGTCAGGCGAGTATAGCGCTTGGCTGGATTTGAAAAATATAACGTATGGCTGGACACCGAACCGGTGGGAGCTGGCTTGCCAGCGATAGCGGTCGGTCAGTCAGCATTTAAGTTGAATGTGCAGCCATCATCGCTGGCAAGCCAGCTCCCGCAGGTTTTGCGCATCCTGTCTGGAGGACTGCGATCAAAACTGTGGGAGCGAGCTTGCTCGCGAAAGCGGTGGATCAGTCGGCAAAGATGTTGAATGTGAAGTCGCCTTCGCGAGCAGGCTCGCTCCCACATTGGTTTCTCGTTCACCGAAAAGCCATGTAAATCCCGGCCTACGATTTTCATTAATCACGACAAGACATATCCATCCGCGACACGCCTTGCCTCTCCACGAAAATTACTTTCATGTGGTTTGAAATCTCGATCTCGAAATGATTTATGAGTTTCACAACCCATTCGAACGTGACCCTTGCGAGGAGTACCGCATGACGCCTTCCTTCGGCTATTGGCTGCTGGTCTACGCCGCCGTCGCCATCATTGCTTTGATCGTGCTGATCGCCCGTTACCGGCTCAATCCGTTCATTGTCATCACGCTGATTTCCATTGGTCTGGCACTGGTGGCGGGGATGCCGCCGTCGGGTGTGGTGGGGGCGTATGAGGCCGGGGTCGGCAAGACGCTCGGGCACATTGCGCTGGTGGTGGCGCTGGGGACGATGCTCGGCAAGATGATGGCCGAGTCCGGTGGCGCGGATCAGATGGCGCGCACGTTGATCGATAAGTTTGGTGAAAAGAACGCGCACTGGGCGATGGTCTGCATCGCGTTTCTGGTGGGGCTGCCGCTGTTCTTCGAAGTCGGTTTCGTGTTGCTGGTGCCGATTGCCTTTACCGTGGCGCGGCGCGTCGGCGTGTCGATTCTGATGGTCGGTTTGCCGATGGTCGCGGGGCTGTCGGTGGTGCATGCGCTGGTACCGCCGCACCCGGCGGCGATGCTGGCGGTGCAGGCCTATCAGGCGTCGGTCGGGCAGACGTTGTTGTATGCGATTGCCATCGGCATTCCGACCGCAATCATCGCTGGCCCGCTGTACGCCAAATTCATCGTGCCGCGTATTCAATTGCCGGCGGATAACCCGCTGGAAAAACAATTCCTCGACCGCGAACCGCGCGACAAACTGCCGGGTTTTGGCATCACCATGGCGACCATTCTGTTGCCGGTGGTGTTGATGCTGATCGGCGGTTGGGCCAACCTGATATCCACACCGGGCAGCGGTTTCAACCAGTTCCTGTTGTTCATCGGCAACTCGGTGATTGCGCTTTTGCTGGCGACATTGCTGAGCTTCTGGACGCTTGGGATTGCGCAGGGTTTCAACCGTGAATCGATCCTCAAGTTCACCAACGAATGTCTGGCGCCGACCGCCAGCATTACTTTGCTGGTCGGCGCGGGCGGTGGTCTGAACCGGATTCTGGTCGATGCCGGTGTGACCGATCAGATTGTCGGCCTCGCCCACGAATTTCACCTGTCGCCGCTGATCATGGGCTGGCTGTTTGCGGCGCTAATGCGGGTCGCCACCGGTTCGGCCACGGTGGCGATGACCACGGCGTCTGGCGTGGTCGCGCCCGTTGCCATCGGTCTGGGTTATCCACACCCCGAACTGTTGGTGCTGGCGACCGGTGCCGGGTCGGTTATCTTTTCCCACGTCAACGACGGCGGCTTCTGGTTGATCAAGGAATACTTCAACATGACGGTCGCGCAGACGTTCAAGACCTGGACCGTGCTTGAGACGCTGATCTCGCTGGTCGCTTTCGGTCTGACCGTCGGCCTTTCTTACCTGCTGTAACCGGAGCCCGCCGCCATGGACATCCTCTACCAGATCCGCGCCCGCCAGGATTCCTTCAGCGCCGGCGAAGGGCGCATCGCCCGGCTGATGCTCGACGACGTCGGCTTTGCCGCCTCCGCCAGCCTCGAAGATCTGGCGCAACGCGCCGAAGTCAGCACCGCCACACTGTCGCGGTTTGCCCGCACCGTCGGCTGTCGTGACCTGCGCGATCTGCGTCTGCAACTGGCCCAGGCCAGCGGCGTCGGCAGTCGTTTTCTCGACCCGGCGGGCACGCCTGAACAGTCGGCGTTTTACGGGCAGATTGTCGGCGATATCGAAACCACGTTGCGTCAGCACTTGGCCGGGTTCGACGAATCACGCTTCGCCGATGCGGTGAAATTGCTCGGCCAGGCGCGGATGATTCACGCGTTCGGCATGGGCGGTTGCTCGACCCTGTGCAGCGATGAATTGCAGGTACGTCTGGTGCGCCTCGGCTACCCGATTGCGGTGTGTCACGACGCGGTGATGATGCGTGTCACTGCCGCCAGCCTCAACGCCGAACAGGTGCTGATCGTCTGCTCGCTGACCGGCATCACCCCGGAATTGCTGGAGACTGTCGAGCTGGCGCGCAACTACGGCGCGCGCATCCTCGCCATCACTCGTGCCGACTCGCCGCTGGCGGAACTGGCCGACATCGTCCTGCCGCTGCAAGGCGCAGAGACATCGTTCATCTACAAACCGACGGCGGCGCGTTACGGCATGTTGCTTGCCATCGACGTGCTCGCGACCGAGCTGGCGCTGGCCAATCCTGAAGACAATCAAGAACGTCTTCGGCGGATTAAACTCGCCCTCGACGAATACCGTGGCGGCGACGATCACCTGCCGCTGGGAGACTGACATGCTGTACGACACGCTGATTCGCAACGCCCTGATCATCGACGGCAGCAACACGCCCGGCTACTGCGCCGATGTGGCGATTTTCAACGGTCGCATCGAACGGATCGGCGACTTGCATGACGCCACCGCCAAAGAAGAAATCGACGCCGCCGGGCGTGTGCTGGCGCCGGGTTTTATCGACGTGCACACCCACGACGACACCGTGGTCATCCGCCAACCCGAGATGCTGCCCAAGCTCAGCCAGGGCGTGACCACGGTGATTGTCGGCAACTGTGGGATCAGCGCGTCGCCGGTCAGTCTGAAAGGCAATCCGCCGGATCCGATGAATCTGCTCGGTACGGCAGCGGCATTCGTTTATCCACGCTTCAGCGATTACCGCGCCGCAGTCGAAGCGGCCAACACCACGTTGAATGTGGCAGCGTTGGTCGGGCATACGGCGCTGCGCAGCAATCACCTCGATGACTTGTTCCGCACCGCGACGCCTGCCGAAATTGCCGCCATGCGCGAGCAGTTGCGCGAAAGTCTAGAGGCCGGTGCACTGGGGTTATCCACAGGTCTGGCCTACGCCAGCGCCTACAACGCTTCCACCGATGAAGTCATGCAACTGACCGAAGAACTCACGGCATTCGGCGCGGTGTACACGACCCACCTGCGCAGCGAATTCGCCCCGGTGCTGGAAGCGATGGATGAGGCGTTTCGCATCGGAAAACACGCACAGTCACCAGTGATCATTTCCCACCTCAAATGCGCCGGTGTCGGTAACTGGGGGCGTAGTCCGCAGTTGCTCGCCTCACTCGAAGAAGCGGCGAAAACCCATCCGGTCGGCTGCGACTGCTATCCGTATGCGGCGAGCTCCTCGACGCTGGATCTGAAGCAAGTCACCGATGCCCACCGCATCACCATCACCTGGTCGACGCCGCACCCGGAAGTCAGCGGCCGCGACCTGATCGACATCGCCGCCGAATGGAACATGCCGCTGCTCGACGCCGCCAAACGCCTGCAACCGGCGGGCGCGGTGTACTACGGCATGGACGAGGCGGACGTACGAAGAATCCTCGCGCACCCGTTGTCGATGGTGGGCTCTGACGGACTGCCGGAAGACCCGTTCCCGCACCCACGCCTGTGGGGCGCTTTCCCACGGGTGCTCGGACATTTCAGTCGCGACGTCGGGCTGTTTCCGCTGCACACCGCCGTACACAAGATGACCGGTCTGTCGGCAGCGCGATTTGGCTTGAAGGAAAGGGGCGAGATCCGTGAAGGACATTGGGCTGATCTGGTGTTGTTCGATCCGGCGACCGTGCGTGATGTGGCGGATTTCAGTGATCCGCAACGCGCGGCACAGGGTATTGATGGCGTGTGGATTAACGGCGTGTTGAGTTATCACGATGGTCAGGCGAATGGCCGGAGGGAGGGGCGTTTTCTGGCACGCGAAGGTGATTTGCGCCAAGGGTTTCATTGATTCTGATGGCGCCAAAAGATCGCAGCCTTCGGCAGCTCCTACAGTGGAACGTATATCCCTGTAGGAGCTGCCGAAGGCTGCGATCTTTTGATTCACGTCTCATAGTGGCACTCTGAGATTAAAGAAAGTCATCAACAGGCCGAATTGCTGACATCCAGCCCGGCTACACTCTTGGGCCAACCAGTCAGGGAGCACCCCATGAGCTTCGGCAAAACCACTCCGATCCTGCGGATTTTCGATGAAGCCAAAGCCGTAGAATTCTACGTCGACTTCCTTGGCTTCAAGATCGACTGGCAGCATCGTTTCGAAGCGAACTTCCCGTTGTATCTGCAAGTGTCGCGGGGGGAGTGTGTGCTGCATTTGTCTGAGCACCATGGCGATGCCACGCCCGGTTCGGCGCTGCGCATCGAGACCGATGAGCTGGAAGCGTTTCAGCAGCAGTTGGTGGCCAAGGATTACAAGTTTTCGCACCCGCAGATTCAGGCGATGCCGTGGGGCAGTCAGGACATGACCATTGCTGACCCCTTTGGCAATCGGTTGGTGTTTACCAACGCGATCAGTGTTTGAAGCAGTTTCAAGCCGCCCAGAAAAGCCCGCAGCCAAACCATCACGGTTTGACTGCGGGTTTTTTCGTTACTCGGTCGGCACTAATCGATCCAGCACGCGATTAACCGCCAACTCCGCAAGCATCACCACCTGCGCGATGCCTTGCAGGGTCTTGCGGTGGGTGCCTTCAACCAGCGCGATGTGGTTGTTGATCATGACGGTGGCCGAACCCAGTGTTTCACTGGCATCCACCAACAGGGATTCGTTATCGGACTCGGGGTGTGCCATGTACAGCGCGTTGGGTTTGTAGGGCGCGGCCATGATCTCGGCGGTTGGTGGGCCTAGGTAATGGTCGAGGGCGCGTTCGGCGGCTTCGTGGAATTTCTTTGAATCAGACGATTCGTAGGGCGAGGCCGGGTCGGTGACCGGCGGGTTTGGCGTTACTTTGAACATTGAGTCTTTCTCCAGAAGAGCTGCAGCCATCTCGCTACTAAACGAAAGGGGAGGCAGCTGTGCGCAAGTTAGTAGACCGGTAGAAGACTCAAGATCCGGCGCACCCGAAGATGCCATGCGCACAGCTACCATCAAGTGCAAGCCAAAGCCCGACTGGATGCTTCTTGTGCAACCGTAAGTCAACTAATCCGGGCTACTAAACCCGATCACTGGGAATCAGTGACCCGATTGAAGTTACGCAGCATGGCCAGGGCGCACAAGCCGGCGGATTCTGGCTTAGGCGTAGGCAGCGGCGCAAGGATTTGTGGGTGGTTTCGCGTAACGCTGAGTGTCCTTAAACGTCTGCGCTAAAAGATGTTTATTGCGATCGGAAATTGGGGATTTGCCTGTCGGGTTTTTGGTGCGGCGACGGACGCCTTCGCGAGCAGGCTCGCTCCCACAGTGAGTTGTGCTGTCCACAAAACCTGAGTCCACTACAGTTCAACTGTGGGAGCGAGCCTGCTCGCGAAGGGGCCCGCACAATCACCCCCGATGCGTCTGCCGAAACTCCCCTGGCGGCATCCCGCGCCGACTCTTGAACGCACGATGAAACGAACGCGGTTCGGTAAACCCCAGATACAGGGCTATGTCCTGAATCGGCAACGTACTGTTCAACAGGTAATGCTCAGCCAGCTCCTGACGCAAATCATCGAGAATCTGCTGATACGATGTCCCCGCCTGATGCAACTGCCGCTGCAACGTCCGCACGGAAACAGCGAGCTGTTCGGCGACCTGTTCCTTGCGTGGCAGGCCTTCCTTGAGCAACTGCCGCAGAATGTTCTTCACCTGCTGTTCCAGCGACGCATCCTCCAGTGTCGCCATCAAGCCCAGCGCATGTTCTTCCAGCGTGCGCAGCAACTGCGCATCGGCCTGGCGCAACGGCAACTGCAAATAAGCCAGCGGCACGACCAGCGCCGAATACGGCTGATCGAACAACACCGGGCAATCAAAAAACGCTTCGTACTGCGCTGGCGTGGCCTCCGCCGGGCATGAGTGCTCCAGCCAGACCGCGGCCGGCGACATCTGCGTGTCGGCAATCCAGCGCGCATATTGCAGCCATGACCCCAACACGTTCTCCACCAGATGCCGACGAATGCGCGGGCGCTGATAACGGCAAGTCCAGATCAGATGCACGTGACCGTCCTGAACCTCGGCGCGGCTGACGCCCATGTCGCCGACCAGTTTCTCGAACGGCATGATCCGGCTCATCGCATCGCCGAGGGTCGCGCAGTTCATGGTGATGTAACCGAGCACGCTCCACGAATTGGGCAGGACGAAATTCGCCGCGTTGAGCCCGAACAACGGATCGCCCGAGTGCTCGCAGAAATACTCCAGCAACCGTTCATGCGCCTCACCGGGCAAACGCAGGGTGTTGTCGCTCAACTGCTGCGCCTGCAAACCCGCTGCTGCCAACGCCGGCTCGATGGCCATGCCCAGTTGTTCGGCGTGGCGCAGGTATTTGAGCAGGGGCGGAACCGAGGTGTAGCCGAGCGATTGCATGATCGTATTCCCTTGATCAAAGCGTGCATGAGCGGATGAATGCCTGAAAGGTAATTTGAAACCACGGCTAAAGTAAATGGCTGACGCTTGCGCGACGTTTGACTCAATTGGCTACACGAACTGGCCGGATGCGACCGTGACACTTTTCGGCCGCCGACTAGTATGGACGCCTGAAATATCGCTGATAAGAACCGAAAAAGGACACACGCATGCGACGCTGGAACGGCTGGGGAGATGCAACCACGGTGGTCGAACTGCCGGCCCAGGGCGCGAGTTTTCTCGCCGAACGGTTGGGCGACGGTCGAGCGCTGCCCGATGCGACGCTGGAAACGGCGCTGGCCCGCGTGCCTGAATCGCGGTTGCGGGCTCACACGTTGTACAGCGTCGATGCTCATGACCGGTTACTGCACGCTCGCGGCCAGAGCCTGCCGGATTGGCTGGCGTTACGCGAAGGCACGTTGGGCAATTATCCCGATGCGGTGGCATTCCCCGAGACAGCCGAGCAGATCCGCCAATTGCTGGTGCTCGCCCATGAACAAGACCTGTGCCTGATTCCTTACGGCGGCGGCACGTCGGTGGTCGGGCACATCAACCCGCCGGATTCCGCGCGGCCGGTGGTGACGGTGTCGCTGGCGCGGATGAATCGTCTGATCGACCTTGATGAACAAAGCTTGCTGGCAACGTTCGGCCCCGGTGCCAGTGGTCCACAGGTGGAAAGTCAGCTGCGGGCGCGGGGTTACACGCTGGGGCATTTTCCGCAGTCGTGGGAGCTGTCGACGTTGGGCGGTTGGGTTGCCAGCCGTTCCAGTGGTCAGCAATCACTGCGTTATGGGCGGATCGAGCAATTGTTCGCCGGGGGCACGCTGGAAACGTTCGCCGGCCCTCTGCAAATCCCCACGTTCCCGGCCTCGGCCGCCGGCCCCGATCTGCGTGAAGTGGTGCTGGGCTGCGAGGGGCGTTTCGGGATCATCTCTGAGGTCAAGGTGCGGGTCAGCGCGCTGCCTGCCGATGAGCGTTTCTACGGTGTATTTCTGCCCTCTTGGACCAAGGCACTGCAAGCCATCCGTCAATTGGCTCAGGCGCGCGTGCCGCTGTCGATGCTGCGCCTGTCCAACGCCGTGGAAACCGAAACGCAACTGGCACTGGCCGGTCATCCGCAACAAATCGCCTGGCTGGAAAAGTACCTGAAGCTGCGCGGCGCCGGTGCGGGCAAGTGCTTGCTGACCTTTGGCGTGACCGGCAATCGCCGACAAAACGCATTGTCGCTGACACAGGCACGGCAACATTTGAAGGCCTTCGGCGGCGTGTTCACTGGCACCTTGCTCGGCAAGAAATGGGCGCAGAACCGCTTCCGTTTCCCCTACCTGCGCGAGAACCTGTGGAACGCCGGTTACGTGGTCGACACCCTCGAAACCGCCACCGACTGGAGCAATGTCGACCACCTGCTCAACCTCGTTGAAAACAGCCTGCGCGAGGCCTTGGCCGCTGAAGGCGAGCGGGTGCATGTGTTCACTCACCTGTCCCACGTTTACGGTGAAGGGTCGAGCATCTACACCACCTACGTGTTTCGCCCGGCGGCGGATTACCCCGCGACGCTGGCGCGCTGGCAGGCGCTCAAGCATGCGGCCAGCCAGACCATCGTCGACAACCACGGCACCATCAGTCACCAACACGGTGTCGGCAAGGATCACGCGCCGTATCTGTTGCGTGAGAAGGGCGCACTGGCGATGGACACCTTGCAGGCGTTGAGCAAACACTTCGATCCGGCTGGGCGCCTCAACCCCGGCACGCTGTTGCCGGAGTGACGGCCATGAGTCCGGACTGGAACGCCGCGTGGCGCCAGCAGGTTTTGCCGACGCTGGCCGATCAGACCTGGGATCTGATTGTCATCGGCGGCGGTATCAGCGGCGCCGGCATCCTGCGCGAAGCGGCGCGTCGAGGCTGGCGCTGTCTGCTGCTGGAACAGCGCGATTTTGCCTGGGGCACCTCCAGTCGATCGTCGAAAATGGTCCACGGTGGTTTACGTTACATCGCCAAAGGCCAGTGGCGCCTGACCCGCGACTCGGTGCGCGAACGTCAGCGTTTGCTCGACGAAGCGCCGGGGCTGGTCGAGCCGATGAGTTTCATGATGCCGCACTATCGCGGCGGCTTTCCCGGGCCTCGGGTTTTGGGTGGTTTGTTGTCGGTGTACGACGCCTTGGCCGGGCGGCGCAGCCACCGTTTTCATGACGCGCAGCAACTGCGATATCTGGCGCCGGGCGTGAAGGAACCCGAGTTGCTCGGCGGCACCTGTTTTGTCGATGCGCTGACCGATGATGCGCGGCTGGTGATGCGTGTATTGAGCGAGGCGCGGGCCGACGGCGCGGTGATGCTAAACGGCGTGCGCGTTGAGCATTTGCTGCGTGAAGACGGGCGCGTGTGCGGGGTTCAGGTTGAGGACTGCGAGGCTGGCGCGTCCCTGCAGTTGCGCTGTGGCGTGCTGGCCGTGGCCACCGGCGCTTGGGCTGAACGCCTACGACCCGCCGAGGCACCACGGCAATTGCGCCCGTTGCGCGGCAGTCATTTGTTGTTGCCGGGCTGGCGTCTGCCGGTGGCGCAGGCATTCACCTTTTTGCATGAGCGTGATCGGCGACCGGTGTTTGTTTTTCCGTGGGAAGGCGCGACAGTGGTCGGCACCACGGATCTGGATCATCACGAAAATCTGGATCAAAGCGCGAGCATCAGCGCTGAAGAACTCGACTATTTGTTGGCGGCTTGCACGCAACAGTTCCCCGGCGCCGAAGTGGTTGCCGCCGATGTGCTTTCGACCTGGTCGGGCGTGCGTCCGGTGGTCGGTGGCGTGGGGGCGAATCAAGACAAACCCTCTAACGAAACCCGTGAGCACGTGCTGTGGCAGGAACCGGGTTGCGTGACCCTGGCCGGCGGCAAACTGACGACGTTTCGCCCGCAAGCCATCGAAGTACTCAAGGCTTGCGCGGCAATACTTGATCGGCCGTTTGATGATGACGCCGCGCCGGTGTTCGCCGCCGTGCCGCCGCTGGCGATCCCCGGACTTGGCGCGCAGCAGTGGCGGCGTCTGGCCGGGCGGCATGGACGAGACTTGCCAAGACTGGCGCAACGGCTCACGGAACTGGGCCACGACACGGTCGGCAACACCGACACCTTGTGGGCCGAACTGGCCTTCGCCTGCGAAGCAGAACTGGTCTTGCACCTCGACGATCTGCTGCTGCGCCGCACGCGTCTGGGCCTGCTGTTGCCGCGCGGTGGCGAAGAATATTTCGCCGCCATCCGCCAACTCTGCCAGCCTCGACTGGGCTGGAGCGACGAACACTGGCAGCAGGAAGAACAGCGTTATCGGGCGTTGTGGCAACGCCATCACGGTTTGCCGGATGTCACGCCTTGATGCCCCCAGAAGAGAGCTCCATGGATAACCACCCGAACAAGCGTTACCTGCTGGCCATCGACAACGGCACCCAGAGCGTGCGCGCGCTGCTCTTCGATCTGCAGGGTAATTTGCTCGGTAAAGGCAAAGTCGAGTTGCAGGCCTATTACTCGACGCAACCGGGCTGGGCCGAGCAGGATCCGGAATATTACTGGGCGAAACTCGGCGAGGCCTGCCAGCAAGTCTGGCAACAAACCGGCATTGATCGCTCAGAGATTGCCGGCGTTTCCCTGACCACACAGCGCGGCACCGTGATCAATGTCGATGCCGAAGGCAAACCGTTGCGCCCGGCGATTCTGTGGCTTGATCAACGCCAGAGTGAGGTCGAAGGTGGAATAAAAGGGCCGTGGGGGTGGCTGTTCAAACTGGTCGGTGCGCAGGCCACCGTGGACCATTTTCGCGCCCAGGCCGAGGCCAACTGGATCGCCAAGCATCAACCTGACGTGTGGGCGGCGACCGACAAGTTTTTGCTGCTCTCGGGGTTTCTCACCCATCGCTTGTGTGGGCGTTTTGTCGACTCTGTGGGTTGCTGCGTCGGCTACCTGCCGTTCGACTTCAAACGCCTGAAATGGGCTGCGCCGAGTGACTGGAAATGGCAGGCCCTGGTCGTGCGCCCCGAGCAACTGCCGACCCTGCACAAACCCGGTGAAACCCTCGGCTACATCACCGCGCAAGCCAGCCGCCACACCGGGATTCCCGAAGGGCTGCCGCTGATCGCTGCCGGCGCCGACAAGGCTTGCGAAGTGGTCGGCTCTGGCGTGGTCGATGCGAGCACGGTGTGCCTGTCCTACGGCACCACGGCGACGATTACCAGCACCCGCTCGCGCTATCTGGAAATCGTCCCGTTGATCCCGCCATATCCATCGGCGGTGCCGGATCAGTACAACTGCGAGGTGATGATTTATCGCGGTTACTGGATGGTCAGCTGGTTCAAGAACGAGTTCGGTTTGCGCGAGATGCAGCAGGCGAAAGAGCAGGGTATCGAGCCTGAGCAGTTGTTCGATGCACTGGTTGATGCGGTGCCGCCGGGGTCGATGGGCTTGATGCTGCAACCGTATTGGTCGCCGGGGATTCGTGAGCCAGGTGTCGAGGCGAAAGGCGCGATGATCGGCTTCGGCGATGTGCACACCCGCGCGCATATTTACCGGGCGATTCTGGAAGGGCTGGCGTATGCGTTGCGTCAGGGCCTGGAGAACATCGAGCGGCGTTCGAAGGTGTCGGTCAAACGGCTGCGTGTTGCTGGCGGCGGTTCGCAAAGTGATGCGGCGATGCAGCTGACGGCGAACATTTTTGGCCTGCCCGCCGAGCGTCCGCACGTGTACGAAGCGTCCGGCCTGGGCGCGGCGATTTGCTGCGCGGTAGGGTTGGGGCTGCATGCGGATTTCCCTACCGCAATCGCGGCGATGACTCGGGTGGGCGCGGTGTTCATGCCGCAACCCGAGGCGCAAAAAATCTACGAGCAACTGTACAAAGAGGTCTACCTGCGCATGTACCGCCAACTCAAGCCTCTGTATCAGAGCATCCGCAAAATCACCGGTTACCCCGCCTGACAGAACACTGTAAATCCCGGTGGGAGCGAGCCTGCTCGCGAAAGCGGAGTGTCAGTCACTAATGACTTCACTGACCCACCGCATTCGCGAGCAGGCTCGCTCCCACAGGGGGACGGTGGTGTTTTTGATAACGGGTAAATGGCGCCATCGGAGACCTTTTCTGGTGAGATTGGACAGTGTCAGCGGCGGGGGCGGTTGTTAGGCTCATCCCCCTCGGCATCTCCAATAAGAATCACAAGCAATGAAGCTGACATTCCTCCTGTTGCTGCTTTTTGCAACGGCCCCGACTGCTTGGGGCTGGTCGAACCATACGGTGGGCAGCTACCTGGCGTTGCAGGATTTGCCAGCGCTGCGTGACGCTTCAGGCATTGAAGTCGAGCCGCTGGAGCAGTTTCTTGTGCAGCAATATCCGGCCGTGGTTGCGCTGCTCGAGCAACAGGAAAGCTTCGCCCGCGAGCACTTCGCCCAATACCCTCCGCGCCCCGACAATCTGCAATTGCCCGCCGTGCCGGGGGACAATCTGCGCCACGATTTCTTCACCGCGCTGCGCATCAATCCACAGATTCATCTGGCGATGGTGATCCAGCCAATGCCAGGCAAGGATCTGCCGGAGCGCGAACACCTCAGCGCCGAGCAAGTCATGGTCGAGCAGACGCTCTCGCCGTGGAATCGCCAGCGCTTCATCGTTGTCGCTGAAGGCGAAAAAGTCGTGCCTCTTGCGGTGCTCGCCAGCGCTGCTGATGAGCCGGATTACGGCCACGACATCAATCTGTTCAGCGACAACCCTGGCGACGTCGGCGCGCTGTACGGTTTCGGCCCGCAACCGTTCGGCGATGCGCGTTTCCAGTACAGCTCGCAGGCGCCGTTCCATATGGGCTTCTTCCATGAAAGCGCGGTGGTGTATGCGGCTGCCGGTTTCCTCGAGCGCAGCTGGCCAGACTGGCGTGCGTATCAGTACATGGGCCTGGCGCGACTGGCGTTTGCCAGCGGTCATCCTTATTGGGGTTATCGCTTTCTCGGCTGGGGCCTGCACCACGTCCAGGACCTGACCCAGCCTTATCACGCCAAGCCATTACCCGGCGTCGATCTTGCCAGTCTTCTGCTGCTGGAAGGTAAGGCGCTGGCCGGTTTTTCGGGCGACAAACAAGCGTCAATCGAGCGTGTTGCCACCCGACATATGGAAATCGAGAAATACCAATCGACCTGGCTGCGACGCTTGCTGCGCACCGGGCAAGCGCATCCGATGCTCGACGCTTACACCGATTTTTCCCAAGACAAACAGTATCCGCCGTACTCCGTGGACTACCTGCGTGAGGTGGTCAGCGCCGAGTCTGTTGATGACTCCGCCGCGTTCGATGAAGCCATCGGCCAGTGGCTGGAAACGGCGCCGGTCACCAGTGATTTCAGCAGCGGCAATCAGTTACGCCGCGAAGATTTCGACCATCCGGCACTCAATCAACAACTGTTCAGACTGCTCGGCCATTTCGGCGCACACAGCCGGATTTATGTCAGTGCGGGACTCGTGCCCTAGCCATCGCGGCAGGACAAAAAACAATAAAAAAAGGGAAGGAGGAATAGATGATCAGTACTCGATTGCGCCTGTCCGGCGCGGCGCTACCCGGTGTCGGCCTGGCAGGGCTGCTGCAATTCTGCGCGGTCGACGGGGTGCAGGCCGCCGAGTTCAGTGTGCTGGATAAACAGGTCACCGGCTCGTTCGACACGACCTTGTCTTATGGTCGCTTATGGCGGGTGCAGGGTCGCGACAAAACCAACGATGACGTTAATACCAACGACGGTAATCGCAACTTCGACACCGGGCTGGTTTCCGAGGTGTACAAGATCACCTCCGAGCTTGAGGCCAACTATCAGAACTACGGCTTGTTCGTGCGCGGCACCGCGTTCTACGACACCCAACTGATGGACAAGCGCAACGATTACTACCGCAACAACAATCCGTCGCAACCGAGTCAGAGCTACCCGCAGGACGACCGCTTCACCAGTCAGACCCGAGACATCGCCGGCAGCCGGATCGAGATGCTCGACGCTTACGTCCACGGCAGTTGGGACGTCGCGCAGATGCCGGTGACGGCGCGCGTCGGTCGTCAGGTGTTCAACTGGGGCGAGGGGATTTTCTATCGCGGCGGCATCAACACCACCAATCCGGTGGACGCGGCGAAGTACCGTTTGCCCGGCGCCGAGGTCAAGGAAGTGCTGGTACCGGTGGAGGCGCTGAGCTTCAACATCGGCCTGACTGACAGCCTGACCCTGGAGAGTTTCTACCAGACCAACTGGAAGGAAACCCGCATCGATCCGGTCGGCACGTTCTACTCGCAGACCGACCTGTTCGCCGACGGTGGCAACACCGGTTACAACAATTTCAGCGGCACCGCGCTTGATACTCCGGTGCCGGGTTTTGGCAACGTCATCGGTTTGTACAGCGCGCTGGGCAACAACCCGTTGCTCAACTCCGCCCTGCAAACCACTGGCCTGTACGCCAACGGCGTGACGCCGGCGTATGGCAACACGCTGAAAGTGGCGAGCATCGGCAAGGATTACAACGCGCGCAACGATGGCCAGTTCGGCTTTGCCTTTCGCTACATCGCCGAGCAGCTCAACAGCACCGAGTTTGGGTTGTACATGGTCAATTACCACGCCAAGGAACCGACCATCGCGGCGGATCTGGGTGGGTACAACGGCATCGACATGGATGCGCTGACCAATCTGCTGACGGGCGTTGCCGGCAGTCAGGCCGGGGCGTTGGCCAACGGTCTGGCCACGGCGGATGTGATGGGCAATATCCAGGCGCATCGGCGCTATGCCGAAGACATTCGCATGTACGGTTTCAGCTTCAACACCACGTTGGGCGAGGCCTCGGTGTTCGGTGAAGTGGCTTATCGACCGAACTTGCCCATTGGCGTTGCGGCCACCAACGACCTGATCGGCGATCTGGCCAACGGTGCGGCTGCGGCGGTAACGGGCCAGTCGATCAATGTCGGCGGGCAAATGGTCACCCTCGACAGCCAGATCAACAACGCCGAGCGCGTCGAAGCGTTCAACACCTCGCTGGGCACCATCTACAACTTCGGCCCCACGGCTTCGTTCGACTCGCTGTTCGGCATCTTCGAACTGGCCTCCGAACACCTGCGCGGCAGCAACCTGCAATACACCGCTTTCGACGGCAGCAATCGTTATTACGCCGGCACCGGTAACTATTCCTATGTGTCCGGCGGTGAGCGTGACGATCAGGTCAACCGCGATTCCTACAGCTACACAGCGATGCTCAACGGCACGTGGAACGACGTGTATGCCGGGGTCAACGTTTCGCCTTACGTCGTCTACAAGGACGACTTCAAGGGCAACAGCTATCAGGCCGGCAACACCATCGAAGGTCGCAAGGCCTACACGCTGGGGATCAAGGCCAACTACCAGAACAAGCTCGAGGCCGAGTTGCAATACACCGAGTTCTACGGCGGCGGGCAGAACAACGGCATTCGCGATCGCGACAACGTCGGGTTCAACCTCAAGTATTTCCTTTGATTGCCCAGAACAAATCTTGCGGCACCCCGGCCCCCTGTGGGAGCGGGCTTGCCCGCGATGACGGCAGCACATTCGACATCAATGGTGGCTGATCCACCGTAATCGCTGGCCAGCCAGCTCCCACAGGTTTCTGCATTCTGGAGAAGATCATGTTTCACACTTCACGATTGACCAAGACCACGCTGGCGCTCGTTATGGGCCTGGCTGCCAGCACCGCTCTAGCCGCCATCACCCCGCAACAAGCCGAACAACTGAAAACTACCCTGACCCCCATGGGCGCCGAGCGTGCCGGCAACGCCGCCGGCACCATCCCCGCGTGGACCGGCGGCATCACCCAGGCCCCGGCCGGCTACAAACCGGGCCAGCATCACCCGGACCCGTTTGCGGCGGACAAACCGCTGTTCACCATCACCAAAGCCAACCTCGACCAGTACAAATCCCATCTCAGCCCGGGCCAGATTGCGCTCTTCAACAGCTACCCCGACACCTTCCAGATGCCGGTCTATCCTTCGCGTCGATCAGGTTCGGCGCCGCAATGGCTGTACGACAACACCCTGAAAAACGCGACTTCGGCCAAGCTGCTCGAAGGTGGCAGCGGGTTCTCCGATGCCTATGGCGGCGTGCCGTTTCCGGTGCCCAAGTATGGCGTCGAAGTGCTGTGGAATCACATCACCCGGTATCGCGGCATCTACGTTGTACGGCGTGCCTCCGAAGCGCCGGTCCAGCGCAACGGCAGCTTCGCGCTGGTGACCTCGCAGCAGGAAGCGCTGTTCAACTATTACCGTCCCGGCGGGCAGTTCGCCGATCTGAAGAACATCCTCTTCTACTACGTGGCATTTGTGAAAAGCCCGGCACGGCTGGCCGGCGGCGCCGCACTGGTGCACGAAACCCTCGATCAGCTCAAGGATGCGCGCCAGGCCTGGATCTACGACGCCGGCCAACGCCGTGTGCGCCGCGCGCCGAACCTTGCGTACGACACGCCAATCGCCTCGTCCGATGGCCTGCGCACTGCCGACGACACCGACCTGTTCAACGGCTCGCCGGATCGCTACGACTGGAAGCTCAAGGGCAAGCAGGAAATCTACATCCCCTACAACAACTACAAAGTCGCCAGCCCCGACGTGAAGTACGCGCAACTGCTTACCCCCGGTCACCTCAACCCGCAATTCACCCGCTATGAGCTGCACCGCGTGTGGGTGGTGGAAGGCAACCTCAAACCCGGTTCGCGGCACATCTATTCCAAGCGCGTGCTGTTTCTGGATGAGGACAGCTGGGGGGCTGCGCTGGTCGATCAATACGACGGGCGAGGGGAGTTGTGGCGCGTGTCGATGGCCTACCTGAAAAACTTCTACGACCTGCCCACCACCTGGAGTGCGCTCGACGTTTTCCACGACTTGCAGGCGCGCCGTTACTACGTGCAGAACCTCGACAACGAAGAATCGGAAACCGTCGACTTCGCCCAGCCTGTGCCTGAGGACGCGTACTTCATGCCGTCGGCGTTGCGGCAGCGTGGGACGCGGTAATGGCTGAAGTCTAGGTCCACCACTGACAGAAAAAGCCCGAAGCCACTGATACATTTAGCTTCGGGTTTGTTCTGTGGAGCTAAAAATATCTGCTTTACAGATATATGTATTTGAGATAATTTTGCCGCATGTAGGGATACCAGAACCGATAATTGTATGAGAGTGATCACAAAAGCGGCGGTTGCGCGGGCCATTGAGACTCATGGCCAGTGGAGAGATCCTCTCACCTTGTGGCTAACCATCTTCGACAGAGCATCGCTGCGCTTCGAGTCGTTTGAGAAGCTTCGTCAAGACTGGGCCAGCGCCTCAGGTTGGAACGTCGATCGTATCCCTCACTCGAAACTGAGGCTGACGAGCAAGAAAGGTCCGCTTGATATTTACGTTTTTGATATCAAGAAAAACGAGTGCCGTGTCATTACGTGGATCAACACGAAGACTGGCACTATCTATATCAAAGACATTCTTCCCCATGCCGGATATGACAAATGGTGGAAGGGTGATGTCAAGTAGTTGGCCAGAATGAAATACGCTATTTATGTTTAACGAAAATAAAGGTGATCTCAATGAAGCGTAATAAAGTCGAAGCGACAGGACTGGATTCCTTCATAGCCGATATTTCACCCATGCTTGAGGGACTGGGCGATCAGCTAGCGACTTTGTCCAAGTTGTTGTCTGCCTGCCATGATCCGATAAAAAATGATGACGATCTGCAAGTGCGAATGGCCTTGATTGATGAGCTTTATTCCCACGCAAGCACCGAAGATCATGCAGCAGCAAGATTTGCGGAGTTTGTGGCTGATCGGGTTTATGAGTACGAAAATGAAACGGTGTTGATTGCTTATTCGTCCCAATCTGAAGCGCTGGCGTTTCTGCTGTCGGAAAGAGGCGTCAAACAGAAGGACTTGTCTGAGATTGCGACCCAGAGTGCCGTTTCAGAGATATTGAATAACAAGCGAAAAATGACCGTTGCACAGATAAAGGGATTCGCCGAGTTCTTTAAAGTGCCGGTCGAGTTTTTTATGCACGGTGTGGTTTGACGGGATGCCGTGACAGGTCTAACGCAATCGCGAGCAGGCGAAGGCCTACAGGGGATTGGCGTCGTTCACATAATCTGTGATCAACACCATTTCTTGTAGGCCTTCGCCTGCTCGCGATGCGTTGTAGCTTCAGCGCTAAATCAGGATCAAACGCGGAAGTGGCTCACCATCTGCTGCAACTGACCACCCAACCGCGCCAGTTCAACACTGGAGGCGGCGGTTTCGTCGCTGGCCGCTGCGGTCTGCTCAGACACGTCGCGCACATTAATAATGCTGCGGCTGATCTCTTCAGCCACGGCGCTTTGCTGTTCGGCAGCGGCGGCGATCTGCTGGTTCATCGACTGGATGTTCGACACCGTGCGGGTGATGTTTTCCAGGGATACCCCGGCCTTGCGGGTCAGGGCGACGCTGCTGTCGGTCAGGGCGCGGCTGTTGTTCATTACGGCCGAGACTTGCTGGGTGCCGTTTTGCAGACCGGCGACCAGACCTTCGATTTCTTCGGTGGATTTCTGCGTGCGCTGGGCCAGACCACGGACTTCGTCGGCCACCACGGCAAAACCACGCCCGGCTTCACCGGCACGGGCCGCTTCGATTGCGGCGTTGAGTGCCAGCAGGTTGGTCTGTTCAGCAACAGCCTTGATCACGTCCATGACGCTGCCAATCTTGTCGCTTTCCTGTTGCAGCACGCTCATGGCTTCAGTGGAGCGCACCACTTCGCTGGCCAGACGTTCGATCTGAGCGATGGCCTCATTCACAACCTTGTCGCCTTCACGGGCTTCGCCGTCAGCGGCGGCCGCAGCTTGCGAGGCTTCTTCGGCGTTGCGCGCGACTTCCTGCACGGTGGCGGTCATCTCGTGCATGGCGGTGGCGACCTGATCGGTCTCGATCTTCTGGCTGTTCACCCCGGCGCTGGTCTGTTCGGTCACGGCCGACAGTTCTTCGGCGGCGCTGGCGATCTGGGTCACACCGTCGCGGATGCCGTTGATCAGGTCACGCAGGGTCACGCCCATGCGGGCGATGCCTTGTTGCAGCACGCCGAGTTCGTCGCGACGGGTGACGACGACGTTTTGCGACAGGTCGCCGCTGGCGATGCGCTCGACCACGGCCAGGGTTTCTTGCAGTGGACGGGTTATCTGACGGGTGATGATCACGGCGGCAATCACGCCAACCAACAGGGCCAGCAGGGTGCTGATCAACTGGAAGGTGCGCGCCTGGGCGCTTTCGATGTCACGACGATCAAGCTGGATCTGGTACAGCTGCTCGCTGGTGGTGACGATCGCTGCGCCCTGATCGGTCATTTCCTTACGTGCCTGCACGGCTTCGCTGTTGGCGTTTTTATAGGCCATCAATGCGCTGCGGTAGTTGGTCAGTGCCGTTTCCAGCTGACGCAAGGCGTCTTGCTGGGTATCGGCAAAATGCACGTTCAGTTGCTTGAGACTGGCAATGGCCAGGTCGATCTGGCCGACGGCTTTCTGCTCGGTTTCGGCATTGGTGCTGGCGGTGTAGCCACGCACTTCATAGCGCGCGAGGATGAACGCTTCCTTGGCGGCAGTGATGGTCTGGAACTGTTCGAAACGCTGATCGCTCAGCGGCATCTGCTGAACACGCTTACTGATCGACTCGATCAGGTTGTAAGCGCTTTCGGCGTTTGTGTTCATGACGTCGCGCGCGCTGTTGCCGGTGCGATACGCGTTGCGCATTTTGTTCAGCGACGTCTGGTATTCGGCGATAGTTGCCGCCTGCTCCTTGAGCAGTTTGACGTTTTCCGGGCTCTTGAATTTGCTGATTAGCGCTTGCTGCTGTGCGGCGAAGCTTTCAAGGGTGGTCTGCACATTCTGCGCGGCGGTTTCATCGCCGTTAGTCAGCATGTATTGCAGGCGCACCACGCGCAGTTTGGTCAGGCCGGCGTTGAGCTGGGTGATGTCGCTCATCCAGTTGCTGCGGTCAATCAGGCCGCCCAGGCTCGTCCAGCCGGTCAGGGCCAGGACGCAAGTCAGAGCCAGGACAAGGCCAAAGCCCAGCCCCAATTTCATGTTCACGCTGATGTTGCCGAACCAGCTATTCATCACAATTCCTCCAGAAACGTTGTGCATCTTGATCGTCGGTTTGGCTGGAAGATTGTTGTTTTTTTGAGCCAGCAAGGGTCTTAGCAGCACTGTATCGGCCGCAAATGCGAGAGCTGAAAGGGTTTTGTCCTACGGAATTTGTAATAAGGGCTCCCAAGACTTTTTTCACATGGGGGGTCACGGCCTGCCCACACGGCTGGCGCGCAGGCGATGGCGGCTGGGTGGGCCAAGGGCGACATGATCGTGCTGGTGCGCCACGTCGAGCGCTGCGATTACTCCAAAGCCGCGCAAGCGTCAGCAAGCTCCCTCGCCACAGTGTTTTAGTAGCTGACGAAGTAATAAGCCTGCCGCCCGACCATCAAGGTCTTGAGCACTTTCAACGGAGCGGCGGGTTCTTTGTCTGCGGCCATCACCGCAACATGCGATGAGGCGGCGGCCAGGTATTCCCCTAGCTGCGCCTCGGTATCCAGGCCTTTGAGCACCTGCCGGGTGTAGAACACGCTGGCACCGCCGACCCGCTCATTGGCTTGAAACAGTGCCACTTGCTGCCCCTCGGCCTGCAGCGTTTGAATGTGTTCGGTCAGCGGCAGGAACGAGAGCTTTTTATCTGCTTGGGGCAGCGCCCATTGCGCGGCGCCGAGATAACTGACGATCACCAGTGTGAGGATGCTCATTGCCAGCGTCTGACGATGACGGGCGATTCGTCCGACAAATCGATTGGTGGTTTCATGCCTTCTCAATCGCTCGAAAAGCACCCCCGCATACTCCGCCGCTATGACTGCAGCCGCCGGCGTCATCGACATCAGGTACACCGTGCGCTTGCTCGACGCGAGGGTCAGCATGATGAATTGCGCGATGATCCACAGGCTGAAAAACAGCAGGTAACGATTGGCCTTCAACTGTTTACGCAAATGCCACAGCCCCAGGTACACCAGAATGTTCCACGGCAGGAAGGCTTCGGGCAGTTTCGCCAGGTAGTAATAGAATGGCTCGTAGTGCCCTGCCTCGACGAATGATCCGCTGAAACGCCCGACACTGTTGGTCAGCAGCACTTCTTTGAGCGCTTGTGCACCGCCATGCTGATAAAGCACGACGAGCCAGATCAGCAGTGGAATCAGCCCGACCACGGTGAGCAATCCCGGCCTCAGCCAGTCACCGACTTTAAGACGTTTGTCCATCAGGTTATCGGCTAGCAGATAAGCGAAAATCACCACCCCCGGCATCGCCAGGCCCAGCACGCCTTTACTCAGCGTGGCGATGGCAATGCCGACGACAAACAGCAGCGAACTGCCGAAGGTCGCTGCACGTTGCGCCTGGAAAAATGCCAGCAACGCCGCCGTCACACCGAGGGCCAGCAGCGCATCCTCGCCCACACCGCGCACGTTACTCCAATAACTGGCCATGGTTGCCAGCAGAATTCCCGCCGTCCACGCAATTGCCTTGGGCCGTTCGAAGCGCCGCAACATACCGTAGAGCAACATCACGCTGAGCAACCCGGCCAGCGCCGACGCCAGTCGCACCGCCCACGGCGAAACGCCGAACACGCGCATGGCGCCGGCATCCAGCCACAGGCTCAGGGGTGGTTTTTCCAGAAACGGCTCGCCGAACAGACGGGGCGTCACCCAGTCATTGTCCAGGTGCATCTCCATGGCGATCCCGGCGACGCGGGCTTCGGTGGAGCCTTGCAATTGATGGTTGCCTAGCGCGAAGAAAAACAGCAGGGCAGCAAGCACAAACAGCGAAGTGGCGGCACGCGACATGGGTTTCAGGCAACCGGCAAGGGCGGGAGGCCTGAGCATAAATCGCCATTGCTGAACAAATTGTGAACATCACCCCAGTCGGCGCGACCAACGCTGATCCGGTGTTTCGAAGCCCGGATTGACCAGTGCCGTCAGCACATGATCCTGCCAGCGCCCGGCAATGTTCAGATACGCCTTGGCGTAGCCTTCCTGTTCGAAGCCCAGTCGCTCAAGCAGGCGAGCACTGCGCTCGTTGCCGGGCACGTAATTGGCCATGATCCGGTGCAGGTTCTGGGTCTCGAACATATAGCCGATGCCGGCCACCAGCCCTTCCTGCATCAAGCCCTGGCCCTGATGCGCTTCGTCGATGTGATAGCCCAGGTAACACGCCTGAAACGCCCCGCGAATGATGCCGCTGAAGTTGCACGCACCGATCATCTGCTGGCCGTCCGCTGTCAGCAGGGCAAAATGCATCGCCAACCCGGCGTCGAAGGCACTGGCCTGGATGTCGAGGCGTCGACGTATCTGCTCGGTGGAAAAGTAGTCGGTGGTACGAATCGGCGACCACGGCGCCAGGTGACGCTGATTGCGTCGGTAGAAATCACTTTCCAGTTCTGCCTGCTCCGGGGCAAGGATGGCGAGCGTCAGACGTTGGCAGGGCAGGGTCAGCAGCGGCATCGGGTGCTCCGGTGGGCGAGAAGACTGCTGGCAGAGTCGCGTAATACCCGGCGTTCGGCAAGTGATAGAGAGACGAGTGACGTTGAACGCCAGGCAAAAAAAAGGTTCTTCACGGATTACCGGGAAAGACGCTCTTGATTTTCATGAAAAAGAATTCGCTATCCCGGTAACCGTACGCCATCCGTTTGATAACCTTTATTCGATTGTTTATGCCTTCCAACTGCCCCGTGTGCATCGGCCAGCGAACCCGGCTGACGATTCCCCGCCAGTAACCCTTTAGCCGTTTGGCGAACAGGATCAGAGCCGGTATCGCGCTTTCATCAGCGTGGCGCAGCCATTGCTTCCAGGCTGATCTCCAGCCCCAGGCGGTACTTGGCGTCCAGAGCGTTTTGAGTTCAGCTTTCATCAAGTAGACCGTCATCAACGCTTGGTTGGCCGCCAGCAAATCCTCCAAGCGGACCTGTTGCTCCGGTGTTTTCAGGTTCTGCGGGTTGCGCAGGAGCAGCCAACGCGCTTGCTTGATGACCTTTCGGGCCGGCTTGTCGTGACGCAGTCGATTGGCTTCGTCGACGCGAACCCGATCAATCACCTCTCGGCCATATTTGGCCACCACATGGAAAAGATCGTAGACCACTCGCGCTTTTGGGCAGTGCTGACGAACCTCCAGATCAAAAGCGGTGTTCATGTCCATTGCCACCGCTTCGATTCGGGCGCACCCCTCTGGCCCCAGCTCTTCGAAAAATGGCCTGACCGCCGCCCGGCTGCGGCCTTCGCCGATCCACAGCACCCGTCGCGTATCCGCATCCAGAACAACGCTGGCATAACGATGACCTTTGAACAATGCGAACTCGTCCATCACCAAACGTCGCGGTTGCGCCTTTGGCAAAACGCTCAATGCTGCTTGCAAGGCTCGACGCTCCAGCACCCGAACGGTCTCCCAATGCAGCCCAAACATCTGCGCTACGTGCAACGTGGGAAGGCGTTCACAGGCTTGAATGACCGCCTCTGCCAGACGCCGTGTCATACGGGCATAGCGATCCAGCCAACTGACGGCCTCCATGCGTTTGCCACAGTCGCGGCAACCAACGCGTCGGAGCAAAACGCTCAGGCGTACTGCGCGACCGAGAATGGGTAAATCACGAATGACTCGCTGGCAATACTCATGCGTGGTTGAACAGGGTTTTTGGCACCCACCACAGGAAGGGAATCGGGTGGCGTGGGGTGTAAGATCGATCTGGAGGGCATCACCATCAGGCTTGATCGTGACGACAGAAAAGCCCTCCCAAAAAGGAAGGAAAGTATTAATATCGCGCATAAGAACGCCGGTTTGTTAGATGTGTTTGCTCGCACGAACATCATCAAGCAAATCGGCGTTCTTGTTTCTGTGTTTCCCGGGATTCCGTGAAGAACCAAAAAAAAGCCCGCGGGAGAGCCGCGGGCGAACCGTAGTTTCTTGAATGAGCGAGCGGACTTTACCGGTTTGGCCGAACGGCAGCAGTGAAGAAAAATTCATCTCGCCGCGCGACCTCGAGGCCGCTGGATCCGCACATCAAGAATTCTCCGGTAACGAGGTCGGCCGATGCAGGCCTCGTTGGTCAGTGGCGAACTTCAGGGCCGGATGAAGTCGGCGACCCTTGCTGCATCACTTGATCCCGAGCCCGGCAGATCACGATTTCGGCCAATGCGCTCAGTTGCTTGATAGCCACAGCGACATGACGTTTGGAACCGTCGAACTCGTCGGCAAAGTTGGCGCTGATGACGGCGAGAGAATCCAGGAGATCACTGGCATGTGCCAGTAGCGTCAGCGTGTCGACATCGTCGCGCACGCTGAGCATCTGCTTGAGGGGTATCGTACGGCGGGGGCGTCGGCTCGAACCGGTGCTGTCGGGTTGCGGTTTCAAGCCGGGCGTTTGCCCATCGGCAGGTACCGGTCCGACAAGTGTAAGTCGGGTGATTTTTTTCATGACGTAGCTCCGTGAGTGAACATCTCTGCGGATGCGGCCTGTCTAACCGTCCGCTGGATAGCAGCGAAGCGTGGAGGTTAGCGCCCTGAAAAACGGTTCACCAGTTCATGAAAGCCGACACGTGTTGAGGGAAATTTCCTAGGACGTGAAATGTAGGAAGCGAAAGCCGCCCGCTAAACACGTCCGAGCGGTTTTCACTGCTCCGAGACTTTATCCTCGCGCAAGACCCATCCCGCTTCCCCCGCCATCAGCTTGTATTCAATCTGCCGCATCTTTCCCGTCCGGCCTGCGTTGGCATCCGCGCTGTCATACACCGGAAACCGCTGCACCAGCTTGTTTTCCACCACTGAAAACGCATCCTCACCCTGATAACCCTCGGCCGTCTTCGGGTTGTCGCTGACGGCTGGCAGGTAGATTTCGCTCAGGGATTTTTTGTGGTTGGCCGAGTAGGCGATCAACTCGCCCGGCAGGCCGCGACCGGGGGAGCGGGTAGAGACGTAGATTTCCGGTGAGCCATCGTTATTGAGGTCGGCGACTTCGGCGCGGACGATGTTGCCGGTGAGCGGACGGATGATCGCCGAGTTATCGATTTCCAGCCCTTTGGGCTCAATGCGCAGAGCGGGTTTGCCATCAACCTGATCGGCTTGCACATGAAAGTCGATGCCCTGCAGCGTAAGGTTCTGCTCGAAGGGCTGGCTGTTGTCCACAGTGTCGGCGCTGGAAAGGATCAAGGTGATGTCGTAGTTGGCCACTTCACTGCGCCGTGCTGCATTGCGCATGAGATAGACCTGCACCGTGTACTCGCCATCGGCGGGTATCGAGCCGAGGAAGCGATTACCCATGATCGAGCCGTTGAACAGCGCGTAATCAGCACCTTTGGCGGTGATGTTGAAGTAGGCCGAGGTGTTGGAGGGTTTGAAGTCCACCGTCAGCATCTGCCCGGCCTTGGCGTCGAGCTTGTACTCCGCGGTCTTATAGCCCTTGATCGACTGTTTGAACTGCACGCTGCCATAGCCGCTTTTGTAGACGACCTGCTGGATTCTCGGCGGGACGTCGGTAGTGGCTGCGTGAGCAGAGAGTGAAACGAGGGTTGCCAGTGCGGCGCCGAGCCAGATGTTCATGAGCGTCCTGCGGATAGTTGTCTGATTGCCCGAAGCATAGATCCGAGGCGGCGCAGGCGTCCAATCAATGATGTTGGCAGAGTCGCACACTCAGTCGTTCACATAACGCTCACGCGGGCAAAGCTATGCTGTTCATGCACGAGCATTGGATCTGGCAGGGCGACTCCACAATGAAATTGAATGTTCTTTATGCGTTGGCGGCTGCGGCATTGTTCGGTGCCAGCACGCCACTCGCCAAACTTCTGGGCGTGCAGACCAATCCTGTTCTGTTGGCCGGGCTGCTCTACCTGGGAAGCGGTCTGGGGCTGGCCGTTGTTCGTGTTGTTCGCGATCAGGGTTGGCGACGGTCAGGGTTTGCGGCAAAAGAGTGGCCGTGGCTGATCGGTGCCATCGTCTTTGGCGGTGTACTGGCGCCGACCGCCTTGATGTTCGGTCTGACGCGAACGACGGGGGCAACGGCCTCGTTGATGCTTAATCTGGAATCGGTGCTGACGGCGGTGCTGGCGTGGGTGGTGTTCAAGGAAAACGCCGATCGCCGAATTGTGATCGGCATGATCGCGATTGTATTGGGCGGTGTGGTGCTGGCGTGGCCGCAAGACACCGCGACGGCTCATGACTGGACAGGGCCGTTGGCGGTGGCTTTCGCCTGCCTGTGTTGGGCGATCGACAACAACCTGACCCGTAAAGTCTCGGCCTCGGACGCGCTGTTTATCGCCGGCAGCAAGGGGTTGGCGGCCGGTGTGGTCAATTGCGCCCTCGCATGGGGTATCGGTACGCAACTGCCAGCGCCGGGCCCGTTGGTCTCAATCATGCTGGTGGGATTACTCGGCTACGGCGTCAGCCTGGTGCTGTTCGTTCTCGCCCTTCGCGGGCTCGGTAGCGCTCGCACCGGGGCTTACTTTTCCACAGCGCCTTTTCTGGGCGCGGTGATCTCGATCATGGTGCTGGGGGAATCGGTATCCCTGATGTTCCTGCTCGCTGCTGCGCTGATGGCCTTCGGTGTGTGGATTCACCTGATGGAGAACCATGCCCACGAGCATCAACATGAACCGCTTGAGCACGACCATCGTCATGCACATGACGAACATCATCAGCACGACCATCGTCATGCACATGACGAACATCATCAGCACGAGCATGACTTTGCGTGGGACGGTAGGACAGGGTGAAGAACATCAGGACCAACAAGGTGAGCAGCACGCGTGCGGTACTTCCGCCAAGCGCGCCGAAGCGCACACTGCCGGTGGCCCAACCCCGGTAAGCCGTCCACGTCACCCACGCGCACCAAAGCAAAGCCAGAACCAGAACTAGTGATAGCCAGAGCGTCGAGCTGCTCTGCGGTGCGAAGCCGGAGGCGTTTTGGAAGGCAGCGGTCTGAGCGTCAGTCATGCTCATGGCGACGGCTCCACGGGCAGGGCGTCGAGGCAGTAATCGCCGACCAATTCAGTGGGATCGCAGGGTTGAGCGCGGGAAGGGGACAGGTAACCCTGCACACCGTGACGGATGCGTTGGATGTCCTGAGACAGGCGGGGATAGTCGAAGCGATAGCGATCGTCGGGTTCAGTAGTGCTGGCTGCCTCAGCTTGCATTGCAACGCGTTCGACAATGTCGAGTTGCCGCTGGACTAGACTGAGCTGATCCTGCTCATGGGCAGATGCGGCATAGCTGCTGTAGGCCAATGCTATTGGAAGTAGCAACAAACTGCGGATATTTTTAATTGGCATGATGCTGTCCCGTGTGAGTCTGGAGACAGCATCAAGTGAGCAGATTACTCATTCAGTAAAAAATCTGAAGTATGTTCAGTCGCTTTTAGGACGTAGGAGAAAATTCACTCAAGTTAGACAGGTGCTCCACAAAGATTTGCGTAGTTATCGAATGGGGCATCGTTCAGTTGTAGCTAAACTTCGTTCCTACGTTTTTGATCGGCGTGGGAAGAGCAGTAAAGCATGTTCCATGCTGGCAAGCTTGATTTGAGTTTCCTCATACTCATCGGCAGGCCAAGAGCCGTGAACAATCCCGCACCCTGCGAACAAATGACAGTGTTGAGGGGTGATCAGCGCTGAACGCAGGGCTACCAGGAAATCTCCATTGCCCTTTGAGTCCAGCCAACCCACGGGTGCCGCATACCAGCCGCGGTCAAAGCCTTCGTGGCGACGGATGAAGCTCATGGCTGTCGCTCTTGGCAAACCACCGACCGCCGGCGTGGGGTGCAGCGCCTGGATACCATCCAGCAAACGCTTGTCGGGGTTGAGTTGCGCTGCGATCGGCGTGCTCAGGTGCTGCACGGTGGCTAGTTTCAGCAGGCCGGGGCATGACGCGGCCTGGAGGTCGCTGACCTTGCCGTTCAAGGCCTGGGTGATGGTCTGCACCACCAGTTGGTGTTCATATTGTTCCTTGGGATCGGCCAGTAACCGTTCACCGATGGCGTGATCCTCGTCGGCGGTGATGCCACGTCGCGCACTGCCGGCCAGGGCGTGGGTGGTCAGGCGACCCTCCTGGCAACTGAGCAGTCGTTCGGGGGTGGCCCCCATGAAGCAATGCTCGCCACGGTGCAGCGCGAACAGATGGGACGCGTTGCGTCGTGCGTGCAGCCGCTGCATCACTGCACCACTGTCGAGGGCCGCGTCCAGCTGGTACTCGATATGCCGCGCCAACACCACTTTGTTCAAATCGCAGCGCCTAATGGCCTGCAACGCCGTATCGACCTTTGCCTGCCATTGGTGCGAAGGCAGCGCGTTGCGTTCGATGACGTCGGGCGCAGCGGTCGCCGAGGCGGGCGGGTTGAGCAGTTGCTCATAGGCGGCCAGGCTTTCGCGTGCCAGTGTGGCCGGATCGCTGTCGGGTTCGACCACACGCTGGCAACGCAGCCAGCGGCCGTTGGCATCCTCGCTGAGCAACCAATGGGCCAGTTGAAAACTGGCGTCAGCGAAGGCGGCCCAATGTGGCGCGCATGGCCGCTGTTCATCGAAGCGCATGCCGCCCAGCAGCAGTGGTGCCTTGGGTCCGTCGATCACCGCGTCGGCGCACAGGGCGAACCATTGGCGGTCGACGTCGAGCATGCGCCGAGGGCCGCTGGCCTCGATCTGCCAGGCGCAGCCCAGGCCAAACAGTGTCAGGTCTGGCGAGTGCGCGCGCCAGAAGAAACCCTGCCGGTGGGCTTCGTAAAGGGCAAGGGCCTCCAGCGCTGGCGCGGGGTGTGAAGAAACGGCGATGACTGGCCGTTGATACGCCACCGCACGTTGGTGCGCGGTCTGGAACAGCTTGAGCAACGCGTCTACGTTCATATCACCTTGCTCTTTTTCTGCAGCCAGAAGGCGGTCTGCTCTGCGATGTACCAGTGGATGATTTGGTTGAACAATCCCTCAATAAACTCACCGTCCAACCCAGCCTCCTGCGCCCATTGCCGGCGCTGCGGCAACATCGCCGCGACGCGTTCCGGGGCGGCGATGCTGGCCTGGTCGGGCTTGAACGCGGAGGCGGCCTTGACGTACTGCATGCGCAGGCCGAGGGCCTCGATTATCTGCTGGTCGAGGCTGTTGATGGCTTCACGAATGTCCGAAAGGCCAGTGCAGTGTTCCGGGGTTTTCATACCGAGTCTCCCTGTAGGTAGGCAGTGCGTTGCAACAGGTGATGGATCACCGGTCGCGGCTGATGCTTGAGGTAAAAGTGGTCGCCGTCGAACAGGCGGATATCCGGGGTGTGGTCGCTGAGGTCGGCCCAGGCACGGGCCTGCTCAAGGCTGACTTCGGCGTCATCGCGGGCCAGCAGCACGTCGAGTGGCGCCGACAAGCGGGTAAGCTGCTGTGGGCGCCAGGTTTCGATGGCCTGGTAGTCGCTGCGCAGGGTTGGCAGGAACAACGCACGCAGTTGGGGATTGGCCCACAGGCCGGCGGCGTCGGCGTCCTGGCGCAGGATATCGGCGATCAGCGCGGCGTCGTCCTGGCGGTGCAGGTCACTGTCTGGTTGCCGGTGTGGAGGCGCGTGACCCGAGACGAACACATGGGCGGCGCCAGAGCCCGCCGCTTGCAGGCGCACTCCCACGGCGTAGGCGAGGGCGGCGCCCATGCTGTGACCGAACAGCAGCAAGGGCCGGGCGGGCAACTTTTGCAGTGCTGCGGCAATGTGTTCGGCGAGCCTGTCCAGGCAGGGGATATGCGTTTCGTTGAAACGCTCTTCACGTCCCGGAGATTGCACGGCCAGCAGGTCGATATCCCCCGGCAGGTGCGCCAGCCACGGACGGAAAAAACTCGCGCTGCCCCCGGCATGGGCCAGGCATACCAGGCGTGCCCGTGCCTGGTGGCTTTCTCGCAGCACACGCAGCCACGGTGATGCCGCGCCGCTCATAGCGCCAACACCTGTTCCGCCAAGGCCTTGCGGTTGACCTTGCCCAGGCGCGTCAATGGGAATTCGCGCAGCACCTGCAAACGATCCGGCAACTTGTAGGCGGCCAGCCCACGTTCGCGCAGCCAGGCGTTGATCGAGGCCAGGTCGAGTCGCTCGCCGTGGGCCAGCACACAGGCGCAACTGCGCTCCCCGAGCAACTCGTCGGCCAGCGCCACCAGCGCCACATCGCGAATCAACGGATGGCCGAGCAGCAGGTTCTCGATCTCTTCCACGGGGATTTTCTCGCCCCCGCGATTGATCACATCCTTGCTGCGACCCTCGACAATCAAATGCCCTTCAGGCAGGCGCCGCACCAGGTCGCCGCTGCGGTAAAAACCGTCGGCGGTAAACGCGCGCTGGTTCTGCTCGGCGGCGTTGTAATAGCCGCGAATGGTGTAGGGGCCACGCACCAGCAATTCACCGACGGCACCAGGGGCGACCGGTTGGTCATCGGCGTCGACGATGCGGATCTCGTCGTCGGCGGTCAGCGGCAGCCCCTGGGTGTCGAACACCCGCGCCTGCGGATCATCCAATGGCGTGAAGCACAGCAAACCCTCGGCCATGCCGTACACCTGTTGCAGGCCGCAGCCCAAGACCGGACGGATGCGTGCGGCGATCTCGGCCTTGAGCCGGGCGCCGCCGACCTGCAGGCATTGCAGGCTGCTTAGGTCGCTATCGGACCATTGCGCGACTTCCAGCCACAGCAACACCAGCGGTGGGATCAGGGCGGTGTGGGTGATGTGTTCGCGTTCGATCAGCTCAAAGGCGGTGTCCGGGCTCGGTTCCGGGGCCAGCACCAGGGTGGCGCCGACACTGAACACGCCCAAAGCACCGGGAGAGGCGAGGGGGAAGTTGTGCGCCACCGGCAGTGCGGCGAGGTATCGGGTATCGGCATCGAACCCACACGCCTGGGCGGCCAGGCGCGCATTGCACGCGTAGTCGTCATGGGTGCGCGGGATCAGTTTGGGCAGGCCAGTGGTGCCGCCGGACAACAGCAGCACCGCCACCTCCCGCGAATCCGGCTGCGGCCATTCACGCGGGCTGGCCACGCACTGCGCCAGCGGCACGAATTCCTCGGCGGCACCGACCACCCATACCTGTTGCAGGCTCGGCACTTGCTCGCGCAGCGTGCGCGCCAACGGGCGATAGTCGAAGCCCAGGTGCTGATCAACCATCACGTAGGCCACTGCCTGGCTGAGGTGCGCCAGGTGCGCCAGTTCATGTTCGCGGTGGGCCGGTAGCGCAAACACCGGGATCACGCCCAGGCGCAGCAGGGCGAAGGTCAGGCTGAAGAACTCGGCGATATTCGGCAACTGCACCAGCACCCGCTGGCCCGCCACCAGCCCGCGCTCGGCCAGGCCGGCGGCCAGGCGGTCGGCCTGCTGGTCGAGCTCGGCGTAGCTCCAGCGCCGCGAGCCGTCTACCAGCGCCTCCTTGTTTGGCGTGCGCCGGGCCTGCTCGCGCAGCAGTTCGCCCAAGGGCGCGCCGCGCCAGTAGCCTTGCTCGCGGTAGCGGCGGATAAAGTCGTCGGGCCAGTCAGTGCATCCATCAAGCATGGCAATCTCCTTGGGCAGTCGGGCAGCCCAGCAACTGGGCACCGTGCAGATTCAGCGGGTGCGCAAGGCCGGTGACTTGCACCGCCTGTACGCCAGTGTGCGTGGCCGGTTGCAGGCGCAACAGCGGGTCATCGCCGGTCAGCAGGTCGAGGGCGGTTCTGTCGTCGGGGTGTACGCCCAAGTGAATCGCGGCCAACCCGGTAGCGCCATTGGGGTGGACCCTGTGCGCCGGGTGCTGGGACGGTGAGTAGGGCGTGACCAGGAAGGGCAAGCGATCATGGCGCGGGTACACGAAACGAAAGCGCGTCTGGCTGCCATCGGCGCAGGTGCGCCGCCAGTTCACCGTACGTCCCATGCTGACGCCGCAAGCCGCCAGGCCCTTGAGGCGTGGCGCCAGGGCCGGGTCTTCGCACAGCAGGGCCAGGTCGCAGAAACCTTCGCCCTGCGCGGCCCAACGCAACATGCGTCGCCCGGCCCCCCGGCCGGCCAGGCAGTCGATGGGCCACTTGAACAGCCAGGCATGACGCGGCGTGGTCAACAGTTCGATGATCGGCCCTTGGCTGAACCAGATGTGCGCGTGTTGCGCGCTGGCTTCGGCGGTGGCGTAAGTGACCTCGAAGCCGGCGGCGCGAAAATTCGCCACGGCCTGGTGCAAGTCACGCACCCACAGCAGCACATGGCTGCAGGCGGAAGAGGGTTGAGCAGTGTTCAAAACGGCAGGGCTCCCAGCAGTTGGGCGGTGTCGTCACCGCAAGGGGGTCGCACGGCGTCGGCACACGCGTGGAGTTCGGCCAGTGGCAGCGCACGCGGCACCGGTGGCTCGATCAGTTCAGGCATGCCGATCAGGCCGTTCATTTCGCGCCAGGCCATGGACACCTCGGTCGCCCACACACCGCTGCGCAGGCGGCGTGCGGGGTCGTCGATATCGCGGCACAGTTCACCCAGCGCAAGGCTGACCGCGTCGGGCCAGAGCTGGTTGAACACCTGGTGGTAGCTCGCGGGGAGCTGCGGGTCGAGCACCACCATCGTCGGCCCGGCAAGGCGTTCGCTGCCGGTGCCGGCCATGATCAGGCGGTCGGTGTTGTCCCGTGGGGCATGCAGGCGCGGGTTCCACAGCACCGGGCCATGGGTGTCGCCCAGGCTCAGCACGCCGGCTTCGCAGCCCACTTCGAGGCGATGCAACAGGAAGGAGTGGTTGTCCGGGTCCTGGGGGTGCACCTGGTTCTGGATGCGCAGGCTGATTGGCACCCCGTTGAAGCTCGCGTTGAGCCGCGTGAAAGGCTGCGTTCCGACCCCGGCGGCCGGCGCTGCGAACACCCAGGGCCGCAAGCCACCGGCCAGGCGCCCGAGAATGTCCAGCAGCGGGTAGGCCACCTGGCTGTTGCAGGCCGCGTCTATGTACGCCAGCCCTTGCTGTTCGCGCAGATACTCGGCCACGGCGAGAAAACGCCGGATCGCAAGGATGTTCGGGTACAGCGTGTTCACCGCGTAGGCTGCCTGGCCTTGACGAGCGGCCTGCATGCACGCCGCGATTTCGCGGTGGTGCACCGGGTGTTCCTGCAGCACGTGGATGCCGCGTCGCAGCAACTGCTGGGCCAGCTCGCTGCCGGCGCCGCCTGTGGCGCCGGAGCGCACTACCACGCAGGCAATGTCGACGTCATCCGGCACTTGCTCCACCGCCTCGTACAACGGTACGCCATAGTGCGCGGCGCAGGCGCGCGAGTAGGCATTGCCGCGTGACAGGATGCCCACCAGTTCATAGTCGGCCTGGGCGCGTGCCAGGGCTTGCAGGTAGATACGGCCAAACGCAGTGCCGGCGACGATCACGCGTTTGCGTGCAATGGGGCGGTTCATGACCAGGTCACCGGCAGGCAGTGGGCGCCGCGAAAGAACGTCGAGGTTTTCCATTGCACGTCGCCACAGCGCTGCAGGCTGGGCAGGCGCACCACCAGGGCGTGCAGCGCCTCCTGCAATTCGACCCGCGCCAGGGCTGAGCCGATGCAGTGATGCAGGCCGTGGCCAAAGCCGAAATGGCCGCTGGCATCCCGTTGCAGGTCCAGCGCCTGTGGGTTTTCAAAGCGGGCCGGGTCATGGTTGGCGGCGCCGATCGAGGCGAGCACCGCGTCGCCCTGGCGCACCAGGGTTTCACCGACCTGAATGTCTTCCAGCGCGTAGTGCACAAACATCGCCGCCGAGGCCAGCGGGATGTAGCGCAGCAGCTCTTCGACCGCCTGCGGTATCTGCTCGGGATCGGCCTTGAGCTGTTGCCACTGCGCGGGGTTGTCCAACAGCACCTGGATAAAGTTGGGGATCTGCGAGGCACTGCCTTCGTAACCGGCGACCAGGATCGCAATGCACAACAGCAGCAATTGCTCCTCGTTGAGGGACTCGCCTTTTTCGTCGGCCTGGGTCAGGGCAGTCATGAAGTCATCCCGTGGCGCGCGTCGACGTCCGGCCACCAGGTCTTTGATGTACGCGGCCAGCTCGCCCAGGTGAAGTTGGGTCTGATCCGCGTCTTCAGGGCGGGTCGACTGCAGGGAGTCGTTCCACACCTTGAAACGGTCACGGTCCTGCACCGGCACACCCAGCAGCTCGCAGATCAGCGCCAGAGGCAACGGCAAGGCGTAGTCGTTGACCAGATCGGCCGGCGGGCCGGCGGCGAGCATGCGGTCGATCAACTGATGGGCGTAGTCGCGGGCGTGGGGACGCAGGGCTTCGACGCGGCGGCGGGTGAAAGCCTGGGCGGCGCGCGAGCGGATTCGCGTGAGTTGCGGCGGATCCATCATCACGATGCCACCGGCGATGCGTGGGAAGGCACGCGGGCTATCGTCGCGGCGAAACGCTTCGCTGCGGCTGAAGCGCCGGTCACCGAGCACCAGGCGCACATCGTCATAGCGGGTGGCGAGCCAGGCGGGGGCGCCGATGGGCATCTGGATGCGCAACAGCCCCGGTGCCTGTTGGGCATGGCAATAGGGTTGCGCCAGCTTGAGGTCGGTGAAGCGGTTGAACGGGTAGGCCAGCGGGGTCATGGCAAGTCCTTGGCGGTGCTGAGGTCGGGCAAATGGTCGAGCAGCTCAAGCTGCAGTTCGGGGTCTTCCAGATGGGCCGCCAGTGCGGCGCGGCTCAGGCGTTGGGCCGGGACCTGGGCCACGAATATGCGATGGCCCAGGCGCGCCAGCGGGTGTGTGGCGGCGGGCAGGCTGCGGTTGCCGTGGAATCCGGCCCGCGCCAATGCGCTTTGCCACTGCGACAGGTCGAGGAAGGTGGCGCTGCTGAGCTGGCGTTCGTCGCTGGCCTGGTTGAGCATGAAAGCCTGGGAGGCCATCACCCAGAATTCCTCCTGGGTCGGTTCGCTGAACACCAGCCAGCCGCCCGGCTTGAGCAAGGCGAGCAGGGTGGCCAGGGACCGCTCGGTGTCGCGGGCGGCATTCAGCACGCCCCGGCAACGATCAGGTCCCAGCTCTGGCTGGGATAACCCTGGGCCAGGGCCGGGCGGTCGATATCGAACACGCCGTGACGTACCCATGGCCAGTCCTTGAGCCGCTCGGCGGCTTGCTCGCTGAAGTAGCGCGACACGTCGGTGCACAGATAATCCACGCTGGCATTCGCCAAGGCGGGCAACACCGCTTGGGTGGTGGACCCGGTGCCGGCGCCGACTTCCAGCACGCGCAGAAGCACACCGGCCGGCTGGCGTGCGGCCCAGGCGCCGATCCAGTGCGCGACGGCGCGGTGCTGGTATTGCGCTGCGAGGCTCTCGCGGTACAGCGCCGCCGCTCGCTCGGTGCGGCCTTCGGGAAACAACAGGTGCACCGCCGCACACTCACCGCGCATCAACAACGGCAACTGCCGCGCATTCTCCCGCGCGTAGTCGAGGGTGCCGTTGCCGCCGGTATTGCGCGCCCAGTCCACGCTCAACTGCGCCCAAATACCTTCCAGGGCGATATCGCTCCAGGCATTCGCGTCGAGGGTGGGTTGCAACCGATCGGCGACGCGTCGCAACAGGCCTTGGGCTTGCAGGACATCCAGCCAGCGCGCAATCAACGGCCGGTGGCCAGGGGCAATACCCGCCCGTGCCAGGCTGTGGGCCACGTCATTGAGCGGTGCCGGCAGCAACCCACACTGCTCAAGCCCATTGAGCATGGAGAGCAACGCGGCGTGACCCAATCGGTCATTGAGTCGCACCGCCTCCACCAGTTGCGCGGGTTCAAAGGCTTGGTCGAGGGCGGCCTCGGTTGCGGCCAGGTGATCGTCCACCGGCCTGCTCGGGCAAGGATGCGGCACCACGAACAGCGTCTGGCCGTGCAGGGCAACGGCATTGACTTGAGGATGGCCCAAAGCGCGCTCACGCCAGCGTTGATGCGCCAGCTTTACGCTGGCCAAGTCGTGCCATTGCTCCGTGAAACCTTGCACGCGGCAATCGAGTTGCGCCGCCGCACGCTCCGCAAGCTGCCAGTCACCCGTGCGGTGGCTGACGAACAGCACCTGTTGCAGGTGGCTCAAATCACTCAACGCCAGTGCGGGGAAATCCAGCAGGCGCTCCAGCTGTTCGGCGCTCATCATCACCACAGCCGGGCGTTGGCGCTCAAGCAAGGCCAGCAGCCGCGCGGGCGCCAACTGATGAACGCCCAGGTCGGTAAACGCAGGCAGTTGCCAGGGCGCAGTGGGCAGGTCGATCAACAGGGTGTCGACGTTCATCGGGAAACTCCGGTGGCATGGAACAGGCGTTGTCCGGCGGCGGCCAGCGGGTCGGTCGCGGCGGGCCATACGTCGAGCAACTCAAAGCCTGCGACGTACAAGGCCTGGCGCCAGGCGTCGGGTGGCATGAATACCTCATCGATGACCCGCAGCGGCGCGCCGGCTGGGGGTGAGAGCAACAGGTGCATGAAGGTCAGCATCGCCGGGTTGTCGGCGATGGATTCGCTGAACAGCAAGGTGCCGCCGTCGCGCAGGCAGGCGCGGATTCGCGCCAGGCTGCGCGGCAGGTCGCAGGCGTTGTGCAGCACGTTGCCGGCGATCACCAGGTCCTGGCTGCGGGGCGCGATGCCTTGCTCGCTGAAGTCGCGGTCCAGGTCGAGCAGGTCGAATTGCATACCGGGCTCCAGGCGCAATTCGCGCCGTGCCACGCCGGTGAACAGTGAGCTGATATCAGTGAAGCGATAAGCTTTTTCACGGTCCTCCAGGGCTGCCAGCACGGCACGCGTGGTACAGCCCGCACCGCCGCCGAGCTCCAGCACCTGCAACACGTCGTCGGCGGCGCGGGTTTCCCGCGCACGGGCCGCGAGCGTCTGGTTGATCGCGGCAGTGAAGTGGTTGTGCTGGTACGCACCGAGTACCGCCACCGGATCCCCGGCGAGCACCAACAACGGCGCCAGGGCGATGCGGTCGCGCAGCAACTCGGGCAGGCACTCGATGACCTGGGCATGGAGTTGCGCCATGCTCGACGGGAAACCCAGCTCGGCATACAACCCTGGCAAATCGCCGAGGGCGGCTTGAGGCGGCGTGCCATTCCAGGCCAACCGCTCGCCGTCTACCTGCACGGCTTCGGTACGCGACAACGCCGCGAACCAGCGCCGCACGATCCAGGCGTGGCGCGGTGCGGTGCCCAGCGCTTGGTTAAGCTGTGCGGCGGTTCGCCAGACCTGCATCGGTAAGGCCTGGGTACGCAGGAGCACGTCGGCCATGACACCCAGGCTCAGTTGTTCCAGTGCGTTAAGGGCGGTATTCATAGGCAACCTTCTTCGGCGTGTTGCAGGTGTGCGAGTGGGTGGTCCAGCAGGGTCAGTGCGCGGATCGCCTGAGTGCGTTGCAGGCGCTCAAGGCTGGCGGCGGGCGGCAACGCGTAAGCGGCGTCATGGCAGCCTGGGCGGATTTCGCCTTTGAGCACACTCATCACCGTGACTGCCGCCATGGCGCCGGTCAGAGGCGTGTTGCCTGTGCCGCTGACGACCAGGCTGCGGGTGCAGGCTTGGCCGTCGCAGAGGCCATCGAGTTGCAGCAACAACGTGACAAAGGGTGGCTGGCCACTGAGGTCCAACTGGCTGGCGGTGCATAAGCGCTGCACCGCTTCGGCACGCGGCAGGCTGTGCGCCTGGTCGAGGGCCTTGAGTACATGGCCGTCGGTCATCACATTGAACCACTGGCCTGTTTCCAGGCGCAGGTCCCTGGCCAAGCGTTCGCCTTCCCGGTTCAAGTAGGGCAGCACATGCACCGGCCCGGGGAAACACGGCAGCAGCACGTCGCGCCTGCGTCGCAGTGCGCGGCTGCAACGGCCGTTGTGCCAGGCCGCCAAGGGCTCGCTGGAGCCGTCTACCGCCCCTTGCAGGAAGTCATCGGCGGCGACCGCCGTGAAGCGGTCACGCAGGCCAAAATAGCTGCTCAGCCCCTGCACGTGTGTGAACCCCTGCATCGCGAGCCAGCGTGGCAGCAGGCCGGTAAGGCCCGGCTGCAGGCCCGCACCAAGCACCGCGCTGCGCCCGCGCCATAAAACCGGGTCGAGTTGGATATCGCCCGCGGCATCGACGTAATGCGCATCAGCGTTCAAGGCGGCCTGCGCGACACGGTCCGCCACGCGCCAGGAGGGGCCGGCGCAGTTGAGTAGCACGTCGCAGCCACGGGCGAACCTGGTCAGGGCCGGCGTGTCGTTGAAGTCCACGGCCGTCCATTGCAGGCGTGCTTCGGGCCATTGTTGCTGGAGCAGCGCCAGGCAGCGCGCGCCGTTGTGCGCGTCACGCCCGCCCAGGCGCAGGTCCTGCAGGCCCAGGCTTAACAAGGCCTGTGCGCCGGTCAGGCCGACGTCGCCACTGCCGCCCAGCACCCCGATCAGCATGGCTGGGCCTGCACATTCAGGCGCCAGCCACCCGCGCGCTGACGGTCATGCCAGAACCCGGCGTAACGCCCGTTGAGGCTGAGCAGGTGTGCGTGGGTGCCTGATTCCACCAGGCGACCTTCGTCCAGGACCAGAATCTGGTCAGCGGCCATGATGGTCGGCAAACGATGGGCGATCACCAGCACGGTCGAGTGTTGCATCAGGCGTTGAATCGCGGCCTGTACGAAGGCTTCGTTGTGCGGGTCGAGCGCGGCGGTGGCTTCGTCCAGCAGCACGATAGGCGCACGCTTGAGCAAGGCGCGCGCCAGGGACACGCGCTGGCGCTCACCGCCGGACAACGATGCGCCACCTTCGCCCACCGGTGTGTTCCAGCCCTGCGGCAGGCGGGCGACGATGTCATCGACACCGGCCAGCCGTGCCGCTTCGGCGACTTCGCGGGCACTGGCGTCCGGGCTACCGACGCGGATATTCGCTTCCAGGCTGTCGTCGAACAGGTACACGTCCTGCATCACCAGCGACAACTGCGCCATCAGCGCCGCGTTGGACAGCTCGCGCACGTCCACGCCGCCGACCTTGACGCTACCCGCCGTGGTGTCGAAAAAACGCATCAACAGGCGGGTGACGGTGGTCTTGCCCGAGCCCGACGCGCCGACAATCGCGGTCATCGAATGCGCCGGGGCGCTGAAGGTCAGGTCGCGCAACACCGTCGGGCCACTCGGGTAGGCGAAGCTCACGTGTTCGAAGGCCAGGCTGCCGGGTGCTGACAGGGGCAGGCTGACGGCGGGTTCGGGCAACGGTGGCTCACGCAGGATACTCACCAATTGATCCAGGTCGTTGCCGGCCATGCGCAACAGGCCGCTGCGTGCTGCGGCTTCGGCCAATGGCCCCACGAATCGTGCTGCCAGGGCGAGCAGGGCCACCAACTGGATCGCATCGATTTCACCATGAGCCGCCAGTGCAATGCCCACGCCGACCAGTAGCGCAAAGGCCAGCTGCACGGTCAAACCACCAGCGAGCAGCTTGGGAAAGGTCTGCGACAGCATCGAGCCACCCGCCAGCTTTTGCGCCTGATTGGCCGCCTGTAACGGCGCGTAGCCGTCCTGGGTGCGGCCAAACGCGCGCAGCACTTGCTGATTGCGGGCGAACTCCACCACCCGGTTGCCGGCCAGTGTCGCGGCGGCTTCCACTCGCGCATCGTTGCTGCCGATGGCGGCGGCCGACCAGTGATGGGTGAAGTAGATCAGCGGCGCACACAACACAGCCGTCAGGCCCAGGCGCCAGTCGAACACGAACAGCGTCAGCGCCACGGTGGCCGGCACCACCACCCCCGACACCACCGGCCCCAGGTAATGGGCAAACAAACCGGTGACCATCAACGTACCGCTGGTAGCGCTGCGCGAGAGACGCCCGACCTTTTCCGAGTTGAACCAGCCCAACGGCAGGCTGACCAGATGCTGGCCGAGGCGATCATGCAAGGTCGTCAGCACCAGCAAGGCCAGGGCAAAGCCCTTCATGGCCTGCTGGTAGTGGGCGATGCAGGTCAGCACCACCATGGCCGCCAGGCCCGCCAGCCAGGCGGTGGCCGTGGGCAGGTCGCCGGCGAACAACGCGTGCAGGATCGGCACCAACAGCGCCACGGCCAGGCCTTGCAGCACGGCGCTGGTCACCAGCCACGCCAGGTAACGGTAGAGGCGCGGGGCATGGGCCGGGCCCAGTAAGGTCACAAGGCTGCGAATCACAGGGACATCTCCACGGCAGGGGTTTCGGTGCCGGCTCGCCACAGTCGGGCATAGGCGCCATTGGCGTTCAGCAGGTGTTCATGGCGACCGCTTTCCAGCACGCGGCCCTGGTCGAGGACGACGATCTGGTCGACGCCACTGATGCTCGACAGACGATGGGCAATCACCAGCACCGTGCGGCCCCGTGCCAAGGCCGACAGCGCATCCTGGATCAATGCTTCGGACTCGGGATCGGCGTGGGAGGTGGCTTCATCGAGGATCAGCACTGGCGTGTCGGCCAGCAGCGTGCGGGCGATGGACACGCGCTGCGCCTCGCCACCGGAGAAGATCGCATCTTCGCCGATCACCGATTGATAACCCCGGGGCAGGGCCTGGATACGCGTATGGATCTGCGCGGAGCGCGCTGCCGCCTCGACCTTTGCATCGCTGGCATCCGGGCGGCCCAGGCGCAGGTTGTCGGCGACCGTGCCGTGCACCAGTTGGGCGTCCTGCAACACGAAGCCCACGTGTTGATACAACTGGCGCGGGTCGATCTCGCGCACATCGGCGCCGCCCACGCAGATACGGCCGGCGTTGACGTCATGAAAGCGCGGCACCAGCTTGGCCAGGGTCGACTTGCCGGCACCGGATGCGCCGACCAATGCGGTCACGCTGCCGGCCGGGCAGTGCAGGTCGACGCCCTTGAGGATCAGGTGCTCGGCGTCGTAGCCGAACTGCACCTGTTCAAAGCGGATGTCGCTACCCTGGGGTTGGACGCAGGCCTTGGGCGAAGGCAATTGCTCAACGTCCAGCAGCGCTTCGATGCGATCCGCTGCCGCCAGGGCCGTACGCTGGGCCGTGAGGCTCTGGTTGATCACCAGCAGCGACTGCGGAATGACCACCGCCACCAGGGTTTCGGCGAACAGCTCCAGCGGTGTTATCCAACCGTGCGCCAGCAACAGGCTTCCTACCCCCAGGCTCACCAGCAGGATCACTGGCACACTCAAGGCCATCGAGGAAAAGGCTTCCAGGCGCAGCAGCGGCTTGACCCAGCCGGCGTACTGCTCGCTGAACTGGTTGACCGCCTGCTGATAGCTACGGTGCGCCTGGCCGACCTGGCCGAACGCCTTGACCACGGCAATGCCGTGCACGAACTCGACAATTGCCGCGCTGACCCGGGTCATGCTCTTGTCCAGCAACTGCATCTTGGCGCCAAAACCGCGCATCATCAGCGTGTAGGCCACCGCGTAGATGGGCAGTGTCAGCACCGCCAGCAGCGCCAGCCGCCAGTTCAGCGTCGCCAGCCACAGCAGGCCCGCCAACGGCGTGACGATGGCCGCCGTGAGTTCCACCGCGTGGTGGGCGACCAGGTGGTGCAGGTCTTCGAGGTCGTCCTGCACCACCTTGCGCACGGCGCCGGAGGTGGTGTCGGTGTACCAGCCCAACGGCACGCGCCCGAGCTTGCGCACCATGGCTTCGCGCAAACTTGATTGCAGCCGGTGGTCAGCCACATGGGTCAACCACAGCGCCACGCCACTGGCCATCCACCCCACACTCAGGGCGATCACCACCAGCGCGGCCCACAGCCATAGGATCTTGCTGTCGGCGCTGCCGGCCAACAGCAAGCGGCCCAGTTCGGTGAGGCCGATAAAGGGCACCAGGTTGACCAATGCGCCGAGGGCGGCGAACACCACACCAATACGGATGAGGCGATTGACCGGGCGTTTCAGAGTATCCAAGGCAGTGGTCATGAGTTTTTCCGAAGGGCCTCAAGCAGGTGCGCAGTAACGGTGTGGACGTGGGGCGGTTCGATCACGCTGAAGTGATTGCCGGGCACGTCGATCAGCTCGAAGCGGCCCAGGCAGGCGTCTTCCCAGAACGGTGCGGCCAAGTGCCCGACGCCGCCGGTGATGCCGAACGACTGCTGCTCCAGGCAGCGCAGGTAGGTCATGTTGCCGAGGAACGGCGGCGGGTCGAACCGCGCCGCCCGCATGCTATGGCGGCACACTCGAAACAGCGTCGGTACCAGTTCGGGGCCGATCGGCACCCCGGCCTGGCCCGAGGCCAGGCGTGCGTATTCGGCCAGGCGCTCCTGCTGGCTGCGCGCCGATTGCTGTTGGACCGCCAGCGCCAGCGCGTCCAGCCCCGGATCGCCGCTCAACGCCGCCATGGCCCCGGCAGGCACGCAGCGGTTGTCGCGGGCCATCAACAAGTCGATGGCGCGGTACACGTCGTAGTCTTCGATGTGCGCACCGAACACGGTTTTCACCGGGTCCAGGTTCAGGTTGGGCACGAAGATCGCCTCGTAGGCCAGCTCTTCGTCGGTGTCGATGAACATCGGGATGCTGTCGATCAGGCTCAGGTTGACCACTTCCATGCCGCGTTCGAGCAAGCGTCGGGCAACCTCAGTGGCCAGCAGCCCGCCGAGGCAGTAGCCGATCAGCTGGAAACGTTGATGGCCGTCGGCGATCAAGCGTTCGGCGTAGTCCTCGGCCACGCTCTCGATCAGGCGTTTGGGCTCCAGCGCCAGGTACTGTTCGGTGTCAGCCACGGCAAAGCCAATCACCGGACCGGCCTGTTGGTCGGCAAGGGCGCGGCCCAGGTGCTGGAAATAATCCAGGGTGCCGAGGGCGGCGTGGAACATCACCCGGACCGGGCCGACGTCACCCCCGCCAAATGGCACCACCAGCGCGTTGCTGCTGGACGAGCGTTGCGCTTCATCGCTGGCGGCAATCGCGCGCGGCGTGGCTTCGCCCTGATTGAGCAGGCGCGCGAGGGCGGCGACATTCGGCTCGTTGAGCATCTGGCGCAGCAAGGTGTCGTAGCTCAGGCTTTGGGCCTGGGGCAGTTGCTCACGCAGTTGGCCAGCGACGCGGGCGAGGATCAGCGAGTCGGCGCCTTTTTCATAGAAGCTGTCCTCGACGCCGATCTGCGCCAGCCCCAGGGCGTCGGACCATACGCGGCACAACTCGGCGCTGAGCGGATCGCTCGGCGCTTCCTGGCTGCTGGAGGCCTGGGCATCGGCGGCAGGGCGCCAGCCGGCCAAGGTCTTGCGGTCGACCTTGCCGTTGGCGGTCAACGGCAAGCGGTCGAGTACCTGCAGGTGCGCTGGCAACATGTAGTCCGGCAGGCGTTCGGCCAGGGCGCGGCGCAGGCTGTCGACACTCAGGCGCTGCACGCCGGCCTTGAAGCGCGCGGCGAATACCTGCATGCCGAGGGCGACCAGCGGATGATCGGCCTGGGGCAGGGCAGGCAGGCATTCGCCACCGAAGGCCTTGACCCGCGCCTGCCAGATATCGGCGTCGCGCAGGCTGCTTCGGCCCTGGTCGTGGTCGCCATTGGCCGGTGTCATCATGAAGCCCTGTGTCAGCAGGATCGGCGGCCATTCGCCGGTCGGTTCGCTGAACACCAGCCAGCCGCCAGGGCTGAGCAACCCGGTGATCTGGCCAAGGGCATTGTCGATGTCCTTGACGCTGTTGAGCATGCCCGCACACAGCACGATATCCACGCTGTTGCTGGCCAAACCCTGAGGGCGGATGTCCTGGTCGATGTCCAATACGCCATAGCGTACCCAGGCCTGTTCAGCAAAGCGTTGCTTGGCCGCCGGCAGGAAAAGCGCGGTCATGTCGGTAAACAGGTAGTCGACTTCCAGCCCATCGAGCAAGCCGATGACCGGCGCGCTGGTGGCGCCAGTACCGGCGCCGATTTCGAGGATGCGCAGCGGGCCGTGGCCTTGATAGTGGGTGGCCAGGCGGTTGATCAGCGCCGCGATGCTGTGGTTGTTGTAGCGCGACACGGCATCCCCGCCGTACAGCTGCAAGGCCAAGTCCAGTTGGCCTTGGGGGAACAGCAAATCGAACGGGTTGACCTCGCCCTTGAGCAGTTGCGGCAGTTGCCACACATGGTTGAGCTGGTAGTCGAGCAGCGCCTGGCTGCACAGCCCCGAGGCGACCGCTTGTTCCACCCGGCCCCACGCCAGCGCCGGGTTGGGCGCGGGTTGCGCGAGGCGGTAGTGCGAGTGGGTGTAGTGCAGCAGACCAGCCTCGCACAGCGCGCCCAACCAGCGGCGTACCAGCCAATGGTGACGCGGCTCGGCCTGCAAGGCGTGCAGGATTGTGGCGGCGTCCGGTTCGGCCCGTTCGCCGCTGAACAGTCCGGCCTTGAGCAACACCTCCAGCATCGAACTCAATGCGGCGGCACTCAGGTCAGCCTGGTACTCGCGCACCTGTTGCGCATCGAAACTGCCCACCTGGCTGTCGGCATAACGTTTGACCGCCGTGAGCAACGGCGCGCCTGGCAGCGGCTCGGGTTCGGCGCGTGCGGCGGTGACGAACGCCAACAGGTCGCCACTGACCAGGCTCACCGCAGTGCCCACGCCAGGGGTGGCGAGCAGTGCGGCCTCGATCTCACCGAGTTCCACCCGATGGCCGCGAATTTTCACCTGGCCGTCTTCACGACCCAGGAATTCCAGCTCTCCCCCCGGCAAATAGCGGCCACGGTCACCGGTGCGGTACAGGCGCTGGCCGTCGAGCGGGTGAGCAAAGAAGCGTGCGTCGCTCAATGCCGGATCGCCCAGGTAGCCCTGGGCCAGGCCGACACCGGTGATGTACAGGTCGCCCGGCACCCAGGTCGGCGCATCACGCCAGTGGCTGTCGAGTACCCGAAAGCCCTGGTTGGCCAGCGGCAGGCCGTAGGGAATGCTGCGCCACGCCGGGTCGATGGCGCCGACGGGGTGCAGGTTCGACCAGATAGAGGCTTCGGTGGCGCCGCCCAGGCCTACCAGTTTCAGGTCGGGCAACAACGCCTGGAGTTGCGGTGGCAGGTTAAGCGGGATCCAGTCACCGGACAGCAAGGCCAGGCGCAGGCTGTCCAGTGGGCGGGGTTCGGCGTGCAGGTAGTCGGCGAGCATGTGCAGTTGTGCCGGCACTGAGTTCCACAGCGTGACCTGATGACGCTGTACCAGTTCGGCCCAGTGCGACGGGTCGGCGCCACGGGCCGGGTCGGGCAGCACCAGGGTTGCGCCCACGGCGAGGGGCCCGAACAGGTCGTACACCGACAGGTCGAAACTCAACTGCGCCAGGCCCAGCACGCGGTCATCGGCGTTGACGTCGAAGCGTCGATTGATGTCTTGCACGGTATTGAGCGCGGCGCGATGGCTGATCATCACGCCCTTGGGTTCTCCGGTGGAGCCGGAGGTGTAGATCACGTAGGCGAGGTCATCGGGACTGCCTTCGATCAGCTCGAAATCCGCGCCCGCCGAGGGCAACCGGTCTACGGCGTGCCATTGCAATGTCTCGGGCAACGGCGTGTTCGGCTGCGCCAGGGAATGCCCCAGCACATGCCGCACCTTGGCGCTTAGCAGGACGCGGTCGCGGCGTGCGGCCGGAGCGTTGCTGTCCAGGGGCAGATAGGCCGCGCCGGCGAGCAACACGCCGTAGGCCGCCACCACTTGGTCGAGACCCTTGGGCATCAGGATCGCCACCGGTTCCTGCGCGTCGCACCCGGCCTCACGCAGGGTGGCGGCCACGGCCAGTGCACGTTCGGCAAGGGCCGCGTAGGTCAGGCTGCCACTGGCATCGATCACCGCCAGGGTGTGAGGATGTTCCCAGGCCATGGCCAGCAGGCCGTCGTGCAGGCGACCGGTGGGCAACGGGGCGGCGGTGGCATTCGCCGCCAGGCGTTCACGCTGTTGCCAGGCCGGCAGCGGCACGTGCACCGGATGTTCCCAGGCGGCTGGATCGAGGGCGAGCAACTGCAACTCGGCGACAAAGGCCTGTTGCATGTCGTCCACCAGGCCGTCGGGGAATACGCCTTGGCGCACGTCCCAATGGATGTGCAGGCCGTTGGCGTCATCCATCACTTGGCAATCAAGGGTGACCTGCGGCGTCTGGGTGATGCCGTGGCCAACCCGGCGTTGACTGGCCGGCGGTGCCTCGATCCCCAGGCCGATGGCGCTGGTGAAGACTACCGGCATGGCCGCCGCTTCACGCCCGCGGCGCCGACCGATTTCGCGCATGACCTGGATGCCGGAGTACAACCGGTGCTCCAGGTCGGCAAACAATTGGCTGCCCAACTGGCGTGCCTGGGCGGTGAAGTCCAGCCCTGCGGGATCGTTGACCTGCAACAGGCTGACCGAGGTGAAGTCGCCCACCAGGCGATCCACCTGCGGGTGCAGTGGCAGGCGGTTGAGCAATGTCAGGTTGAGGCTGAAGGCGGGCTGCTGGCTCCAGCGTTGTAACGTGGCTACGTAGGCCGCCAGCACCACGATGGATGGAGTAAGGCCGCGTTCGCTGGCAGCGCTTTTCAGGGCTGCCCATGGCTGCGACTCAAGCTGCGCCGAGTGCCGTTGAAAACGGGGCACGCGGGTGTCTTCGCCGCTCAGGGGCGTCGGCAGTTGTGGGGCGGCGGGCAATGCGTCGATGCGGGCCAGCCAGTAGTCACGGTCACGTTGGTGGCGGCTGCCTTCGAGCAAACTGCGCTCGGCCATTAGATAGTCGCGGAAGGTGATGTCCAGGGCAGGCAAGGCTGCCTGGGGACCCTGCAGCAACAGCTCCAGCTCATTGAACAGCAGCTGCGCGCTGGCCCAGTCGGCAATCAGGGAGTCCATGGAAAAGTGCAGCGTGTCGCCGTTGTCGCTGCGGCTCATACGCAGTTCGAACAGCGGCCAGACCTCGGTGGGGTAGAGCTTCTGCTCCATGGCTTGGCGAATCTGTTGCACCGCGTGCTGGTGCTGCTCGCGGGTGGCACCACGCAAATCGGCGATGGCCAGAGGATAGTGGGCGACGTCGGGCAGCACACGCTGCGAACCTTCGCTGGCGATCACCGCGCGCAGCATGTCGTGGCGGGCGATCAGGCGGTTCCAGGCCTGTTCCACCCGCTGCGGGTCCAGGGTTGGCCAGCCCAGTTCCAGGTAGCCATGGCAGGCGACATTGCCATAGCCGAAGGACGATTGGCGGCCCAGCAGGTAGGCATTCTGCACATCGGTGAGGGGGAAGGGCGTGTGGTGCTGCGCCGGATCGGCCTGCACGAGCGGGCGTTCCTGTGTCTCCAGCAGGTGCAGGATCTGTTGCTTGTGTTCGCGCAGTTGCGCCATGCGTTCGGTGTCGAGCAGGCCCTGGGGCGCGCGGAATTTCAGTTGGCCATCCTGGGGCCAGAGTTCGACGCCCAGGGACTTGAGTTCGCTTAGCAGTTTGGCGGCGGGCATGGGGACAGCTCCTGGAAAAAAGGGGGGTTGCGCGGGCATCAGATAACGCCTTCTTCAACGGTGTGTGGGGTGGGTAGGCGTTCGAGGGTCTGCGCCACTTCCAACAGGCTGGCGGCGCCGAACAACTGGCCCATGGGCAGTTCCACACCCAGACGGCTGCGCAGCATTTCGAGAAAACGCGTGGCCAGCAGGCTGTCGCCGCCCAGGCGGAAAAAGTTGTCGTGGCGCGAGACGCTCGGCACCTTGAGCAAGTGCTGCCAGAGCTCGGCGATCACCTGTTCGCCGGCGCTCAGTGGTTGCTCATCCATCGCGTCCCGTGGCTGGGCAGCGGCGCTCAAGGGAGCGAGCAGCGCACGGCGGTCGACCTTGCCATTGCTGCTCAAGGGCAGGCGTTCCAGCACCAGGATCTGTTCCGGGCGCATGTAGGCCGGCAGGCACTGCTCCAGATGCTGTGCGAGCACCTCGACGCAGGTGCTGGCCGTAACGGCGGCCATCAGTCGGTGGTCGGCGACCAGCGCCACGGCGCTGTTCACACAGGGGTGACGCGCCAGGGCGGCTTCGATTTCGCCCAGTTCGATGCGATGGCCACGGACCTTCACCTGGCTGTCGGCGCGCCCGAGAAACTCCAACAGGCCATCGGGGTGGTAGCGACCAAGGTCTCCGGTGCGGTACCAACCGTCGACAAAGCGCTCGGCATTCAACTGCGGCGCGTGGCGATAACCGCGCGCGACGCCGGCACCGCCGATCCACAGTTCCCCCGTGACCCAGTCGGGGCAGTCACGGCCTAGAGCATCGACCACCCGGTAGGCCTGGTTGGCCAGCGGCACGCCGTAGGGGATCGAACGCCAGCCCGGCATTGCCTGGCGTACTTCAAAGTGATTCGACCAGATCGCCGCTTCGGTCGCGCCGCCGAGGGAGATAAAACGGCAACCGGAGGCCTGCTCTTGCAGGCGTTGCGGCAGATCAAGGCCGATCCAGTCGCCGGACAGCAGTGCGACCCTCAGGTCCAGGGGCTGGCGGTCTTGAGCGTTGGCTTCCAGCAGCATGTCGAGCAGCGCCGGCACGCTGTTCCACAGGGTCACGCGGTGCTGTCGCAATGCCTTGAGCCAGGCGCGGGCATCGCGGCGCTGGTCTTCGTCGATCAGCACCAGGGCGCCGCCCACCGAAAGCAGGCCGAACAGGTCGTACACCGACAAGTCGAAGTCCAGCGCCGACAGGGCCAGGCCCCGGTCGCTGGCTTGGACGCCATAACAGCGGTTGATCTCGGCCACGGTATTCATCGCCGCGCGGTGGGTGATTTCCACGCCCTTGGGCTGGCCGGTGGAGCCGGAGGTGTAGATCACATAGGCCAGTTCACCCGCTGAGAGCGGCGGTGGCGCCGCCAGCGGTTCGGCCTTCAACGCAGTGGAGGGCTTGAGGTGTTTGACGCCGGGGAGTCGCGGGTCGTGCTCCGCGAGCATCACGGTCACACCGGCCTGTTGCAGGATGCGCTGGCAGCGCTGCAACGGCTGATCGACACCCACCGGCAAGTAGGCGGCGCCGGCCGCCAGAATGCCCAGCACACAGGCGACCTGCTGCGGCCCCTTGGCCAGGGACACGGCCTCCAGGTCGCCGGGTGCGACACCTGCGTCCATCAGGCTGTGGGCGATACGCAGCGCGTGGTTGGCCAGTTCGCCGTACTTCAGCGTGCCGTGTTCACCCCATAACAAGGCGGGGCGCTGCGGAGCATGACGCGCCTGCTCAAAGAAACCCTGGTGCAGCGTCGGGTCGCCCGGCACGCAGTCGACCGGGGCGTTGAGTTGAGCGCGCCGTTGTGCTTGGGCCTGGGGCAGCAGGTCGGGTGGCGCGCTGTCCCAGGCGTGCTCCGCCAACCAGTTGAGGCTATGCAGGTAAGCGTCGAACATCGCTTCAACCAGACCTTCGGGAAACAGGCCGACCACACGGTCCCAGTTAAGGGCAATGCCACCGTTGGCTTCGACGACCTGGTGGTCGAGCCACACTTGCGGGGTTTGTGTCAGGCCGAAAACCTGGTGGGCAAACGGGCCGTCCACTGGCGCCGCCGTGCCATCCGGCACACCCAGGGCGCTGGTGAACACCACCGGCATGCTCACCTGTTGTTCGCCATTGCCCCGGGCCAGCTGACGCAGCAGGCTGACCGAACCCACGCAGCGATGCTCCAACGCCTCGCCCAGGGAGTGTTGCGTACGCCGTGCACGGTCAACCCAACGCTCACCCGCCACGGGCACATACCCGAGCAGGGTCAGCGATGTGAAGTCGCCCATTACCTGGTCGATCTGAGGGTGCATGGGGCGGCGATCGAACAGTGTGAGGTTGAGGCTCAGGTCTGGGCGTGCACTCCAGCGGCCGAGGGTTTCGGCAAAAGCGCAGAGCAGTACCGCCGAGGCGGTGAGCCCCTGTTGCTGGGCCTTGGACAGGATCGCTTGCCAGGCGCTGGCATCGATCTGCCCTTGCAGGCGTTCAAAGCGTGGTCGGCCCAGGCTGGCGGGGTCGGCGGCCAGCGGCAACTGCGGATGGGGCGGTAATTCGGGCAGGCGTTCCTGCCAGAAGCGCTGCGCGGCGTGCAGCTCTTCAGGTGCCGGGGCGCACTGCAATTGGTAATCGCGAAACGACAGGTCCAACGGGGCCAGCGCAATGCCGGGCTCGCGGTACAACGCATCGAGTTCGGCGTAGAAACGCAGGATGCTCAGGGCATCGAGGATCAAATTGTCCAGGCTGATCGCCAGGCGTGTGTGCCGGCCGTGGGTCACCGTTTGCATATCGAACAGCGGCCATTGGTGAGGGGCGAACACGCGATGGGCACAGTGTTCGCGCAGGTCGTCCAGGCTGGCGTGGCCCTGGCCGATCACGAAGGCTGGCACTTGTTGCAGGATGCGCGCCTGGCCATTGTGGTCGAACACAGCGCGCAGCATTTCGTGGCGTTCGATCAAGCGCTGCAACGCGTGTTGCAGGCGCGGCAGGTCAAGGTCCTCGACGTCGTATTCACGGTAGAAGTGGCAACTCACACCCCCCAGCACGAGGCTGGGGTCGCGGCCTAGCCAATAGGCCTGCTGCACCTCAGTCATCGGGAAGGGCGCGTGGCGTTGCGCCAGGTCTGCAACAACGGTGTGTGCGGGTTCGGCCTGTGCCTGTTGATGCAGGTTGACACAAAACTGCGCCAGCACCGGCTTGGCAAACACCTGGGCGATGCGTGCACCGCCCAGCCCTTGTTCGGCGAGCAGGCGCACCAGGCGGGTGGCGCTCAGGGAGTCGCCGCCCAGGGCAAAGAAGCTGTGTTCGCGGCACACCTCACCACAGCCAAGCAACTGCTGCCAGGCGCGGGCCACCTGCTGTTCGATGACGCCGCAGGGCGCCGTCAGGTTTGCCTGCTGCACCGGACTATGCTGGACGAGCCACGCGTGCAAGGCCTTGCGGTCGACCTTGCCGTTGCCGGTCAAGGGCAGCTGCGCGCAGCCGAGGATGAGCGAGGGAATCATATACGCCGGCAGGCGCTCGGCCAGGCCCGGCAGGTCGATCTGCACAGGCTGCACGGCGCCGTGCGCCAGACGGACCACCGCCGCCAATTGCTGGCCGGCCAGCAATACGACAGCGTGCTCCACGCCTGGGCAGGCCAGCAGTGCCTGCTCGACTTCGCCGGCCTCGATGCGGTAGCCATGCAGCTTGAGTTGGAAGTCACTACGCCCGAGGAACTCCACAGTGCCGTCGGGGTGGTAGCGCGCCCGGTCGCCGGTGCGGTACCAGCGCAGGCCTTGATAGTCGACAAAACGTTCGGCGCTGCGCACGCGGTCGCCGCGATAACCCTGGGCCACCCCGGCGCCGCCGATCCACAGCTCCCCGGCCACCCAGTCCGGGCAGTCATGGCCCTGGTGGTCGACGATGCGCAGGCTGACGTTGTCCAGCGGTTTGCCGTAGGGCAGGCAGTGCCAAGCCAATGGCTGGCCGGGGAGGGCTTCGAACAGCGTCGAGTGGATCGCCGCTTCGGTAGCGCCGCCCAAGGCCATGAAGCGACAGCCCGGCGCCTGGGCCCACAACCGTGGCGCCAGGTCCGGGGCGACTTTGTCACCGCCGAGCAACACCGCACGCAGCGGCAGGCGAGCGTCGGCCGGGGCGCAACCGAGCAACATGTCCAGCAACGCCGGCACGCAGTTGAGCACGCTGGCGCGGTGCTGCAAGGCCAGTTCACGCCAGCGCGGGGCATCGCGCTGCGCTTCGGGCTCGATGCCAATCACCGCCGCGCCGGTGGACAGCGCAGCAAACAGGTCGAACACCGACAGGTCGAACTCCAGCGCAGAGAGCGCGAGGATGCGGTCATCGGCGGTCAGTTGGAGGCGTCGTTGCAGGTCGTCCACGGTGTTGGCGGCGGCCAGGTGGCTGATTTCCACGCCCTTGGGTTCGCCAGTGGAACCGGAGGTGTAGAGGATGTAGGCCAGGTCGCTGACCGCACCGGGCCGGGGCGCGTCCAGCGCGGGGCCCGCAGGTGGCAGGGCCTTGAGCAGCAACCGCGCACCTGAGCTTTCGCAGATTTTCTGGCCGCGTGCGTCGGGCTGGTCGATGCCGATGGGCAGGTACGTGGCGCTGCAGGCGAGGATCCCCAGTACCGCGATAACTTGCTCGGGGCCCTTGGGCAGTTGCAGCGCCACGACATCGCCGCGCTGGATACCTTGGTCTTCCAGGTACGCTGCAACTTGCAGGGCCCGCTCGGCCAGCTCGCCATAACCGATGACGGAATGGTTGCCCTGCAGCAGCGCGGGCAAGCTGGGCGTCAGGCGTGCCTGGGCAAAAAATGCCTCATGCAGGCGCTTGACGGGCAGGGCAGCAGGCTGGCCTTGCACGGTTTGGCGCAGGGCCAGTTGCTCGGCGGGGATCAGCGCAGACGGCGCCTGATGCCAGGCGTCCGGGTCAAAACACAGGCGTTGCAACAGGTCGGTATAGGCCTTGAACATACCATCCAGCACACCGTCGGCGAACAGCCCTTCACGTGCATCGAGGTTGACCAGGATGCCGCCGTCCAGCTCGGTGACTTGCGCATCGAGCCACACCTGCGGGCCCTGGGAAATGATCCACGCCGGTTGGCCGAAACTCGCCTGCACGCCCTCGGCGAACAGCTCACCCAGGCCCAGTGCGCTGGTGTATACAACGGGAGCCAGCACTTGTTCACCGCGTTGGCGGGACAGTTCACGCAACACCTCCAGGCCGGAAAACGCACTGTGTGCGACATCGCTGTGGAAGCGGCGTTGCAGGGTGGTGGCGCGTGCGGCAAACGTGCCGGCGACCCGGCCGTCCCAGGCCAGCAGGATCGACGAAGTGAAATCCCCGACCAGGCGATCAACGTCGGCATGCAGCGGCGTGCGGTTGAATAGCGGTAGGTTGAGCAGCAACTCGGGTGTATCGCACCAAGCGCCAAGGGCTTCACTGAACACCGCCGCCAACGCCATGGCCGGCGTGAGCCCGTGCTCCCGCGCCTGGCGTTCGAATGCCTGGCGTTCTGACGGCGGCAGCCAATGGTGACGGCGGCAGACCTGGCGGTCATCGCCCTGGGCCTTGATCGGCAGGCTCGGCGCACCGGGCAATTGATCGAGGCGCTGCAACCAGTAGTCGCGCGCCTGTTGGTGACGATCCCGCTGCTCGGCGCTGGCCTGTTCCTGGCGCAGGTCAGCCAGGTAGCGGGCAAAGGTGTAGTCCAGCGCGGGCAGGGGATGTTGGCGGTACAACAGCACCAGGTCGCCGAGCAGGGTGCGCAGGCTCAAGGCATCGGCGGCGAGCATGTCGAGGTTCAGGTGCAGGCGGGTGCCGTCGGGCAACAACGACAGCTGGATATCCAGCACCTGGCCTTGTTCCACGGCCAACTTGCGATGGGACAGCTCGGCTCGCAAGGCTGCCAGCCGTTGTTGCACCTGTTCGGCGCCGGCCTGGCGCAGGTCATGCACCGTGAGCCCCGGCCACGGGCTGTGCGCGAGGACCTGCTGGCGGCCGTCATCGAGAAACTGCGCCCGTAACATCGGGTGCCGCGCGAGCAGGGCACGCACGGCGGCTTCCAACCGTATCGGGTCAACGTCGTGGCCATCGAACTCGTTATAGAAGTGTGCTGCCACGCCACCCAGCGCTTGGCCAGGGGCGCGACCGATCCAGTAAGCGTGCTGCATCGGCGCCAGTTCGAACGGCAGCCCGTCATCGGTGGCGGTGCTGACCGGCGCGGGGGCCGTGGGGGCGGTGTCAAGCAGGGCCAGCCAGCTACATAGGCGCGGGTCCGCCACCAAGTCGGCGAAACGCGCGGCCAGGCCCTTGCGCCGCCATTGGCCGGCAAGACGGATCAGGGTGACGGAGTCCAGGCCCCATTCGATCAGGTTGGCCTCCAGGGGCACCTGGTCGGCGGGCAGTCCAAGTGCGTCGGACAGGGATTGGCGCAGCAGTGTTGCGGTTGAGGTGCTGGGAGTGGCCATGGCTCAACGTCTTCTCATCGCTAGGGCCCGGGCCGGGGTTGGCCCAGGCGCTGGGGGCAGGCAAATGCATGGGGGAGATGCTAGTCATTCTCATTTTGGCGACTACCCGGATCGAATCGTTTTTGCCCCGTATCCGTTTGCCCAGTGCCGATTGCACGGGCGCAGTTGCGGGACATGACGCCGATACGCCGCGCGATGCGGTTGGAAAATGACTTGAATCGGGTAGAGCCCGGCCCACGGCCTTGACTACCGTCGCTCGCCGCCCTCTTGCAGGGCCTCTTCATGGAGTTGCGGATGTCTGTCGATTCGGGTTTACAAGTGCGCGGCCTGCGCAAGCGCTACAACAATGGCGTCGAAGCGCTGCGCGGCGTGGACCTGAGTGTTGGCCCCGGTATGTATGGCTTGCTCGGTCCCAACGGCGCCGGCAAGAGCAGCCTGATGCGCACCCTGGCGACCCTGCAACTGCCGGACGCCGGCAGCATCCACCTGGACGGCGTGGACGTTCTGCGCGGCCCCGATCATCTGCGTCGCCGCCTGGGTTACCTGCCGCAGCAACTGGGCGCGTACCCCGGCGTGAGTGCGCGGGATTTGCTCGACCGGTTCGCCTGGCTCAAGGGCCGTACCGACAACCGCCAGCGCCGCGAGGAAATCGAGGCCCTGCTGGATAAGGTCAACTTGCAGCAGGCGGCCCACCGTGCGTTGGCGACCTATTCGGGCGGCATGTTGCGCCGGTTCGGTATCGCCATGGCACTGGTGGGGTCGCCGCGCTTAGTGATCGTCGATGAGCCCACGGCGGGCCTCGACCCGGCCGAACGCAACCGTTTTCATCGGGTGCTGGCGGATGTCGCCGCCGAATCCATCGTGCTGCTCTCGACCCATATCGTCGAAGACGTCGAGAACCTGTGCAGCCGCCTGGCGGTGTTGGCCGGCGGGCAGATTATTGTCGAAGGTCGCCCGGCCGACTTGCTCGCTGCCGAACAGGGCCGCTTGTGGGAAGCGCCGTTCAGCCGTGGTGAATCGTTGCCCGAAGCGTTGCATGTGGCCGCCAGCCCGCAAGGCAGTCGCGTGATCGTGCACGGCGAGCGTCCAGCAGACCCGCGTTTCAGCCCCCACGCGCCGCGCCTGGAGGATATCTATTACCTGGCGCTGGCCCAGGCCGGCGAGGCGGTGGAGGCATGAATACCGTCGCCTTGCTGTTGCGTGAAGCCTGGGTGGAAGTCCGCGCGGGGCTGCGCAGTGGCATTCCCTTGTTGGTGTTTCTTGGCCTCACCGGCTACCTGCTGATGTCCCTGACGAATGCCGACTACGTGCAGAAAATGGGTGCCAGCGACATCGCCCGCAATGCACCCAGCCTGATTTACCTGATGTCGTGCGGTTGCATGTTCTTCCTGTTTTTTGCCTGGGCCTGGGTGTTTGCGCAGCCGGCCCTGCGCGACCGCAAGGCGCAGTTGGAAGAGGTGCTGCTGGCCTTGCCGCTGTCGCTGCCGGCGCTGCTGTGGGGGCGTTTTATCGGCGCGGCGCTGGTGGGCGGGTTACTCGCCAGTGCGTTGATTATCGGCTTCCTGGTCAGCCCGGTATTGGGCTGGCTCGGCTGGGTACCAGCGGCCAGTATCGGTGCGCCGGTCTGGTCGGCGTTGGCCTTTGCCTGGGTCGCCTTGCTGTTGCCGGTGAGTACTGGAATCGGTGCGTTGTATTACCTGCTGGCGTTGCGCAGCCGTGGCCTGGCTGCGCCCTTTGCCCTGGCGACGGTATTGATGCTGCTGTGGATGTTTGCGGTGGTCGTACTCAAGGGCGGGCATATCAACCCGCTGTTGGCGGCCAGCCTGGACCCGTCGCTATTTACCTTTGCCCAGGCCCAGGTCGAAACCTGGAGCACTGCGCAGAAGTCGCAGTCGCTGCTGGCGCTGACGCCAGGGTTCTGGCTCAACCGCGCGTTGTGGTGTGTGTTGCCGCTGCTGGTACTGGCCGTGGTGTTGGCGCGCACCACGCGCCAGGGCCTGATGGGCCGGCGCAGCGGTGCGGTGCTGGCGGAACCGCCTATGCTGCGCAGCCGTGACGTGCAATTGCCGGGTCCGTTGACGGCCAGTCGTTGGACGCACGCCTTGTGGCATGAAGCGCGCTGGCAGGTACGCCAGTTGTTTGCACGGCGGATCTGGTGGGTGGCGCTCGGCTTGCTGCTGGTGATGGGCGTGCTCAGTGGTTTTGTCCACGGCGTGTGGCATGCGCGCGGACCGATGGTGCCACGGGCGGATCTGACCCTGCCGCTCTTGTCGAGCGCGTTGTTTCTGGTGATCGCCTTTATTATCGCGGCGCTGGTGGGCTTGGTGTGTCGGCGTGATGACGTCGAAGGCCTCGGCGCGATGTTGCAGGCGACCCCCGCACCGACCTGGCTGCGATTGTTCGGCCGTACGGCCTGTGTGTTGTTGGCGACCCTGACCTTGGCGCTGGTGCCAGGCATTGCCAGCCTGCTGATCAGCGCCATCGCTGCGTCCGACAGCCTGGCGCCGGGCTTTGTACTGGTCTACCAAGCGCTGGTGTTCGCGCCGCCGCTGCTGGAACTGGCCGCGCTGACGGTGCTGGTGCACGCGTTGATTCGCCGCTCGGGACTCGCCTACGCCACGTCGATGCTGCTGACGTTTTTCCTGGTGCTCAACCACGAATTGGGGCTGGTCAGCTACCCCGCCTATGCGATGGGGATACCGGCGCATGTGGCGTTGTCGCAACTCGCCGGCTGGGCGCCTTGGTTACCGTATCTGGGCACTCTGGCAGGCTGGAAACTCGCAGGTTGCGCGGTGATGGTCGGCGTGGCGGCACTGGCGCTGCCACGCGGTCCCGAGCGCCGCCGTTTCGCTGACGTGGGCCAGCCGTTGCCGCTTGCCGTGTTAGCCCTTGGCGCCTTGGGTTTGCTGGGCTGTGGCGTGGCTTTGCAGCATTATTGGGTGGAGCAGGGCGACTACCAATCGGTGGCCGAAGGGCGTGCCGAGCGCGCCGCCTGGGAACAGCGCTGGGTGGCCAACGCGGCTGCCTGGCAGGTGGCGGGTGGGCGCGTGCAGATGCGCGTGGATTCCGCTGCGCGTCAGGTTGAGGGCCAGTGGACGCTGGACGCCGTGGTCGCCAGTCAACTGGATGCCGAGTTGCCGCCAGGCATGCAGGTGACGGCGGTGAGCGTGATGGGGCAACCGGTCACGTTCGAACAGGCGACCGAGCACCTGCGCGTGCCCCTGGCACCTTGTGCGACGAACGCCTGTAATGTGGAATTGAACTGGACTGTCAGCGCCAACGGCTGGTCGTCGGAAGGCGAAGCGTTCTGGTTGGGGCCGCACGGCGTGTGGCTGGAAGCGCGCCGTGTTATGCCGCGCCTGGGGCTGGACAGCGAGCGGCTGCTGCGTGCGCCGGTGCAACGCAGCGAGGTCGGTTTGGCAGCCGACGTGCCCACCTTGGCGGCAGGTTCCGCCGTCGCCGTGGAGGCCATCGCGCCGGCGGGCGACTGGCAATGGCACGTTGAGATTGATGGACAGGACTTCAACGGTCACAGCACGGCGCCTTTGGATTTTGCCTACAGCTTGCAGGCAAAGGCGGATGCCAGCCGCCAGCAAACGGCTGTTGAAGTGCGCGAAGACCTGGTCCTGATGAGCGCCTGTGTGGCGCGACGCCTGGGCAGTGGCCCGGTGGTGGAGGGCGTGAGCCATTGGCCGACCGGCATGGGCGAGAGCCGCTTGAGCCACGGTCAGCTGTTGCTCGCCCAATCGCCGGATTGGGACGTGGCCGCGACCGGCGTCGGGCGTTCGGCACGCCGTGCGCATATTGCCGAGTTGCTTGCCCGCCGGGTGTTGATTGACGCCAGCGACCTGCGGCAGGTGCCGGGTTACCTGTGGTTGAGCCAGGGCGTGGCGGGCGCGATCGGCTTGCTGTGTGTGGCGGATGTAGACGGTCCTGAGGCGCGCGCGGTACTGGTGAAACTCATGGCCGATGACCTGACCCGCGCGCTGGGCAATGACGGCGAACCCGTCGGCACCCTGGCTGATGCCCGCGAGCATGGCTGGGCCGCCACCTATGCAGCGCTGGCGAGCCTGGCATGGACCGCCGAACAAAGCCCCGAACAACTGACGGCAATGACCGCCGCCATCCGAAACGGCCAGGGATGGCCGGCTGCGATCCAGCCCTTGTTGGGCGCGCCTGATCCTGACGCGATTGCCGCTGCGCTTGAGCGCTGGGGCCCTGCGCAATGAATTTGAACCATCCCTGCCTTTTGGAGCGTTGTCATGTCATCTGCACTGTTAATCCAACCGCTGCGCCGTCCCCTCGGCTGGCGGGCCAACGTCTTGACCCAGACCATGGCGCTGGGCTTGTCCAGCCAGATGTGCACGGCCTATGCCGCTGACTATCAGCCGCAGGCCCCTGCGGAGGCCATCGAACTGGCACCGCTGACGGTCAGCGCGCGGTTGAGCCAGGAGAGTGCCAAGGACATTCCCTTTGGTCTCTCGGTGATTGATGGGAAAACCCTGGAGACCCGGCGCCTGCGCACCCTGGAAGACGCGCTGCGCACCACGCCGGGGGTGGATGTGAACTCGTGGGGCGGCGCCAATGACGCCAATGTGCGTATTCGTGGGGTCGGGTCGCTGAACCAGATGAGCATGGATGACGGCTCGGTGGTGTTGAATGTGGACGGCGTGCCGATGTCCGTGCGCAATGCGGCGTTGGCCACGCTCGACGTGCAGCAAGTGGAGGTGCTCAAGGGCCCTCAGGGTACATTGCTGGGGCGCAACAGCGAGGCGGGCGCAATCAACGTCACCACCCGCAAACCGACGCGCGAGCTGGAGGGGTATGTGCGTGGCGAAGTCGGCAACCAGGGCCAGTTCATGACCGAGGGCGCCGTGGGTGGGCCGTTGACCGACTCGCTGGCCGGGCGTATCGCGGTGCGTCGCAGCGGCTTTGATAACTGGGTCGATGACCAACAGGACGGCGACCCGCTGACCAAACCCCGGGACCTGGCCCTGCGCGGCAGCCTGCTATGGGACAACGACCAGGGTACCACCGGCCTATTGACTGCCGAGCGCCAGCGCGCCGAGCACTATGCGGGCCTGGAACTGTTACGTCCGTTTGGCAATCGCCCGAGCCTGGACTACACGCCAGGTACCTTTGATGGCAACCAGAAGACCAACGAGCGTTACTCCTTCGAACTCAATCACGACCTGGCGCAATCACGCATCACCTCGATCAGCGCCTACACCAGCACCGACTTCAATGCGGTCAAGGGCTACGATCGCAACATCACGCGGGCGTTGTACGGTTCCCCGTTCGAATACCTGATCGAAGACTCGGCCTATGAGCGCGTGTGGAGCCAGGATCTGCGCCTGGGATCACTGGCGGATGCCGATATGTTTTGGGTGACAGGACTCAACCTGTCGCGTTCCGAGCGCAGTTTCGATTCCAACAACTTCACCAATGGCGCACAGCAGATGCGCGACTTCAGCACCAACAGCTACGCGGTCTATGGTGAAGTGACGTACCCGATTGCCGAAGACTGGAAACTCACCACCGGCCTGCGCCACACTTGGGACCGCAAGACCTATGGTGCCGATTATTCCAGTGGCGGTGCGCAGGTCAGTGACAGCCGGCGTTTGCAGGACAACTACAGCACCGGGCGCGTCGCGCTGAGCTATGCGCTGACGCCGCAGACCAATGTGTATGCGGTGCTGTCACGGGGCTATAAGTCAGCGGGGTTCAACGACTACGCCACGTCGATCAAGGACAGCGAGCCCTACAAGGCCGCCAAGGTGAATTCCGCCGAGTTGGGCTTCAAACATGAAAGCGCCGGGGGCGACCTGAGCCTGGAGGGGGCGCTGTTTATCACCCGCGTGCAGGACGACCACCTGCTGGGCTACGACTTCAACACCCTGGCGGTCAGCGCGGTGAATGCCGACACCCGCAGCAAGGGCGCCGAGCTGTCGACCACTTGGCACGTCACCGATGAACTGACCTTGGGCAGTGCCGTGAGCTACACCAATGCGGTAGTGACGTCGGATGCGCCGGGTGTGTCCGGCGGTGACGTGGCAGCGGGCAGTCGCGTGCCGGATGTGCCGCTGTGGAGCGGCAACTTCAGCGTCGCCTGGCAAAAGAACCTGGGGGCCTTGCTCGGGTTGCCGGCGCCACGCCTGAACACCTTGCTCAATTACCGCGTACAGAAAAACCGCCCGGCCGACCCGCAGAACCACTACGACCTCAAGGGCTACGCCAAGCTGGACCTGCACCTGGGGCTGGAGAGTGGCGGCTCGGAGGTCTACCTGTGGGGCGACAACCTGCTGGATGCGCGCTACGACCTGTACGGCTCGTACTCCACCGACCAGGTACTGACTGGCATGCCGGGGCGGGGGCGTTCGGCGGGCGTGGGGTATAGCTACCAGTTCTGAACTCCAGTTGTGGCCATCTCCTGCAAGCTGGCTCCTACAAGCCGGCTTGCCGGCGACGGGGGCGGTCAGAACTGATAGGTGTAGCCCACGCCCAAGGTACGGCGGCGTGCCGGTGCACCGTAGGCCACCGGGTCACTGTAGAAACCGTAGGTGTCGTAGGTCTGGTTCAGCAGGTTGTCGGCGAAGGCATAGACTTCGCCGAACTTGCTTTCCAGGCCCGCGCGCAGGTCGAGTTTCTCGTAGTTGTCCAGGTTGAAGTGGTTTTGCGGGTCGGCCGCGCGCTCGCCCACCAAGTGGTAGTTCAGGCTGGTGTTGAGGGTGGTTTCACCGAGGCTGGCGATGGTGCCCAGTGGGTGTTTCCAGCTGGCGTTGAAGTTGCCGCTCCAGCGCGGGACATCCGGGGTGCGGTTGCCGGCGGCGACGTCACCGGCCTGGATGCCTTGCACGCCGCTGGTGATCTTGGCATCGAGGTAGGTGGCGCTGGCGGCCAGGGTCAGGCCGTAATCGAAGCGCCAACTGCCTTCCAGTTCGGCACCACGGGTGCGGGTGTCGGCGTTGAAGGCATTGGTGGCGAAGGTTGCTGCGTCGTAGCCGAGGAGGTGATCGTCGTGTACCCGGGTGAAGAACAGTGCACCGTTGACGCTGCCGCGACGGTCTTCGGTTTCACTCTTGAAGCCCAGTTCTGCGGCTTTACTGACAGCGGCCTTGTAGGGTTCGCTGTCGGTGACCTGCGAGGCATAGTCATTGAAACCACCGGATTTATAGCCCCGCGCGAGTTGCACGTAGACGTTGGTTTGCGGCGTGAGCGCGTAGCTCAGGGCAACGCGGCCGGTGCCATAGTCGTCGGTCAGCTTGCGGGCGTCTTGCACCGCACTGCTGCCAGAGAAGTACTGACCGTCGTAGGTCTTGCGGTCCCAGGAGTGGCGATAGCCGGTGGTGAGTTTCAGGCGCTCGGTGAGGGGGAAGGTGACTTCGCCGTAGCCGGCGTAGGTGGTGGTGGTAAAGTCACGGTATTTGGCGCCGGAGGTGCCGTAGGTGTTGCGTGGCGTGTCGTAGCTGCGCTCGTTGCGGCTGGCGGCGAGGCCCGCTACCCAGAACACCTCGGAGTCGGGCAGCGAGCTCAGGTGCAGGTCCTGGCTCAAGCTGCGCTCGAAGGATTTGTCCACCACCCAGAATTCGCTAGGGGTTCCGTACAGGGCGCCCATGAGTTTGCTGTCGTAGGCGATCAGGCCTTCGAAGTCGGCGGTGGACGTGGCGGTGGTGGAGGTCAGGCGACTGTTGGCGAAGTCGTGATCGACCTTGAGCGTATAGCGCTCGGTGGTCTTGTAGTTGTCGTCGAACAGGCCTGGCGTCAGGTCCAGGCTGGGGTCGCTGCCGTAAGGGCGCAACACCAGCGAGTTGGTGGCGCGCTCGGTTTTCTGGCGTTCGGCGCTGACCAACACATGGGTGTCATCGTTAAGGTCCCAGAGCAGGCTGCCTCGGTAAGCTTCGTTACGTGGCTTGGTGATGGGGTGGTTAGTCTGGTCGTTGTCGATCCAGCTGTCATAGCCGGCACGACGCACAGCCAGGCGACCGCTGAGGCTCTCGCTGATCGGCCCGCCGATGGCGCCTTCGGTGAGGAACTGGCCTTCTTGGCCGACTTCGCCACGCACATAACCCTCAAGGTCGCGGGTCGGTTGGCGCGTGGTGATATTCACCGCGCCCGCCTGGCCAATCGCACCGGACAACGTGCCCTGAGGCCCCTTGAGCACTTCAATGCGCTCGACGTCGAGGGTGCCGAAGCCGAGGCTGCGCGACGACACTGGCACGCCATCGATATTGAACGCCACGGAGCTGTCATCCATCGACATCTGGTACAGCGAGCCAACGCCACGGATCAGCACGTTGAAGTCATTCGGGCCTCCGGAGGAGTTGACGCTCACGCCGGACGTGTTGCGCAGCGCGCTTTCCAGCGTGTCGAGGCGCTGGGTGCGCAGTTGCTCGCCGCTGATCACGCTGAGGCTGATGGGCACTTCCTTCGGGTCTTCCTGCTCCATGCGCGCAGTCACCGTCGAGGCCGGCAGTTGCACGGGCTCGCTGGTGGCGGCGGCGAGCGCCGAATTGGCCAGTGTCAAACTCATGGCTATTGTTATAGTGTTACGTTTATAGCAAGATTGGCGGGTAGCCGTCGTGTTGCATCGTGCAGACATGATGGGACCTTGACTGAAGATTCTGATCGGCGCGCGTTGCGGGGTGGCAGCGGCGATTTGGCGGAGCCTGTGCAGTGCGCCAGATGCTAATAGTTATCAATTGCACGCCTCTACCCCGATGTGATCTGATTCGAGCCTTATCCGGTCAGCCAGGAGATTTACGATGTCAGCCGTTCAAGGAGGCGCAGGGGAGCCGATGCGGGTCTCGCGAATCATTACGGGAGGATATGGAAGCGACCTCGGGCCAGGTGCGCACTGTCGCGTCACCCGCGTGTCGCTGCAGGACGGGCTGGACATCGTGCGGTGGCAAAGCACGTTCGAACAGCCGATCGAATTACCCTTGCAGGACGACAGCGATTGCATCCATTTCAGTTTCACCAACCTGCTCAAGGGCAAGGCCTCGTGCAGCTTTCAAGAGGGGCGTCGGCAACGGCGCTATGCGATTGACGAGGGCGCCGGCAGCATCAGCTTTGGTCGTTGCCGCCATGGTCTTTATCACCAGCACGGCGAGATCGATAACATCACTGTGATGATTCGTCCTGAAGTGCTTGAGCAGTGGGAGCTGAAACTCGACCCGCTGCTGAACAAAGCGTTGGCCTGTGACCATTGCTTTCTCGATGGCCATCGCAGTGGCGAAATGAGCGCGACTGCGCACCTGCTCGGCACCGCCATGGACCAGGGTGCCGGATTGCCCCCGTCCCAGCCGCGCAGCAGTCTGTGGCTTTACGGGCAAAGCGTCACCCTGGTGAGTCTGTTCTTGGAAGCACGCCAGGACGCCGAATGTACCTGTCGCGTCAGTAACACCGACCGCCAACGGCTTGTGCGTGCTCGTGATCGTCTGCTCGAGGACCTGGGCAAGGCGCCGAGCCTGTCGGAGCTGGCGCGTGAGTCCGGGTTGAGCCAGCCCAAGCTGACACGCGGGTTCCGCCAACTGTTCTTCAACAGCGTCTACGGCGTATTCCAGCAAGCACGGATGATCCAGGCGCGCAGCCGCTTGATGAGCGGCGATGAATCCGTGATGCGCATCGCCTCGGACCTGGGCTATGCCAACGCTAGCCATTTCGCCACGGCGTTTCGTAAGCAGTTCGGAATCAACCCCTCGGCTCTCAAGAACGGTGGGAGAGGCAAATCATTTGGTGTTAGTGCGTTGTAAACGAAGTTGAGCCTAAGAGATCCAGATACGTTTGACGCAGGCAGGTGCGCAGAAAATCTGACGGATGCCACAGTGAAATAGGCCATGATTGCCAAAGCCACTTGAACATGGAGGTTGGGAAGGCTGGTACTTTCACATGCTCGCAGCTGTCCAATATGAGTCTGCAACGAAAGAGTGTAACTGGCAATTATGCGCAGCCGGTGCTGCTTTCCATAGACCATGGAGGATAAATCTGATCTTTCAGAGGTGCTTTTTGAAGGTTGCTGCGGTGATTGTCATGGTTAAACCCAGCATGATCGCGCTAGGCAAAAAAAGAGGCTCAGTTCGCGGCAAGTGTTCGAATGGCAGAAAATGACCCGCCCCGAAACCCTCACCGACATCCAGCGCGCCGCCCGATTCTTCTACCTGCACCACCATGCCTTCGCCGGCAAGGTCTCCGGTCAGACGTTCGGCACGGCGACGACTACCCCGGCCATCAACCTGCTGCGGATCGAGGAAAACCTCTCGGCCGCTTGGCAGCGCCTGTCCGGCACCTACGTCGAAAACCTTCCCTGGCTTGAATGCGCTGAACGCTACGACCGCGCCCATACCTTCCACTACATGGATCCGCCTTACTGGCAGACCGCCGGCTACGGAGTGGACTTTCCGTTCGAGAACTACGAGCGGATGGCCGACTTCATGCGCCACTGCAAAGGCAAAGTGATGGTCAGCATCAACGACCAATACAACCTTTCCGGGTAATGCAGCGCTGTATCGGGCAATTACGACACCATGGTTGTGGCATGCCGCATATGCGTTGATCATTGCCGGTGAAGGGCTGACTGGCGTCTTGTTAATTTGGGGGGCAGCGCCTTGATTTCTGTTCGACTCGATCCTCGAAGCGAGAGCCCTGATACATGGATCAGACGTTTTTCCATTGGCGGTAAGTAGCTGCCTGCCCTCGATATATTCCATCACGGTCGACTAAATTCCAGACGGTCACGTTCTTGATCCAGAACCGTCTTCCCGATTTGGCAATGCGTAAGCCACGATAACCGCTTGCAAAACCTTGGGTTCGTACCGCTTCGAGCAATTGTTGACGCTCTTGCCGGTTAGGGTGCTCAGCGGAAAGCCGTGAACGTAAAGCTGTCATTTCAGCCCAGCTGTATTCAAAGCAGTGCTGTGCGGCTTTGTTCGCGTAAATGAACTGCGGATCCTCATCCGCGTTGTGAGCGACTACACAAAAAGGTGCGTCTTCGTATAGCCAGCGAGCAGCCTCCGTGTTTTGCGTTGTCTGGCCCAATAGAGGCAGACCGGTCAGTCGGAGGTGGCTATCCGCCAAGAGATCGAAAAAAATGGAATCTGTGGCTAGAGAACTTGGCATAGAACTGTACTCGTGAACGTCACCGATATGCGGCGATCGCCAGAATATTGCTGTAGTAGATCGGTCGATGGTTCTTTATGGCCAGCCTCTACAAGTTGCGATTAGTTAGGCTCGGACTTGACCGTTAACGCAACGGTCGGGGTACCAGCATAGAACACAATCAGCTCAACCGGCTCATCACCACTCTGGCCGCGATGAGGTGCGTCGACTATTTCAGGCAATACGTCTCCCGGGCCAATCACCATCGTCTTCCCGTCGCTCTTCCGGATGACCGTCAGGTGACCGGAAAGAACATAAGCGACATTGATTACCGGGTGGGTGTGCCACGGTAGCGCACTATGTGCCGGGATCTTATAGCGCAGTACCGATACTTCCGGCTGGCCATCTGGATACGTGCGATATTGAACCCCGTCCCACGAGTGCGTTGTTTTCAGCAGCTGCGTCACCTCAACTTGAGGCTCGGTCGCTACGGCCGTCGGGACATGCATGGCGCCAGCAAGCAAGAGCAGCTCAGCCATCAGGACAGTTGTAAAGCGCGTTCGGACAGGTGGATGGCAGAACATAAAAAAGTTCCTTCGTTGAACAATAAGGCTGCTGGGGGTAGTTTAGTGGCGAGCGATGTCAGTCACTTTTTGACAAGCCATTCGATCAAACTCTACGGCTCTCCATTCGTACCGACAACGATGGATTGATGGATGCACAGTGCCTGCGATCAGGATAGCGCCAAAAACCTTATGAAAAGCAGCGAATATCTGTTGCCCTCTTTCAATGTCTGAGCATACCAGATTGCTATCGGATAATCGGGAACCAGTATGCCGATCAGTTGTGCGGATGTTTCGACGGACGACCAGCATTCCGATTTGCAACGCGATGAGTTGTCGAAGACCGGCTGCGAGCGAGGTCATCAGCGCCTAGAGATCCCATCGCTGGCCGCCCCTGTGACGTTCAGGATCACCTGAGGTGACGTCAATAACTTACGAGCGCGCGGTGGTCATGGTTTGCGACTTACTCCGGTTACCCATTTGAAGCGTCAACAGGCCTGGCCCTTCGGGTTGTGCCTTAAAGCGGGCCAGGCTGCGTTGCAGGCCTTGGAAAGGGAACACCATTCCCAGCGGCCTGCGCCTGGCCTGGCCCGCTTTAAGGCAACAACGCGGCGGGGAAACTAATTGAGAAAGCCCCCTAGGTTTATTACCTGCATAGCGCAGCTTGCGGTACTCGCTGGCCTCCATGAGCCTGGGAAGTCTCACCGTAACCTGAGAAAGAATTTTCATGATCCTTGCCCTCTTCGAGCCGCCTTTATTCTCTCAACCAGACTTCTTCCAGTCGTCCTATCAAGCCGCGCCGGTTCACGATAGTGAGCATTCGACTCTACGTAATAATTGCGTCCATGCTTGATCGGGGTAGGAGTGATTCGCCCTTCGCGCGCCCATTTTCTCAGCGTATTGGGACTGGGTGGCGTTCTGAAGTGATCGTTAGCCCATTCAGTGAGAGTCAGTTTGCTCATGGCGCACCCAACGATAAAAGTGAGATCAAATATTATTTCAATCGAAGCTCTGGGGTCCTCTTGGCCTCGCACTGCCCACCGAGACGACTGATAACGACTTGGCGCAACACCTTCGGATGTCCGTCCCCGCCGAGAATAAATGGAAAGGAATTTTCCCGCAGCCAGCGCGATTGTGTTGCAGGCCGTTCGTAGCCGGTCAGGTCGGCTACCTCATCCCTCGTCAACAGCATCGCATCTCTCCTTGCTGATCTCGACCACGGTGGGCGGGAATGCAGATATTGGAAACGCTACAGGATCACTACAAAGGCTGTCATTAAGCTGGCATAACCGAGCCAAAACCACCCATTCAGGCACAAAAAAGGCACTTGCGATAAACGCTAAGTGCCTGATTTGTAACGCTTATTTGGTGGAGCCGGGGGGATTTGAACCCCCGTCCGCCAGTACTCCGCTGTCGGTACTACATGCGTAGCCGTTTCTATTAAGTTAACCCTCAGCGACCCGAAGGGCAGGGTGCTTTGGGCGAGTTGTGTAAGTTTTAGCCGCTTCGTCCACAACGTACTGCACGGCGATTCTGTTCTATATGACAATCATTTTGGGTTTACAGACATCCCCTGATGATTGCTGGACCCGAAGGTACCAGGAGCATTGTCAGCTGCAATTAAGCAGCGAGAGCAACACCGTATTGGTCGTCATTGGCAACTATAAGTAGTTGCAACAGTGGATTTACGACTTCTGTTACCAAGTCGGCATGCACCTAAAGTTTCGCAACCGGCGTCGAATCCTAAACGGCCCCGAACTCATTGCTCTGTACATCTTGGTGAGCAACAGGCCTGCGCAGTGTACGCCAATCGGCGGACAAGGCCAACCCGAAGGTTGGCCTTCTGGTACGTCATTTATTTTCAGGATTACGAGTTTGTATTTTGGTGACTACGTTGGAAGTGATCGCAACGCATTCCTTGTCATTCCCGGCTTTTTGAGCCATTTCGGCTTTTTCCCGGGCAGCTTTGATGTTGTCGTCGGTATTTTCCGAAAGAGCCGGCTGGCTGGTCTCGAAGTCCTTGATGGTTTGAAGATTCCCGGCACAAAGGTCTTTGTCTGCCGCAAACACCGGCGACGTCAGCAGGGCACCAGCGATGAACAATCCAGCAATTGCAGAAAGCTTCATGGGTATCTCCTTGAACGGTTGGGCTCGGTGCTGCCGGACGATCTGGCGGCGATGCCGAGGTCGTAACAGGCCACGTTTCGTCGCGGGCCTGTTCAATCGACCGCGACGGCACGCAGGAATTCGGTTTTTTTGTAGCGGGTATGAAAAGTCCGCTCACCCACTCAAACCGATAAGGCCGACTCGAAGGTTAGTCGGCTCTCGGGTTATTTGTTGGTGTTCCCCGTCGTTTTCTGGATTTCCAGAAGGGTTTGCTGGGTTTCGGCCAGACATTCGTCGGTTTTGCCTTGGGCCTTAAGGGCGCGGGCTTTACTCACACTGGCCGAGACGCGTGCATTCAGATCGGACGATGTCTGGTATTGCGTCTTGGCACTTTCGATTTGATTCAAATTGGCATCGCACAGGCTTTCTGGCTTGTCGGCGGCGAACGAAGTGGACGCCAGCATAGAGGCAGTAACAAACAGACCTAACAGTACAGAACGCTTCATGAGTATCTCCTTGCACTGAGGAATCCAGATTTCGCTGACCGTCAAAGCGGGCCACCGAAAAGAGGACAAGCCCCGAGCGTTCGGGGCTTGTTCTGTGGACTGTTGTCTCGCTCAAGGGTTCTGTTTTTCTTCAGCAGGCCTTTGCCTGAGTGACCCTGTCGACCAGATAAACCAGGCCGTGATAGTCGATCCCGCCATGCTGCGTCAGGCCGATTTCGCACGTGCGGCTGGTGGAAATCCCTTCACTGCAATGCTGCACCGCGTCCTTGAGTGTGCGCAGCGAATGGCTGTTCAGTTCCGGCGTGGTAAAACCCTTGTCGCCAGCGAACCCGCAGCAATGAATGCCCTCCGGAATCACCACGTTGTTGCTGCACTTGCGCGCCAGATCAATCAACGCCTGGCTTTCGCCCAAATGCTGAGTGCTGCACGTTACGTGGACGGCAATCGGTGCTTCCTGAGGCGTGAAGTCCAGTCGATCAAGCAGGTGCGTACGGATGAAGCGCACAGGGTCGTACAGATCCAGACGAACATCGCCGACATCCTGCACCAGCCGCAGCGTGCACGGACTGGTGTCGCAGTAGATCGGATCGATCCCGCCGCGACTGGCATGCAGCAGTGCGCCGATCAACTCCTGGCGCTTGTGTTCAGCCTGTTCGGCATAGCCTTTGGAAGCGAACGGTTGGCCACAGCAGAGGTTGTCTTGGTTGTCCGGGAACACCACTTGATATCCGGCCTTCTCCAGCAGTCCACGGGTTTTGTCGTACAGCGACATCTGTTCTTTATCACCCGCCGCCGGGCCCATCACCCGCGATACGCACGCGGCCAGATACACCACTCGCGGGCGTTCGTCCGACACGCTCGGGCTGAAACGAATGGCCTTCTCCGGTTGCGGCATCGCGTTCGTCCACAGCGGCACCTGGCCTTTGGACAACCGTGTCAGAGTCGCCGAAAGCTTCGCCAGACGCGGAGCACCCAGCAACATCCGTGCACCGTTGGCCACATGCAGGGTGAAGCGTGCCCCTTGCAAGGTCTTGGCGAAATTTCCTTCGATCCAGTTAGCGGTTTTCTGATGCGTCGCGTGTCGGCTACGAAGCTTTTTCACCAAGTCGCCGGTGTTGATGCCTACAGGACAACGTTGCGCGCACAAGCCGGTCGCCGCGCAGGTATCGATGCCTTGGTATTCGTAGGCTTCTTCCAGTTCTGTGGTGTCGACGCCTGCACGCTTTTTCGCCTGAATGTCGCGCCAGATCACGATGCGCTGGCGCGGGCTCAGGGTCAGGCCTTTCGACGGGCAAACCGGTTCGCAGAAGCCGCATTCGATGCACTTATCCACAATCTCGTCGGCGGCTGGCAGCGGCTTCAGGTGCTTGAGGTGGATCTGCGGATCTTCGCTGAGCACCACGTCCGGGTTAAGAATGCCGTTCGGGTCGAGCAGGCGTTTGAGCTGCCACATCAGTTGATAGGCATCACTGCCCCATTCCAGCTCCACGAACGGCGCCATGTTACGCCCGGTGCCGTGTTCAGCCTTCAGCGAGCCGCCGAATTCCACCGCCACCAGTTGCGCGACGTCGTCCATGAACGCTTGATAGCGTGCGACTTCTTCCGCGCTGTTGAAGCCTTGGGTGAAGACGAAATGCAGATTGCCTTCCAGGGCGTGTCCGAAAAGGATTGCTTCGTCGTAAGAATGTTTGTCGAACAGCTCGATCAAGCGGTTCACACCGATGGCCAGTTGCTCGACCGGGAAGGTCACGTCTTCGATGATCACCGTGGTGCCGGTCTTACGCACTGCGCCGACAGCGGGGAAAGTGTCCTTGCGGATCGCCCAGAGCCGGGCGTTTTCTACAGGGTCTTCAGTGAAGTCGACCTGCTTTTCCACCGGGAAGCTGCTGAGCGACGCCATGATCTGCGCCAGTTGTTCCTGCAGCAACGTGGAAGACGCGGCGCGGGATTCGATCAGCAGCGCGCAGGCATTGCTCGACAGCTGTTGTACGAAAGAAGGCATGCCCGGTTTGTCCTGCACCGAGCGCAGGCTGCGCCGATCCAGCAGTTCCACCGCGGACACCGGTTGGCTCTTCAGCACGGTAACGGCGTTGCAGCAGGTTTCCACATCCGGGAACACGATCAGCGCCGAAGCCTTGTTCGGATGATCGATCACGGTGTCGTAAGTCACTGCGCTGATAAAGCCGAGCGTACCTTCGGAGCCGACCAGCAAGTGGCTCAAGATATCCACAGGCTCATCGAAATCGACCAGAGCGTTGAGCGACAGGCCGGTGGTATTTTTCAGACGGTATTTGTGGCGGATTCGCGCGGCCAGTTCGGCGTTGGCGCGGGTCTCGCGACCCAAAGTCGCCAGGCGTTCGAGCAGATCGCCATGGCTTGCGCGAAAGGCTGCGACACTGGCGGCGTCTTCGGTATCAAGGCGCGTGCCATCGGCCAGCACCAGACGAAGCCCGGCCAGCGTGTGATAGGTGTTTTGCGCGGTGCCGCAGCACATGCCGCTGGCATTGTTGGCGACGATGCCGCCGATCTTGCAGGCGTTGATCGACGCCGGATCCGGGCCGATCTTGCGTCCGAACGGGGCCAGCCAGGCATTGGCCTGCGCGCCGATCACCCCCGGTTGCAGGCGGATTTGCATACCTTGGCCGCGAATTTCCCGAGCGTTCCAGTTATCCCCAAGCACGATCAAAACGGAGTCGCTGATGGCCTGCCCCGAAAGGCTGGTGCCGGCGGCGCGGAAGGTCACCGGCACATGGTCGCGCTGGGCCAGTTGCAGCAGTGCCACCACTTCGTCTTCGGACTCGACGCGGATGACCAGTTTTGGGATCAGTCGGTAGAAACTGGCATCGGTGCCAAAGGCCAAGGTCGACAGCGGATCGTCAAAACGGCGCTCGACCGGAATCAGTTGTTGCGCATCACGCAGAAAAGCCGCTGGTAACGTCATTGGTCCTCCAGAATCAGCACCACCAGGTCTTTCGGGCCGTGGGCGCCGTAGGCCAGCACTTGCTCGATGTCAGCGGTTTTCGATGGGCCGGACACCAGCAGCGCGTTAGTCGGCATGCCTTGCGCCCACCCGAATTCCTGTTGCACCTGATAGAAGTTGTCGCGGATTTCGCTGGCCTTGAGCAGGGCGAAATGTACCGGTGGCACCAGACTCATCAGGCGTGGTTCTTCGCGGGTCGGCCAGAGGATCAGGCTGCCCGTGGCCGCGATCGCGCCGAGGGTGCCGGTGAGGCTGGCCGGGGTATCGTTGAACAACTCGGCTTTCCATTCTTCCATCGGCCGGTCGTAGGAATTCAGTGCCGGCAGATCAGGATTGTTCGCCCAGTGTTGTGTGATGCGTTCCCCGTGGGGCGTTGTCGGTGCAATCAGCAGACTCGGTAACTGGCGATCGTGCAGCAATTGCGCAAGCAACACCGGCCACTCTGCGGCAGTGCTCAGATGGATTTCTGTGTGTACCGCTTCCATCAGTTTGCGCAGTTGCGGGATGCGTTGTTCGGCGCTGTAGGTGTAAGGCTGGGTCACCAGATCGACATCGAAGTCGTCGGCAATCGGCGTAGCGCCGGTCAGACTTTTGCGTAGTTTGCCGAGGATATTTTGCTTGGCGCTCATCAGCGGTCTCCCTGTTTGGCCAGATGCTCGCGGGCCATGTCATGCAGTGAGCGGGCGGCGGGTTTCGGCGCGCTGTGGTTCTGCGTCCATGGGCCGACGTTGCTTGGAGTGAGCGCACGCAGGCGCGTGGCGAAGAAGCCGAACAGTCGATACAAGGTCGGCGAGCTGTTGAGCTTCGCCCAGGCGTTCCAGATGAAGCGTTCCTTGCGCGAATACTTGCTGCCCTGGCCGCGCATCACTTGATGGGGGCTGTCCGGCGCTTTGACGTTCTCTTCGCGTAGGCGACGCAGTAAAGCAGGGATAGGAATTTTTACCGGACACACTTCACCGCAGGCACCGCACAGCGAAGAAGCGCTTGGGTGGTCGGGGACTTTCGCCAGGCCGACCATGTGCGGGGTGATGATTTTGCCGATCGGCCCCGGGTAAACCTCGCCATAGGCATGGCCACCGACACGGGTGTAGACCGGGCAATGGTTCATACAGGCGCCACAGCGAATGCAGTTCAGGGTCTGGCGCAATTCGCTGTCGGCGAAGGCCTGGCTGCGACCGTTGTCGAGGAGTACCAGGTGCACTTCCTGCGGGCCGTCGAGTTCATGTTCCTTGCGCGGGCCGGAGATCATGTTGACGTAGGTGGTGATTGGAATGCCCAGTGCCGAGCGGGTCAGCAGCGACAGCAGTGGCACCACGTCACGCAGGTTTTCCACGACTTTTTCGATGCCGGTGACGGCGATGTGTACCGGCGGCACAGTGGTGGTCATGCGGCCGTTGCCTTCGTTTTCCACCAGCAACAGGGTGCCGGTTTCGGCCACGGCGAAGTTGACACCGGAGACGCCGATGTCCGCTTCGAAGAATTTCTGCCGCAGGACTCTGCGACCGATCTGAATGAGTTGGTCAACGTCCTTGGTGTACTCCACGCCAAGTTTGTCGTGGAACAAGGACGCGACCTGACCGGCATTCTTGTGGATCGCCGGCATAATGATGTGTGAAGGCTTCTCGTGGTCGAGCTGGACGATGTATTCCCCCATGTCGGACTCCAGGCATTCAACACCTTGAGCCTCGAGGAAATGGTTCATCTCCATCTCTTCGCTGACCATCGATTTGCCCTTGATCACTTGCCGCGCCTCGTGAGCCCGGATGATCGATAAGACGATGCCATTGGCTTCGTCCACCGTTTCCGCCCAGTGCACTGTCACACCGTTGCGGGTCAGGTTCTGTTCCAGTTGCTCGAGCAGGTCGGGCAACTTGGAGAGCGCGCGCGCTCTGATCGAATTGCCCAGAGCACGCAAGTGTTCTCTTTCGTGGGCATCGCTGAAAGCCGCTGCCCGCTTGGTCATCAGTGAACCCATTGCAGTGCGGAAGTTGTTCCGTAACTGCGGGTCACCCAAGGCGTTGTGCGCCCGGGTGCGGAAATCTTCTTCTACGGCAACCGTAGGAATAATCGTCGAGGTGCTCATTGCGCACTCCCGGTTCGCTGCCAGAGGAAGCTCGCCAAGTGTTGCCCGCGCAAAGCTTCCTGCTGTTTTTCCAGCGAGCCGTTGATGTTCATCAAACAGCCGCAGTCGGCACTCAACACCTTGTGCGCGCCGGATTCCTTCAGCGCCCGGGTCTTGTCAGCCACCATCGCGCCGGAAATGTCTGGCATACGGACGCTGAATGTCCCACCGAAGCCACAGCATTCGCTTTCGTGGTCGTGATTGACCCGTTCCACGTTGCTCAACTGCGCCAACAACTCGCGGCCGTGCAGGTGGGTGTTCATCTCGCGACGTGCCGAACACGATGTGTGCAGCGCCACTTTCACCGGTTCGCCGCTGTCCTTGAGCTGCACCTTGCAGACGAACAAGAGGAATTCGGCCAGTTCATAGGTGCGGGCCGCGAGGGCCTGGACCTGTTTCAATGTTTGCGGCTCGTCCTTGAACAAGTCGGCGTAGTGTTCGCGCAACATCCCCGCGCAGGAACCCGAAGGCACCACCACCGGATAATCCCCGGCAAACAGCGCCAGTTGCGAGCGCGCCACGGTCCGCGCCTGCTCGGTGTAACCCGAGGTGTAGGCCGGTTGTCCGCAGCAACTCTGCCCTTGCGGGTACTCGACCTTGATCCCTTCGCGTTCCAGCAAGTGGATCGCGTCCATCCCGGCTTCGGGGTAGAACAGGTCGACCACGCACGTCCCGAACAGGTAGACCCGCGACGGTTTCTCGTTGGGGTATTGCCGAGGTTCGGGCAGTGGCGGTGCAACGCGGGTCGCGTTCGGCACGGCGTTGTAATAAAGCTCGCTCATCAGGCGTGTCTCCGGGTGGTCCCGGTTATCCGTCTGTTGCGGCTGCTGAATATAAAGAGCGTTGCTTTCAGCAGCCTTACAGACCGGGTTGTGAATTGCTGACGCCGGCATCACCCACCGGCGTCGGTTTTTTCCATGTCGCGTGTAGGTTTAGTGCACCAGCATGCCGGTGAGCCAGTAGGCCTGCGCCAGCGTGATCAGGCCGACGATCGTTGCAAAGAATAGGCTGTGCTTGAGGGTGAAGCGGAACAGATCCGATTCCTTGCCCACCAGCCCGGTCGCGGCGCAGGCCACGGCGATCGATTGTGGCGAGATCATTTTGCCGGTCACGCCGCCGCTGGTATTCGCCGCTACCAGCAGAGTGTTGTTAACGCCGATCTGATGTGCGGTAGTGGCTTGCAGCGAGCTGAACAGGGCGTTGGACGAGGTGTCCGAGCCGGTCAGGAACACGCCCAGCCAACCAAGGAACGGCGAGAAGAACGGGAAGGCTGCGCCAGTACCGGCCAATACCAGGGCCATCGTCGAAGACATGCCGGAGTAGTTGGTGACAAAGGCGAAGGCCAGCACCATGCCGATCGACAGGATCGGCCAGCGCAGTTCGTAGAAGGTCTCTTTCAAAGTGGTAAGACCAATTTTGAAGTTGATCTTCAGTACCAGCATCGAGATCAGCGCGGAGAAGAAGATCGCTGTGCCGGTCGCGGAAATCGGGTCGAGTTTGAACACGGCCGGGATCGCGGTTGGCGCGGCCACGATCGGTGCGGTTTTGATCACCAGTTGATCAAGGTGCGGAATCGCGAAGTTGAACACCCACGCGTACATCGAGCCACCAGCGGCGAACATGGCTTTGAAAGGCTTCAGCGTCCAGATCGTCACCAGCACGGTGAGGATCAGGAACGGCGACCAGGCGATGAAAATCTCCCAGAGGCTGTAAGGGGAAACCGCGGTGGCGCGCTTCTGGCCGAAACCGCCAACGCTGCCGGTGATGGCGGCGCTGGAAGTGGCGCCGGCGATTTGCGCGCCTGCGGTACGTTTCGGCTGCCAGACTTTGAGGAACAGCGTCAGGGAAATCAGGCTGGCCAGGGCCGAGGTGATGTCCGGCAGTTCCGGGCCGATGAAGTTCGAGGTGAAGTATTGAGTGATGGCAAAGCTCAGGCCCGCGACCAGTGCGGCCGGCCAGGTTTCACGTACACCGCGCATGCCGTCCATCATGAACACCAGCCAGAACGGCACGAACAGCGACAGCAGTGGCAGCTGACGGCCGGTCATGGCGCCGATCTTGAAGGCGTCGATGCCAGTGACCTGGCCCGCAACGATGATCGGAATCCCCAGTGCGCCGAAGGCTACCGGCGCGGTGTTGGCGATCAGACACAGGCCTGCGGCGTACAGCGGATTGAAGCCCAGTCCGACAAGAAGGGCGGCGGTAATCGCCACCGGGGCGCCGAAGCCGGCGGCACCTTCCAGAAACGCACCGAAGCAAAAGCCGATCAGCAATACCTGCAAGCGCTGGTCGTCGGTGATCGATAGCACCGAGCTGCGAATGACCTCGAACTGACCGCTTTTGACCGTCAGTTTGTAGAGGAATACCGCCGCGACAATGATCCAGGCAATCGGCCACAGACCGTAGGCGAAGCCATAACCAGCAGCGGCGAAAGCCATATCGACCGGCATCTGGAACGCGAAGATCGCCACGGCGATGGACAGGGCCAGCGTGATGCTGCCGGCCACATGGCCTTTGAGGCGAAACACCGCCAGAGCGAGGAAGAAGAAAACGATGGGGATGACGGCCGCGAGTGCGGAGACGCCGAGACTGCCGAGCGGGCTGTAGAGCTGTTGCCAGGTTTGCATATGGGGTGGCCCCTAATTGTTGTTGGTCAGGCACTGTCAGCGTTCTTGGATAATTGGTAAGACCAATTTACAATCGCTGTTGGCTAGGGTAAAAGCCTTGATGGCAGTGTGTCAATTTGTCGCCCTGAAACTTTTGTCGAATGAGCGGTGCAGAACACATCTGATCCGGTTTTGACCGGTGTCGCTGGCAGGTGTCGAGAAGGCGCCGATAGGCCAGAATAGAGAGCCCGGCGAGCGGTCGGGGTCGTGGAGAAATGAGTGATGGGGTTTGATCAAATTCGGCAGCGCCGTTTGTCTGACGATATTGTCGAGCGACTTGAGGGGATGATCCTCGAGGGCACGCTGAAGTCCGGTGAGCGTCTGCCGGCCGAGCGCGCGCTGGCCGAGCAATTTGGCGTATCACGTCCGTCGTTGCGTGAGGCGATTCAAAAACTGGCGGCCAAGGGATTGCTGGTCAGTCGCCAGGGCGGCGGCAACTACGTGGTGGAAAGTCTCGGTTCGACGTTCAGCGATCCACTGCTGCAATTGCTGGAAAGCAATCCCGAGGCGCAGCGCGATCTGCTGGAATTTCGCCACACTCTGGAGGCATCGTGTGCCTATTACGCGGCATTGCGCGCCACCGATGTCGATCGCGAGCGGCTGACTGCTGCATTCGAAGAGTTACAGGACTGCTATTCGCGCCATGACGACGTGAGTCGGGCGGAAGAGGGGGCGGCGGATGCGAAGTTTCATCTGGCAATCGCAGAGGCCAGCCATAACGCCGTGCTGCTGCACACCATTCGCGGGTTATTCGATCTGCTCAAGCGTAACGTCGTGACCAACATCGGCGGGATGTACAAGCAGCGCACGGAAACCCGCGACATGTTGATCACCCAGCATCGGGAGTTATACCTGGCGATTATCGAGGGGCGAGCAGAGCAGGCGCGGGAAGTCTCCAGCCGACACATTCTGTATGTGCAGGAAGTGCTGGAAGAAGTGCGGCAGGAGGTTCAGCGCATGGCTCGGGCGGAGCGGCGCAAGGGGATGTGATCAGGTGTTTCAGGGTTGATCTGAAACTGATTTCGCGAGCAGGCTCGCTCCCACATTTGAAATGCATTCCAAATGTGGGAGCGAGCCTGCTCGCGAATACGACCTAAAGGCAGAAGAAATTAATCTTCCTTACCCTTGTTGCGCACCGCACGTTGCAACTCACGACCGGCATCGCGTTCGCGCTCGGTGTCACGCTTGTCGTATTCCTTCTTGCCCTTGCCCAGAGCGATCTCGCACTTGACCATGTGCTTGCTCCAGTACCAGGACAGGCATACGCAGGCGTAACCCTTTTGCTGCACAGCGGCGGCGAGCTTTTCCAGCTCGCGGCGGTTGAGCAGCAATTTGCGCGTGCGCACCGGGTCGGCGATGACGTGGGTGCTGGCGGTCATCAGAGGCGTGATGTGACTGCCGAGCAGCCACGCTTCGCCATCCTTGAGCAGCACGTAACTGTCGACCAGTTGCAGCTTGCTTGCCCGCAGACTTTTTACTTCCCAGCCGGCCAGGACCAGACCAGCCTCGAACTTGTGCTCGATGAAGTAATCGTGTCGCGCCTTTTTGTTCTGCGCGATGGTCCCTGTTGGGTGTTTCTTCTGTTTAGCCATAGGGGCGGCATTATATGGAGATAAACGGCCGTCGGCTACGGTGATGCTGCGTGCTTGAGCAGGTTGAGTGAATCCCGGACAATGCGGCCTCTTTTTCTAACGCTTGGGCGTGATAAACGATGTCGACAGACAAGGTTTCTGTCCACGGCAGTTGGGCTAGCCGCTGGGTATTCATACTCGCCGCGACCGGTTCGGCCGTGGGACTGGGTAGTATCTGGAAGTTCCCCTACATGGTCGGGGTGTACGGCGGCGGCGCCTTTGTGCTGATGTTTCTGGCGTGTATCGCTTTGATCGGCATTCCCGTCATGCTCGCTGAAACCCTGATCGGCCGACGCGCCCGGCAGAGTCCGGCCAACGCCTTGAAGGTGCTGGCGCTGGAAGCCGGGCACTCGGCCAAGTGGTCGTGGGGCGCCTTTGCCGGGATGATTACGGCGCTGCTGATCCTGTCTTTCTATAGTGTGGTGGGCGGCTGGTCGCTGGATTACATCGTCGATATGGGCCGCGGCGACTTCCAGGGGGCCACGGCCGATCAGGTTGGCGCCTACTTCGGCAATGTCATTGCCGATCCGTGGCGTCTGACACTTTGGCACACAGTTTTCATGCTGCTGTCGGCGCTGGTGATCGCCAAAGGCGTGGTTGCCGGCCTGGAACGCAGCCTGCGCATCATGATGCCGCTGCTGTTCGTGATGGTGCTGGTGCTGCTGGGTTACAGCATGACCACCGGGCACTTCATGGAGGGCGTGCATTTCATGTTCGATTTCCACCCGGAAAAAGTCCTCGACGGTCTGCTGCCAGCGATGGGGCATGCTTTCTTTTCGCTGAGCGTCGGCGTGGGCTCGATCATGATCTACGGTGCTTACATGCCGAAGAACGCGTCGTTGTCCGGCACGGTGGTGGGCGTAGCGCTGCTGGATACCTTCGTATCGCTGGTCGCTGGTCTGGCTTTGTTTCCGATTGTGTTTGCCGGCGGTCTGAATCCTAGCGAAGGGCCTGGCCTGATGTTCGTCAGTCTGCCATTCGCTTTCGGTAACGTGGCTTTCGGTCAACTGATGGGAGTGGTCTTCTTCGTTCTGGTGGCGATTGCTGCCTGGAGTTCGGCGATTTCCCTCTTGGAGCCGATGGTGGCTTATCTGGTTGAGCGCACCAAAGTCAGCCGCGCCTGGGTGACGTTCTGGCTGGCATTCATTTGCTGGTTCGTCGGTTTGGGTACGGTGTTCTCCTTCAATATCTGGAAGGAAGCCAAATTTTTCGTGAACGAAGGCGGGATGTTCCATCTCTATCAATGGGGTGCGGCGAGCGGTCTGGACTTCTTCGGCGTGATCGATTTCTTCACCTCGCGGATCATGTTGCCGCTGGGTGGACTGTGTTTCGTACTGTTTGCCGGATGGGTGATGGGGCGTGAAGCGGTGCGTGATGAGCTGTCGATCCGACATCCGGCGCTGTTTGCCCTGTCTTTGTTCTTGATGCGCTACGTGGCGCCTATCGGCATTGTTGTAGTGTTTGCCGCTCAGCTCTGGAAGTAACGCTTACATGACGACACATATTCAACGATCTGCTTTGCTGCCTTACCCGGCCCAGTTCCTTTATGACCTGGTCAACGACGTGGCGCGTTACCCGGAATTCTTGCCGTGGTGTTCGTCTGCCGAGGTGCTGGAAAGCTCGCCAGAGCATATGCGCGCCAGTGTTGGCGTGGCGAAGGGCGGCCTCAGTCAGCATTTCGTCACGCGCAATACGTTGGTGCCGGGGCAGTCGATCGAGATGAACCTCGAAGAAGGCCCGTTCAATCAGTTGCATGGCGTCTGGGTGTTCAAGGTGTTGAACGAGAAGGCCTGCAAGATCAGTCTGGATCTGTCGTTCGACTATGCCGGTCCGTTGGTGCGAGCCACCTTGGGGCCGCTGTTCAATCAGGCGGCGAATACGCTGGTGGATGCATTCTGCCAGCGCGCCAAGCAGATGCATGGTTAAGGCTGTGATCGAGATAGAGGTCGTGTATGCGGCCGTTGATCGTCAGGTCTTGCGCACGGTTTGTGTCCCCGAAGGATCTACCGTGCGTGAGGCGTTGCTCAAGTCAGGGATTGGCGACGAGTTTCCTCGGCTGGATCTGGCTGGGTGCCCGCTGGGGATCTTCGGCAAAGTGATTGCCGATCCTCAGGTTCGCCTGATTCAGGCGGGGGATCGCATCGAAATTTATCGCCCGTTGCTCGCCGATCCAAAGGAAGTGCGGCGCTTGCGTGCCGCCAAGGCTGCCGAGGCGAAAGCTCGAAATCAGTGAGAAGCCAAACCGCAGACAATAAAAAACCCGGAATTTCCGGGTTTTTTATTGCGTCGCAAATTATTGCGGCGAGGTGTCCAGCGGCTCTGGCGTCGGAACCGGAACGGTTTCTACACCATCGACGTCCTTCTGGATCTGATCCAGCAAGGAACCTGGCTTGGCCGGTTTTTCCGGCTGTGGCTTCTCGGCGTTTTCAGCAGGAGCGGTCACGGTCGTGCCACTGTCCTTGCCGAGAATGGCTTCGTCACGGCTGACGCCCGGCATAAAGTCACCGGACAGGCTGACAAGCTGGTCGTTTGAGTTGAAAATAACGCTGATGCGTTCCTGTTGGCGTTCACCGCCACCCGGTTGCAGGCTGTACAGATAATCCCAGCGATCGGCATGGAACGTGTCGGCAAGCAGGGGATTGCCCATGATAAACCGTACTTGCGGCCGGGTCATTCCCGGGCGTAACTGGTCTATCATGTCCTGCGTGACGACATTGCCCTGCTGGATGTCGATTTTGTAAACCCCGGGGAATGAACAACCGGCGAGTGCGAGCAGTCCCACAAAGGTGAAACTGGTTAGCAAGAGCTTGGTGTTTTGCATCGGTGGGCGACTTCCACTATCTTGGCTGGGACAACGTAAACGCCGATCATACCCGCATTAAGAGAAGCTGCGAAGCAGCATCGCGAGAAAGCTGACCATGGTTGAAAATAGCGAACTACGCAAAGCCGGCCTCAAAGTGACCCTGCCACGGGTCAAGATCCTGCAAATGCTCGACTCCACCGAGCAGCGTCACATGAGTGCCGAGGACGTCTATAAGGCGTTGATGGAAGCTGGCGAGGACGTCGGTCTGGCCACGGTTTACCGTGTTCTGACCCAGTTCGAAGCGGCTGGCCTCGTGGTCCGTCACAATTTCGACGGTGGCCACGCGGTATTCGAATTGGCCGATGGTGGTCACCACGACCACATGGTCAACGTGGAGTCGGGCGAAGTCATTGAGTTCTTCGACGAAGAAATCGAAAAGCTTCAAAAAACGATCGTCGAGAAGCATGGCTTCGAGATGGTTGATCACAATCTGGTGCTGTACGTCCGCAAGAAAAAGTAAGCATGTCGCGCGAATTTCACATTCGCGAAACGAACGAAGGCGACCCAAGGGTCGCCTTCGTGCTTTCTACTGTGCCTAAACTTTCGCGGTGACAACCATCTTCTTGGCGTGAGCCAAGGACTCTTTGGTCAGATCGATACCGCCGAGCATCCGCGCTACTTCTTCTATACGGTCGTTTTTGCTTAGCTTGGAGACAGCGGTGTGCGTCGCTTCTGTACCGCGCACTTTGTGCACGAAGAGATGCTGATGACCCTGCGCCGCCACTTGCGGCAAGTGTGTCACCGTCAATACCTGCCCGCGCTCACCGAGCCGGCGCAACAGCTGCCCGACAATTTCAGCGGTCGGGCCGCCAATGCCCACGTCGACTTCGTCGAACACCAGTGTTGGAACGCGAGAGGTCTGTGCGGTGATGACCTGAATCGCCAGGCTAATCCGCGACAGCTCACCGCCGGACGCCACTTTCGCCAGCGCCTTCATCGGCTGGCCGGGGTTGGCGCTAACCAGCAGTTCGACCTGTTCGAGCCCGTTAGGCAAGAGTTCGTCGCTGCTGTTGGCTTTCAGTTCAATGATGAATCGACCGCCAGGCATGCCCAGGCGCTGAATTTCCTGCTCCACTGCACTGGCCAGGATGCCGGCAGCCTGATGCCGCAGATCGCTGAGCTCCCGTGCCTTTTCCTGATAGTGGCGGGCATACGCGGCCAGTTCTTCGCCCAGGCGCTCGATGGATTCGTCATTGGCGTTGAGGGTTTCGATCTCATCCAGCAGCTTTTGCTGCATTTCACTGACTTCGGTCGGCTGGATACGGTGCTTGCGTGCCAACGTATAAATAGCGTCGAGGCGCTCTTCCAGATATTGCAGGCGCGCCGGATCGGCATCGAAGTTATCAAGAAAGCGATTGAGTTCGCCGACCGCTTCTTCGACCTGGATCTGCGCGCTGGTCAGCAAACTGCTGGCTTCGCCCAGGGCGCCAACCGAATTGTTCACGCTCGACAGGCGGTTAAGGCTGGCAGTCAGTGCGTTCAGCACATTGCCGGAATCACTTTCGCTGCACTGTTCGACGACTTGTCGGCATATGCCAAGCAGGGTTTCGGCATTGGTCAGGTTTTTGTGTTCCTGTTCCAGCTGTTCGAGCTCGTTATCACCGAGGCCGAGGTTTTCCAGTTCTTCGAGCTGGTAGCTGAGCAATTGATGGCGCGCGCGTTGTTCGTCGCCGGAGTTGGAGAGGCGCTCCAGCTCCTGGCGGGTCTGGCGCCAGCGCTGTGCGGCCAATTGCACTTGACGGGCGAGATCGGTCGCGCCCGCGTATTCGTCCAGCAGGCGACGATGGGTGTCGGTCTTCAGCAGAGACTGGTGTTCATGCTGGCTATGAATATCAATCAGCAGTTCGCCGAGGGACTTGAGGTCGCCAAGCGGGCAGGGAGTACCGTTGATATAGCCGCGAGAGCGTCCTTCAGACGTGATGATCCGACGCAGGATGCACGGACCGTCGATGTCCAGATCGCGCTCGGCCAGCCAGGCGCTGGCCTCGGGGATATCGACCAGATCGAAAGTCGCCAGGATATCGGCCTTGTCGGCGCCCGGGCGAACCACACCGCTGTCGGCGCGATCGCCAAGGGTCAGGCCCAGGGCGTCGAGCATGATCGACTTGCCTGCGCCGGTTTCCCCTGTGATCACGCTCATCCCGCGATCAAGTTCGAGATCGAGATGTTCAACGATGGCGTAGTTGTGTACGGACAGGTGCACCAGCATAAAGGCCGCTCCCAAGCTTGAGGTCTGGTTATTTATACAGTGTTTTGTTTGAGGCTGACAATGCCCTCCCTTAGCTCGATTTGCTTGATAGGCGGGAATGCTTAGCGCATCGAGGAATGAAAAAAGCAGCACTTTTTTGTAGGGTTAATGCTTTAAGCCCCTTGAAGCCTGATTTTGCGGCCCCATATATCGGGGCAGAAGCGCGAGTTGAACTCGCGGACGATATTGAAAGGAGAATTCTATGGCTGACGAACAGACAGTAGATAAGCAAAACCCAGAAGCCAATCAGGCGCCCGAGGGTTCGGGTGACGACCTGGCGACCCGTGTACAAGTGCTCGAAGAGCAATTGGCCGCCGCGCAGGATCAGTCTCTGCGAGTCGCTGCCGATCTGCAGAACGTCCGTCGTCGTGCCGAGCAGGACGTGGAGAAGGCGCACAAGTTTGCGCTGGAAAAATTCGCCAGCGACCTGCTGCCGATCGTCGACAGCCTGGAGCGCGGCCTCGAGCTGTCGAACCCGGACGACGAAAGCATCCGTCCGATGCGCGAAGGCATCGAGCTGACCCTGAAAATGTTCCACGACACCCTCAAGCGTTACCAGCTTGAAGCGATCGATCCGCATGGCGAACCGTTCAACGCCGTTCAGCATCAGGCAATGGCCATGCAGGAAAGCGCAGACGTAGAACCGAACAGTGTTCTCAAGGTGTTCCAGAAAGGCTACCAGCTCAATGGCCGTCTGCTGCGTCCGGCGATGGTCGTGGTCAGCAAGGCGCCTGCGCCAGTTTCGCCTTCGATTGACGAGAAGGCTTGAAATTAGCCGCAAGGCCCCCATTTAGAAGTCAAGCGTTTAAGTGCTACCGCAGTCAGCCACCACTGCTGCGGCATCCAAATCCAAAGTTTCGGGAGAGTTAACATGGGCAAAATTATCGGTATCGACCTGGGGACTACCAACTCCTGCGTCTCCGTGCTGGAAAACGGCAAAGCAAAAGTTATTGAAAACGCTGAAGGCGCGCGTACCACGCCGTCGATCATCGCTTACGCCAACGATGGCGAAATTCTGGTTGGCCAGTCCGCCAAGCGTCAGGCCGTGACCAACCCGCACAACACTCTGTACGCAGTAAAGCGACTGATCGGTCGTCGTTTTGACGAAGAAGTTGTGCAGAAAGACATCCAGATGGTCCCTTACAGGATCGTCAAGGCTGACAACAACGACGCTTGGGTTGAAGTGAACGGCCAGAAAATGGCGCCGCCACAAATCTCGGCTGAAATTCTGAAGAAAATGAAGAAGACCGCCGAAGACTACCTCGGCGAGCCAGTGACCGAAGCGGTGATCACCGTTCCGGCCTACTTCAACGACAGCCAGCGTCAGGCGACCAAAGACGCCGGCCGCATCGCCGGTCTGGACGTAAAACGTATCATCAACGAACCAACCGCAGCCGCTCTGGCTTACGGTATGGACAAGGCCAAGGGCGATCACACCGTGATCGTTTATGACCTGGGTGGCGGTACTTTCGACGTTTCCGTGATCGAGATCGCTGAAGTTGATGGCGAGCACCAGTTCGAAGTGTTGGCCACCAACGGTGACACGTTCCTGGGCGGTGAAGACTTTGATATTCGTCTGATCGACTACCTCGTTGACGAATTCAAGAAAGAAAGCGGCATGAACCTCAAAGGTGACCCGCTGGCCATGCAGCGTCTGAAAGAAGCTGCTGAAAAAGCCAAGATCGAGCTGTCGTCCGCTCAGTCGACCGACGTCAACCTGCCGTACATCACTGCAGACGCGACCGGTCCTAAGCACCTGAACGTGAAGATCTCGCGTGCCAAGCTTGAAGCACTGGTTGAAGACCTGGTTCAGCGCACCATCGAACCTTGCCGCATCGCCATGAAAGACGCTGGTCTGGACGTTGGCGCGATCAACGACGTGATCCTGGTCGGTGGTCAGACCCGTATGCCGCTGGTGCAGAAGCTGGTTACTGATTTCTTCGGTAAAGAAGCTCGCAAAGACGTTAACCCGGACGAAGCTGTTGCCATGGGTGCTGCGATTCAGGGCGCTGTTCTGGCTGGTGACGTGAAAGACGTTCTGCTGCTCGACGTCAGCCCGCTGACCCTGGGTATCGAAACCATGGGTGGCGTGATGACCGCGCTGATCGAGAAAAACACCACGATTCCTACCAAGAAATCGCAAGTGTTCTCGACTGCCGACGACAACCAGGGCGCCGTGACCATTCACGTCCTGCAGGGCGAGCGTAAGCAAGCCACACAGAACAAGTCCCTGGGCAAGTTCGACCTGGCTGACATTCCACCCGCTCCACGTGGCGTGCCGCAGATCGAAGTGACCTTCGACATCGACGCCAACGGCATCCTGCACGTCGGCGCGAAAGACAAGGCTACCGGCAAGACCCAGTCGATCGTGATCAAGGCCAACTCCGGTCTGTCCGACGAAGAAATCGAGCGCATGGTGCGTGACGCCGAGGCGAATGCCGAGGAAGACCGCAAGTTCGAAGAGCTGGCCGCTGCCCGTAACCAGGGTGATGCACTGGTTCACTCGACTCGCAAAATGATTGCTGACGCGGGTGACAAAGTTACCGCCGAAGAGAAGACCGCGATCGAAGCGGCTGTGGTTGCTCTGGAAGTCGCTGTTAAAGGCGACGACAAGGCTGCCATCGAAGCGAAGGTTGAAGAGCTGTCGAAGGTCTCCGCTCCGGTTGCTCAGAAGATGTACGCCGAACAGGCTCAGCCAGCTGATGGCGCAGCCCCGCAAGGCGAATCGGCTGAGAAGGCTGACGACGTTGTCGATGCAGAGTTCGAAGAAGTCAAAGATCACAAGTAAGTTGTTGGTCGGCCGGTTGACTGCCTTTAGGCGGTGACTGGTAGGATGTCGCCGCGCGGGAGCTTGCTCCCGCGTTGGCGTATCTGGAATACGCGAATTTTTACAGCATGCGACAAGGTTCGAGTGCTGGTGGTATGGCCGAAAATGCTCCTGCTTTTCGCGCCGTAAGTACCGCATGAAACAAAGACCAGGATCGTTGAATTGACGTGAGTTGGGTCCGGGCCTGTATTGGGGCTCAGCGAGTTTGGCCATCCTCAGGAGGGGTTTGCCGAACGTCCTCAAGAGTGCAAAGACTTATGGCAAAGCGTGACTATTACGAAGTGTTGGGTGTTGAGCGTGGCTCAAGCGATGCGGACCTGAAGAAGGCCTATCGTCGTCTGGCGATGAAGCATCACCCGGACCGTAATCCCGATGACAAAGCATCGGAAGAACTGTTCAAAGAGGCCAACGAGGCCTATGAAGTGCTGTCCGATTCCAGCAAGCGTGCAGCGTACGACCAGTACGGTCATGCCGGTGTCGACCCGAGCATGGGTGGCGGCGGCGCCGGTTTCGGCGGTCAGAACTTCTCTGACATCTTTGGTGATGTCTTCAGTGACTTCTTCGGTGGCGGTCGCGGCGGTTCCCGTGGCGGCGCTCAGCGCGGCAGCGACTTGCGCTACACCCTGGAGCTGAATCTGGAAGAAGCGGTGCGCGGCACGACCGTGAATATCCGCGTTCCGACGCTGGTCAATTGCAAGCCATGCGATGGCTCGGGCGCCAAGAAAGGCTCGTCGCCTTCGACGTGCCCAACGTGCGGCGGCATCGGTCAGGTGCGCATGCAGCAAGGTTTCTTCTCGGTGCAGCAGACCTGCCCGCGCTGCCATGGCCAGGGCAAGATCATTTCCGATCCGTGCGATTCCTGCCACGGTGACGGTCGCATCGAAGAGTACAAAACCCTGTCGGTCAAAGTGCCGGCCGGCGTCGACACCGGCGACCGTATTCGCCTGTCCGGCGAAGGCGAGGCGGGTACTCAAGGTGGTCCGACTGGTGACCTGTACGTGGTCATCAATGTCCGCGAGCACGACATCTTCCAGCGTGACGGCAAGCATCTGTTCTGCGAAGTGCCGATCAGCTTTGTCGATGCAGCGTTGGGCGGCGAACTGGAAATTCCGACCCTCGACGGTCGCGTCAAGCTGAAAATCCCTGAAGGCACCCAGACCGGCAAGCAGTTCCGTGTACGCGGCAAAGGCGTGGCGCCGGTGCGTGGCGGTGGTGCGGGCGATTTGATGTGTCGTGTAGCGGTCGAGACCCCGGTCAACCTGAATCGTCGTCAGCGCGAATTGCTGGAAGAGTTCCGCAGTTCCTTGGCGGATGACAACAGCCATTCCCCGAAAACCACCGGTTGGTTCGACGGCGTGAAGCGCTTCTTCGGCGATTTGTAAGGAGTCGGCATGCGACGTATTGCAGTGATGGGTGCCGCCGGGCGCATGGGCAAGATTCTGGTTGAGGCCGTGCAACAGCGCGCGCCGCTGACCGGTTTGACGGCTGCTATTGTTCGTCCTGGCAGTACGCTGATCGGTGTGGATGCCGGTGAGTTGGCTTCGCTGGGGCGCATCGGCGTGCCGCTGTCCGGCCATGTGGAAGCCGTGGCAGAAGAGTTCGACGTATTGATCGACTTCACGCTGCCGGAAGTGATGCTGAAAAACCTGGCGTTCTGCCGTAAGGCGGGCAAGGCCATGGTCATCGGCACTACCGGTCTGGATGCGGCGCAAAAGCATCTGCTGGTCGAGGCTGGGAAAGATATTCCGATCGTGTTCGCGGCCAATTTCAGCGTTGGTGTGAATCTATCGCTGAAGCTGCTCGAGATGACGGCTCGTGTGTTGGGTGACGATGCCGACATCGAAATCATCGAGGCGCATCACCGGCACAAGATCGATGCTCCGTCGGGCACGGCGTTGCGCATGGGTGAAGTGATTGCCGATGCACTGGATCGTGATCTGCAGAAAGTTGCGGTCTATGGTCGTGAAGGCCACACCGGTGCCCGTGAGCGTGAAACCATCGGTTTCGCTACCGTGCGTGGTGGTGATGTGGTGGGTGATCACACTGTGCTGTTCGCCTGCGAAGGTGAGCGTCTGGAAATCACCCATAAGGCATCGAGCCGCATGACGTTCGCCAAGGGGGCGGTCCGTGCCGCGCTGTGGCTGGAGGGTCGCGAGCCGGGTCTGTACGACATGCAAGACGTACTCGACCTACGTTGATTTATTGCTGAACCCGGCGCAAACGCCCTGTTTGCGCTGGTTTTTCTCTGCTTGGCGACGTCCTGTCGCATTCTCCGGCCTTTAAGGCTCTTTAGCGGTGGACCCAAAAAGCCTTTTTCTGTAAGCTACAGCTTTAGTGTGTCCACTAAAAGCGCGCAGAATAATTCAGTGAAGAAGCGGGGTGACGTGTCCATACGTCACTCCGCTTTTTTACAACCTGCGATCGCCCTTTCATGCGTTATTTACGGGAGGTCTTCTTGACTAAGCCAGCCATATTTGCCCTTGCTGATGGCAGCATTTTTCGCGGCGAAGCCATTGGTGCCGACGGTCAAACCGTTGGTGAGGTGGTGTTCAACACCGCAATGACCGGCTATCAGGAAATCCTTACCGATCCTTCCTACGCCCAACAGATCGTTACCCTGACTTACCCGCACATCGGCAACACCGGCACCACGCCGGAAGACGCCGAGTCCGACCGCGTCTGGTCTGCTGGCCTGGTCATCCGTGACTTGCCACTGGTAGCGAGCAACTGGCGTAACACGATGTCCCTGTCCGACTACCTGAAAGCCAACAACGTTGTGGCTATCGCCGGTATCGACACCCGTCGCCTGACCCGCATCCTGCGTGAGAAAGGCGCACAGAACGGCTGCATCATGGCTGGCGACAACATCTCCGAAGAAGCCGCCATTGCCGCTGCGCAAGGCTTCCCGGGCCTGAAGGGCATGGATCTGGCGAAAGTCGTCAGCACCAAGAAGCAATACGAATGGCGCTCGACTGTCTGGGATCTGAAAACCGACAGCCACGCGACCATCGATGCTTCCGAGCTGCCATACCACGTGGTTGCCTACGACTACGGCGTCAAGGTCAACATCCTGCGCATGCTGGTCGAGCGCGGCTGCCGCGTCACCGTGGTGCCTGCGCAAACCCCTGCTGCTGATGTGCTGGCACTGAAGCCGGACGGTGTGTTCCTGTCCAACGGCCCTGGTGATCCGGAGCCATGCGACTACGCGATCAAGGCGATCAAGGAAGTCCTGGAAACCGAAGTTCCGGTGTTCGGCATCTGCCTCGGTCACCAACTGCTGGCCCTGGCCTCTGGCGCCAAAACCCTGAAAATGGGCCACGGCCACCACGGTGCCAACCACCCTGTTCAGGATCTGGACACTGGTGTCGTGATGATCACCAGCCAGAACCACGGTTTCGCGGTAGACGAAGCGACCCTGCCGGGCAACGTTCGCGCGATTCACAAGTCGCTGTTCGACGGCACCCTGCAAGGTATCGAGCGCACCGACAAGAGCGCGTTCAGCTTCCAGGGCCACCCTGAAGCGAGCCCGGGCCCGAACGATGTGGCGCCACTGTTCGACCGCTTCATCAACGAGATGGCCAAGCGACGCTAAGCGTTCGCCTTGAGACTGTAGAGAGAAGCCCCTCGAGGGCGGCCCCGACCCCGGCGGCCCCTTCGAGACTTCAGAAATCGATCAAGACGGCTTGCCGACTGACCTGCGGATTTGAGTGACAAACCCATGCCAAAACGTACAGACATTAAAAGCATCCTGATTCTCGGCGCTGGCCCGATCGTTATCGGCCAGGCCTGCGAATTCGACTACTCCGGCGCCCAGGCTTGTAAAGCCCTGCGCGAAGAGGGTTACCGCGTCATCCTGGTGAACTCCAACCCGGCCACCATCATGACCGACCCGGACATGGCCGACGCCACGTACATCGAGCCGATCAAGTGGCAGACGGTTGCCAAGATCATCGAGAAAGAGCGTCCGGATGCGGTGCTGCCAACCATGGGCGGCCAGACCGCGCTGAACTGCGCCCTGGACCTGGAACGCGAAGGCATTCTGGAGAAGTTCGGCGTAGAAATGATCGGTGCCAACGCCGACACTATCGACAAGGCTGAAGACCGTTCGCGTTTCGACAGGGCGATGAAAGCCATCGGCCTGGCGTGCCCGCGTTCCGGTATCGCCCACAGCATGGAAGAAGCCAACGCGGTTCTTGAAACCCTCGGCTTCCCATGCATCATCCGTCCGTCCTTCACCATGGGCGGCACCGGTGGCGGTATCGCCTACAACCGTGAAGAGTTCGAAGAAATCTGCGCGCGTGGTCTGGATCTCTCGCCGACCAAAGAGCTGCTGATCGACGAATCGCTGATCGGCTGGAAAGAATATGAAATGGAAGTTGTCCGCGATAAAAAGGACAACTGCATCATTGTCTGCTCGATCGAAAACTTCGACCCGATGGGCGTGCACACCGGCGACTCGATCACCGTGGCTCCGGCTCAGACCCTGACCGACAAGGAATATCAGATCCTGCGTAACGCCTCCCTGGCGGTACTGCGCGAGATCGGCGTCGAGACTGGCGGTTCCAACGTGCAGTTCGGTATCTGCCCGAACACTGGCCGTATGGTCGTGATCGAGATGAACCCGCGTGTATCGCGTTCCTCGGCGCTGGCCTCGAAAGCCACCGGTTTCCCGATCGCCAAAGTCGCCGCCAAACTGGCTGTGGGCTACACCCTCGACGAACTGTCGAACGACATCACCGGCGGCAAGACCCCGGCGTCTTTCGAGCCGTCGATCGACTACGTCGTCACCAAGCTGCCACGCTTCGCCTTCGAGAAGTTCGCCAAGGCTGACGCGCGCCTGACCACTCAGATGAAGTCGGTGGGTGAAGTCATGGCCATCGGCCGGACTTTCCAGGAGTCCCTGCAGAAAGCCCTGCGCGGTCTGGAAGTGGGCGTTTGCGGCCTGGACGAGAAGCTCGACCTGAGCAACCCGGAAAGCATGAGCATCCTCAAGCGCGAACTGACCGTGCCGGGCGCCGAGCGTATCTGGTACGTGGCTGACGCGTTCCGCGCCGGTCTGTCGGTCGAAGACATCTTCGGCATGAACATGATCGACCCGTGGTTCCTGGTACAGATCGAAGATCTGATCAAGGAAGAAGAGAAGGTCAAGACCCTCGGTCTGTCCGCTATCGACCGCGACCTGATGTTCAAGCTCAAGCGCAAAGGCTTCTCTGATCAGCGTCTGGCCAAGCTGCTGGGCGTCACCGAGAAAAACCTGCGCACGCATCGTCAAAAGCTGGAAGTGTTCCCGGTCTACAAGCGCGTTGACACCTGCGCCGCCGAGTTCGCCACCGACACCGCTTACCTCTACTCGACGTACGAGGAAGAGTGCGAAGCCGCGCCGTCGGGTCGCGACAAGATCATGATTCTGGGTGGTGGCCCGAACCGTATCGGTCAAGGTATCGAGTTCGACTATTGCTGCGTACATGCTGCCCTCGCACTGCGCGAAGACGGCTACGAGACCATCATGGTCAACTGCAACCCGGAAACCGTTTCCACCGACTACGACACCTCCGACCGTCTGTACTTCGAACCGGTCACCCTGGAAGACGTACTGGAAATTTGCCGCGTCGAGAAGCCGAAAGGCGTGATCGTCCAGTACGGCGGCCAGACTCCGCTGAAACTGGCTCGTGCCCTGGAAGCCGCTGGCGTGCCGATCATCGGCACCAGCCCTGATGCCATCGACCGTGCCGAAGACCGTGAGCGCTTCCAGCAAATGGTTGAGCGCCTGAACCTGCGTCAGCCGCCAAACGCCACCGTGCGCAGCGAAGACGAAGCTGTTCGTGCTGCCGCGAAAATCGGTTATCCGCTGGTGGTGCGTCCGTCCTACGTACTGGGCGGCCGTGCGATGGAGATCGTCTACAAGGAAGACGAACTCAAGCGTTACCTGCGTGACGCGGTGCAAGTGTCCAACGACAGCCCGGTGCTGCTCGACCACTTCCTCAACTGTGCCATCGAGATGGACGTTGATGCGGTCTGCGACGGCAAAGACGTGGTAATCGGTGCGATCATGCAGCACATCGAACAGGCTGGCGTTCACTCCGGTGACTCTGCTTGCTCGTTGCCGCCGTATTCGCTGCCAGCGCACATCCAGGACGAGATGCGCGAACAGGTCAAGAAAATGGCTCTGGAGCTGGGCGTTGTCGGCCTGATGAACGTGCAGTTGGCGCTGCAAGGCGAAGACATCTACGTCATCGAAGTCAACCCGCGCGCTTCCCGTACCGTGCCGTTCGTGTCCAAGTGCATCGGTGTTTCCCTGGCGATGATCGCGGCTCGCGTGATGGCCGGTAAAACTCTGAAGGAAATCGGCTTCACCAAAGAAATCATCCCGAACTTCTACAGCGTGAAAGAAGCGGTGTTTCCGTTCGCCAAATTCCCTGGCGTTGACCCGATCCTCGGTCCAGAGATGAAGTCGACCGGTGAAGTGATGGGTGTCGGTGACACCTTCGGTGAAGCCTTCGCCAAAGCCCAGATGGGTGCCAGCGAAGTGCTGCCGACCGGTGGTACTGCTTTCATCAGCGTGCGCGACGACGACAAGCCGCTGGTTGCAGGTGTAGCCCGTGATCTGATCAACTTGGGCTTCGAAGTGGTTGCCACTGCCGGTACTGCCAAGCTGATCGAAGCCGCAGGTCTGAAAGTGCGCCGTGTGAACAAGGTGACCGAGGGTCGTCCGCACGTGGTCGACATGATCAAAAATGACGAAGTCACCCTGATCATCAACACTACCGAAGGTCGTCAGTCGATCGCCGATTCCTACTCCATTCGTCGTAATGCCCTGCAGCACAAGATTTACTGCACCACCACCATTGCAGCGGGCGAAGCTATCTGTGAAGCGCTGAAGTTCGGTCCGGAAAAGACCGTGCGTCGCTTGCAGGATCTACACGCAGGATTGAAGGCATGAGCATAACCAAGTACCCAATGACTGTTCAGGGCGCTCGCGCCCTGGAAGAGGAACACACTCACCTGACCAAGGTCGTTCGTCCGAAGCTTAGCCAGGACATCGGAACGGCCCGCGAGTTGGGTGATTTGAAGGAAAACGCTGAATACCATGCCGCCCGCGAACAGCAGGGCATGGTCGAGGCGCGGATTCGTGACATCGAGGGCCGGATTCAGAACCAGGTCATCATCGACGTTACGACCATTCCTCACACCGGCAAAGTGATTTTCGGTACCACCGTCGAAATCGCCAACGTCGAGACAGACGAAAGCGTCACTTATCACATCGTGGGTGAGGATGAGGCTGACTTCAAACTCGGCAAGATTTCGGTCGGCTCGCCCTTGGCCCGTGCCTTGATCGGCAAGGAAGAAGGCGACGTGGTTGCCGTGAAAACGCCGGGTGGCGTTATCGAGTACGAGATTGTCGAAGTCCGTCACATCTGAAACCCGGCGCCCGCTGCATGCGGGCGCCATGCTTTGGCAGTTGACCCAGATGTTGTGGGTCGGCGGTCTATGGTTGATTCATCTCGGTTTGCAGTCGGCGTTGAGCAAGATTGGCTTGGCGCCGCTGCTGATTGATGAGGTCGCCAGTGCATTTGAAGTGCTGGTGGTTGGGTTTTCCGCCGCCTGCGTGATATTTCAGGCTTTGGTGCTGGTACAGGCCGAAGGCCTTGTCAGTCTATGGCGGGATTTTCGCGGGCAGGTGCTGTTGATGGCGTTGTACGCGTGTGCGATGTATGTCGCAGTGCGTGTCGGCTGGCCGGATGCGCAGCGCTGGCAGGTGTTCAGCTATCTGGTGCTGGGGTTTTCCGGGCTGATGCTGGTGATGCAGCCGGTGCCGGGATGGAGTGGCAGGGTGCGCGAAGCACACCCTTGACCCTTGTCATCACTTGAAGCGATGAACGTTCGACAGCTGCTTGTTGGCGCTGAAGTTCCTGCGGTAAACCAGTGCCATCTTGCCGATGACCTGTACCAGATCCGCCTTGCCAACCTTGCACAGCTCTGCAATGTGCGCCAGGCGCGACTCGCGATCGAGGATGTTGAGCTTGATTTTGATCAGCTCGTGATCCGCCAACGCGCGTTCAAGTTCGGCTAACACACCTTCAGTCAAACCGTTATCAGCCACAGTCAGAACTGGTTTCAGGTGGTGGCCAATGGATTTGTACTGTTTCTTCTGCTCTGGAGTGAGCGGCATAATCTGACCCTTTCGTCTGGATTCTGTAAAATGGCGGCCATTTTACCCGAGGGTTCGTGGATCCGCCCAATTAATCACGACCCTAATCAACGAGGTGCCCAATGGCGCGTTCCAAGACAAGCCTTGGTTGGCTGAAAAGACATGTCAACGATCCCTATGTGAAGCAGGCGCAGAAGGATGGCTACCGCTCGCGTGCGAGTTACAAGCTTCTGGAAATCCAGGAAAAATATAAGCTGATCCGTCCGGGTATGAGCGTTGTCGACCTGGGTGCAGCCCCCGGCGGCTGGTCGCAGGTCACTAGCCGCCTGATCGGTGGTCAGGGCCGTCTGATCGCCTCGGACATCCTGGAAATGGACAGCATTCCCGACGTGACTTTCATCCAGGGTGACTTCACCGAAGACGAAGTGCTTACTCGGATCCTAGAGGCCGTAGGTAATTCGCAGGTGGACCTTGTGATTTCCGATATGGCCCCCAATATGAGTGGTACACCCGAAGTGGACATGCCCAAAGCCATGTTTCTTTGCGAGCTGGCGCTTGATTTGGCGGAGCGGATCCTCAAGCCGGGTGGTAATTTCGTGATCAAGATTTTTCAGGGCGAAGGGTTTGATGTTTACCTGAAGGACGCTCGCAAGAAATTCGACAAGATCCAGATGATCAAGCCGGATTCTTCCCGTGGCAGTTCCCGCGAGCAATACATGCTGGCTTGGGGCTACCGCGGTCGCAGTGAATAAAACGAGGTTTTTGTGCGGGGTGATAGGTTTTTCGTATTTCGCCTCGCGTGCATAAGCGAATATTGTGTAGAAAGTGTTTCACAAAGGGTTACAGACGGCGCCTGCCAGAGTTGTAGGTAATGTAGTAAGTTAGGCCGGTGAATATCATGCGAAGCGCGCGCCAGTAGCGGAGCTTGCTTCAGAGGGTAGTTAATTGAACGATATGGCAAAGAATCTGATCCTGTGGTTGATCATCGCGGCTGTCCTGGTGACGGTGATGAACAACTTCTCCAGCCCTAACGAGCCGCAGACCCTCAACTATTCCGACTTCATCCAGCAGGTCAAGGATGGCAAGGTCGAGCGCGTAGCGGTTGATGGCTATGTGATTACCGGCAAGCGCAATGACGGCGATAGCTTCAAGACCATTCGTCCGGCGATTCAGGACAATGGCCTGATCGGCGACCTGGTCGACAACCACGTTGTGGTCGAAGGCAAGCAGCCTGAGCAGCAAAGCATCTGGACCCAGCTCCTGGTGGCCAGCTTCCCGATCCTGGTGATCATCGCGGTGTTCATGTTCTTCATGCGCCAGATGCAGGGCGGTGCCGGTGGCAAGGGCGGGCCGATGAGCTTCGGCAAGAGCAAGGCGCGTCTGCTTTCTGAAGATCAGGTGAAAACCACTCTGGCTGACGTTGCCGGTTGCGATGAAGCCAAGGAAGAAGTTGGCGAACTGGTCGAGTTCCTCCGTGATCCGGGCAAGTTCCAGCGTCTGGGCGGCCGGATTCCTCGCGGTGTGCTGATGGTCGGTCCTCCGGGTACCGGTAAAACCTTGCTGGCCAAGGCGATTGCCGGCGAAGCCAAGGTGCCGTTCTTCACTATTTCCGGTTCCGATTTTGTCGAGATGTTCGTGGGCGTCGGCGCTAGCCGTGTTCGTGACATGTTCGAGCAGGCCAAGAAGCACGCGCCGTGCATCATCTTCATCGACGAAATCGATGCCGTCGGTCGTCACCGTGGCGCCGGCATGGGGGGTGGTCACGACGAGCGTGAGCAGACTCTTAACCAGTTGCTGGTTGAGATGGATGGCTTCGAAATGAATGACGGCATCATCGTGATTGCCGCGACCAACCGTCCTGACGTACTTGACCCTGCGCTGCTGCGTCCGGGCCGTTTCGACCGTCAGGTCGTGGTCGGCCTGCCGGACATCCGTGGTCGTGAACAGATTCTCAAGGTTCACATGCGTAAAGTGCCAATGGGTGACGACGTTGCTCCGGCCGTCATCGCTCGCGGTACTCCGGGTTTCTCTGGTGCTGATCTGGCCAACCTGGTCAACGAGGCGTCGCTGTTTGCGGCTCGTGCGGGCAAGCGTATTGTCGAGATGAAAGAGTTCGAACTGGCCAAGGACAAGATCATGATGGGCGCCGAGCGCAAATCGATGGTCATGTCCGAGAAAGAGAAGCAGAACACCGCTTACCACGAAGCTGGCCACGCTATTGTTGGCCGCGTCGTGCCTGAGCATGATCCGGTTTACAAGGTCTCGATCATTCCGCGCGGTCGTGCGCTGGGTGTGACCATGTTCCTGCCGGAAGAAGATCGTTACAGCCTGTCCAAGCGTGCGCTGATCAGCCAGATCTGCTCGCTGTACGGCGGCCGTATTGCTGAAGAAATGACCCTTGGTTTTGACGGTGTGACCACTGGTGCTTCCAACGACATCATGCGTGCCAGCCAGATCGCGCGGAACATGGTGACCAAATGGGGTCTGTCGGAAAAACTCGGTCCACTGATGTATGCCGAAGAAGAGGGTGAAGTATTCCTCGGTCGCGGCGGTGGTGGTCAGGCTGCTAGCTTCTCCGGTGAGACTGCCAAACTGATCGACTCCGAAGTACGCAGCATCATTGATCAGTGCTACGGCACTGCCAAGCAGATCCTCACGGACAACCGTGACAAGCTCGATGCCATGGCTGATGCTCTGATGAAGTACGAAACAATCGATGCTGAACAGATCGACGACATCATGGCTGGCCGTACCCCGCGTGAGCCTCGCGACTGGTCGGGTGGCACCGGTACGCCGCCGCCTCCGGTTGTTCAGGATGAGCGTCCGGAAACACCAATTGGCGGTCCGGCTGCTGACGTTTAAGGTTTGAAATGACTTCTGTACAGTCCCTGACCCGGTTGCCTTGCGGCAACCGGGTTCTTGATTTGGCCCGGACGCATGTCATGGGTATTCTTAATGTCACTCCCGATTCCTTCTCCGATGGCGGCCGATACGCTCAGATCGACGCGGCCTTGCGCCATGCTGAAGGCATGGTTGCGGCTGGCGCGACGCTGATTGATGTTGGTGGCGAATCCACTCGCCCTGGCGCTCGCGCGGTATCACCGCTGGAAGAGCTGGAGCGCGTGGCGCCTATTGTGGAGCTGATCAATCGCGAGCTCGACGTGATCATCTCGGTCGATACCTCAACTCCCGCCGTGATGCGCGAAACAGCGCGACTGGGTGCCGGGTTGATCAACGATGTGCGATCGCTGCGACGAGACGGCGCCCTGGATGCGGCGGCGGCCACAGGATTGCCCGTCTGCCTCATGCATATGCTCGGTGAGCCCGGTGATATGCAGGACGATCCGCAGTATCAGGATGTCACTCGGGAGGTAGGCGAGTTTCTCGCCGAGCGCATGGCTCAATGTGCGCTGGCGGGTATTCCGTCCGAGCGAATCATTCTTGATCCTGGATTCGGCTTCGCCAAAACCTTGCAGCACAATCTAAGCTTGTTCAAGCATATGGAAGCCCTGCATGCGTTGGGTCGACCGTTATTGGTTGGTGTTTCACGCAAGAGCATGATCGGGCATGCGTTGAGTCGTCCAGTGGGCGAGCGCCTGCATGGTGGGCTGGCACTGGCTGCATTGGCGTCGGTCAAGGGGGCGCGTATATTGCGCGTCCATGATGTGGCAGAAACGGTAGATGTGGTGCGGATGATCGCGGCCGTCGATTCAGCCGAATAAGAAAGATGGAGCGCTTATGAGCAAGAAATACTTTGGTACTGACGGCATTCGTGGTCGAGTCGGTGTATATCCTATTACTCCTGACTTCATGCTCAAGCTCGGCTGGGCTGCCGGCATGGCGTTCCGCAAGATGGGCGCCTGCAAGGTGCTGGTCGGTAAGGACACACGAATTTCCGGCTACATGTTCGAGTCGGCGCTTGAGGCTGGGCTGACGTCTGCAGGTGCGGATGTGATGCTGCTTGGCCCGATGCCGACGCCGGCCATTGCGTACCTGTCGCGCACTTTTCAGGCTGAGGCAGGCATCGTGATCAGTGCTTCGCACAATCCGCATGATGATAACGGCATCAAGTTTTTCTCCGGTAAGGGTACCAAGCTGCCGGATGAGCTGGAGTTGATGATCGAAGAGCTGCTCGACACGCCTATGACCGTGGTCGAGTCGAGCAAGATCGGCAAGGTGTCGCGAATCAACGATGCCTCTGGTCGTTACATCGAGTTCTGCAAGAGCAGTGTGCCTACAGGCGCCAGTTTTGCCGGGCTCAAGATCGTCATTGACTGTGCCCATGGTGCGACCTATAAGGTTGCCCCAAGCGTTTTTCGCGAGTTGGGTGCACAAGTCGTCGTGTTATCGGCCCAGCCTAATGGTTTGAATATCAACGACAACTGCGGCTCTACCCATATGGGTCAGCTCCAGGCAGCGGTTCTGGCGGAACACGCTGATCTGGGTATCGCTTTTGATGGTGACGGTGATCGGGTGCTGATGGTCGATCACACTGGCGCCATCGTTGATGGTGACGATTTGCTATTCATCATTGCCCGTGACCTGCATGAGCGTGGAAAATTGCAGGGAGGCGTAGTTGGCACCCTGATGAGTAACCTCGGTCTGGAGTTGGCGCTCGCAGAGCTTTCGATTCCATTTATTCGTGCCAATGTCGGCGATCGCTACGTGATCGCCGAATTGCTGGAGCGGAATTGGCTGGTCGGTGGTGAGAACTCAGGGCATATCGTTTGCTTCAATCACACGACCACTGGCGATGCGATCATTGCTGCGTTGCAAGTGCTGATGGCGCTCAAGGCGCGTAACGAAGGCCTCGCACAAGCCCGACAAGCCTTGCGCAAGTGCCCTCAGGTGCTGATCAATGTGCGTTTCGGTGGTGGCGAAAACCCGCTGGAGCATCCGGCAGTCAAGGAAGCCGGCGCGCGCGTGACCCAAGCAATGGCAGGGCGTGGACGCGTACTTTTGCGTAAGTCCGGTACAGAGCCTCTGGTGCGTGTAATGGTCGAAGGCGAGGACGAAGCGCAGGTTCGCGGTTATGCTGAAGAACTGGCAAAACTGGTAACTGAAGTTTCTGCCTGATTCGGCTTGCAAGCCATGATTGTGTTGGGTAACATCTGCGCCCACTTTGACCGACGAGGTACAGCATGCGTCGCCCTATGGTAGCTGGTAACTGGAAGATGCACGGTACCCGCGCCAGCGTCGCTGAGCTGATCAACGGCCTTCGTCATCTGGCCTTGCCAAGCGGTGTTGATGTCGCGGTATTCCCGCCTTGCTTGCATATCAATCAAGTGATTGATGGTTTGAAAGGCAAATCGATTTCGGTCGGTGCGCAGAATTCTGCGGTGGAATCCATGCAAGGTGCATTGACCGGTGAAATTGCGCCGAGTCAGTTGGTGGATGCAGGTTGTTCCCTGGTGCTTGTCGGGCACTCTGAACGCCGCCAGATAATGGGTGAGCGAGACGGAGTGCTGAATCGCAAGTTCGCAGCGGCACAGGCATGTGGCTTGATTCCGGTGTTGTGCGTGGGGGAGACCCTCGAGCAGCGCGAAGCCGGTAAAACTCTTGAGGTTGTCGGGCGTCAGCTGGGCAGCATCATCGAGGAGCTGGGTGTTGGTGCTTTTGCCAAGGCAGTCATTGCTTACGAGCCAGTCTGGGCCATTGGCACCGGGCTGACTGCAACGCCGCAGCAGGCGCAGGATGTGCATAAAGCCATTCGCGAGCAGTTGGCGGCAGAAAATTCTGAAATCGCACGAGGTGTGCGGCTTCTATACGGCGGCAGCGTGAAGGCGGCCAATGCGGTCGAACTGTTCGGCATGCCGGATATCGATGGGGGGCTCATTGGTGGAGCTTCCCTGAATGCAGATGAGTTCGGTGCGATTTGTCGCGCCGCGGGAAACTGAAAAAATGCTGGAAACAGTCGTAGTCGTTTTTCATCTGCTGGGTGCATTGGGCGTAGTTGCTCTGGTTTTGCTGCAGCAGGGTAAGGGTGCGGACGCTGGCGCGTCTTTCGGAGCAGGTGCTTCAAATACTGTGTTCGGAAGCCAAGGTTCCTCTACCTTTCTTAGTAAGTTTACTGCTATACTTGCCGCCGGTTTCTTCATAACCAGCTTGGGGTTAGGTTACTTTGCTAAAGAGAAGGCTCATGAGCTGACTCAAGCAGGATTACCAGATCCAGCAGTGTTGGAAGTACCTAAGCAACAACAACCGGCTTCTGATGATGTCCCGGTGCTTCAAGAGCAAAAGTCGGCTACTCCAGCGACTGACGTACCTCCAGCTCAAGAGCAGAAGTAAGAAGGGTTTCAAATGTAGTTTTGCCGAGGTGGTGGAATTGGTAGACACGCAACCTTGAGGTGGTTGTGCCCATAGGGTGTAGGGGTTCGAGTCCCCTTCTCGGTACCAATTAGTCAGGAGAGCCCGCTGTTGCGGGCTTTCTTGCAGGTGGAAGGTTACATTGACCCTATAAGGGATCGGTCGTATACTTCTGCCCCAGCTTTGTCGCGGGGTGGAGCAGTCTGGTAGCTCGTCGGGCTCATAACCCGAAGGTCGTCGGTTCAAATCCGGCCCCCGCAACCAGTTTAAGGAGCCCCTTTTAAGGGGCTTTTTGTTAGCTGGACACTTTCAACGCCGCTGTTCGACGGCGTTTCAAGGATGGGCGTTAAGCCCATTTTTTTATTTTGCATAGCATGCACATATCATGCACTAGGGGGTTCAGGTGTCGAGCAAGCTAGAAGAGTTGCAGGCCTTGCTGGCCCCGGTGGTCGTGGCCCTAGGCTATGAATGCTGGGGTATCGAGTTCTCGGCTCAAGGTCGTCACTCGATGTTGCGCGTTTATATTGATAAAGAGGGCGGTGTGCTGGTGGACGATTGCGCCATTGTCAGCCGTCAGATCAGCGGTGTACTGGATGTTGAAGATCCGATCTCCGTTGAATACACCCTCGAAGTTTCCTCGCCTGGCATGGAGCGCCCACTGTTCACTCTTGAGCAGTTTGCAAAATTTGCCGGTGAACAAGTGAAGATCAAGCTGCGCTCGCCTTTTGAAGGTCGACGCAACTTTCAGGGCCTTCTGCGCGGTGTAGAAGAACAGGACGTCGTGGTGCAGGTAGAAGACCATGAGTTCCTGTTGCCGATCGATATGATCGACAAGGCCAACATTATTCCCAGTTTTGACTGAGACGCGGATCCCGCGGATCCAATGGCTTGCGAAAGGCGAGGCGTACGATGAGCAAAGAAGTACTGCTGGTTGTTGAGTCGGTATCCAATGAAAAGGGCGTACCGGCAAGCGTAATTTTTGAAGCGCTGGAGCTGGCTCTGGCCACTGCTACCAAAAAGCGTTTTGAAGACGAAGTTGACCTGCGTGTGGAAATTAACCGCCACACCGGTTCTTACGAAACTTTCCGTCGCTGGACGGTTGTCGAAGAGAATGATCTCGACGATCCGGCTATCGAAACCTGGCCGAGCAAGGTTGCCGAAACGCATCCAGGCGCCCAGGTTGGCGACGTCGTCGAAGAAAAGATCGAATCCATCGAGTTCGGCCGCATTGCTGCACAGACTGCCAAGCAAGTCATTGTGCAGAAAGTGCGTGAAGCCGAGCGCGCTCAAGTGGTCGACGCCTATCGCGAGCGCCTGGGGGAAATCATCTCCGGCACCGTGAAAAAAGTCACCCGCGATAACGTGATCGTCGATCTGGGCAACAACGCTGAAGCGTTGCTGGCCCGTGAAGACATCATCTCTCGCGAAACCTTCCGTGTCGGCGTACGTCTGCGTGCGCTGCTCAAGGAAATCCGCACCGAGAACCGCGGCCCGCAGCTGATCCTGTCGCGTACCGCGCCGGAAATGCTTATCGAGTTGTTCCGCATCGAAGTGCCGGAAATTGCTGAAGGGCTGATCGAAGTAATGGCAGCGTCCCGTGATCCGGGTTCGCGCGCCAAGATCGCCGTTCGCTCGAAAGACAAACGCATCGACCCGCAGGGCGCTTGCATCGGTATGCGCGGTTCGCGCGTCCAGGCAGTGTCCGGTGAGTTGGGCGGCGAGCGTGTTGATATCGTCCTGTGGGACGACAACCCGGCTCAGTTCGTGATCAACGCCATGTCCCCGGCTGAGGTTGCGGCAATTATCGTTGACGAAGATGCCCACGCCATGGATATCGCCGTTGGCGCAGACAATCTGGCTCAGGCCATCGGTCGTGGTGGTCAGAACGTGCGTCTGGCGAGCCAGTTGACTGGCTGGACCCTGAACGTGATGACCGAATCGGACATCCAGGCTAAGCAGCAAGCAGAAACCGGCGACATCCTGCGCAACTTCATCGACGAGCTGGAAGTCGACGAAGACCTGGCACAGGTGCTGGTAGATGAAGGCTTCACCAGCCTGGAAGAGATTGCCTACGTACCGTTGGAAGAAATGCTCAACATCGACGGCTTTGACGAAGACACCGTCAACGAGCTTCGCGCTCGTGCCAAGGATCGTTTGTTGACCAAAGCCATCGCTACTGAGGAAAAGCTGGCAGACGCCCATCCGGCCGAAGACCTGCTCTCGCTTGAGGGTATGGACAAGGATTTGGCGATGGAACTGGCGGTGCGCGGCGTAATTACCCGCGAAGACCTGGCCGAGCAGTCTATTGACGACCTGCTCGACATCGACGGCATTGACGATGATCGTGCCGGCAAGTTGATCATGGCCGCCCGAGCCCATTGGTTCGAGTAATTAGGCGCGGCCTGAGGAGAGAAGTGCATGACGCAAGTCACGGTGAAACAACTGGCCGATGAGGTCAAAACACCGGTAGAGCGCCTGTTGCAGCAGATGCGTGAGGCAGGTCTGCCGCACACCGCCGCCGAAGAAAATGTGACTGACAGTGAGAAGCAATCCCTGCTGACTCACTTGAAGAGCAGCCACAAGGCGAAAGTGGAAGAACCACGCAAGATCACGCTGCAGCGTAAAACCACCAGCACCCTGCGTGTTGCTGGCAGCAAGAGCATCAGCGTTGAAGTTCGCAAGAAGAAAGTTTTCGTACAGCGTAGCCCGGAAGAAATCGAAGCCGAGCGCAAACGTGAACTGGATGAGCGTCGCGCAGTAGAAAATGCTGCCCGTCAGAAGGCTGAAGAAGAAGCCAAGCAACGCGCCGAAGAAGAAGCGCGTCGCCAGCCTGCTGCTGCGCAAACCGCTACCAGCGCCGCCGTTTCGGCGCCGGCTACAGCTGCCGAACCAGTACGCGAAAGCGCACCGGTGGCCGCCGCTCCGGCACCGTCTGCTGACGTTCGTAACAAGCAGAACGAACAGCGCCGTCCGGACAAACCACGTGCCGACGACAACAATCGTCGCAGTGGCGGTGGTGATGGCGAGCGTAAAAACGCTCCGCATCGCGCATCGGTCAAAGAGAAAGCACCAGCACCACGTGTCGCGCCACGCACTACCGACGAAGAAAGCGATGGCTTCCGTCGTGGTGGTCGCGGCAAGGCCAAGCTGAAGAAGCGCAACGCTCACGGTTTCCAGAGCCCAACCGGCCCTGTCGTGCGTGATGTGCAGATCGGCGAGACCATCACCGTTGGCGATCTCGCCAATCAGATGTCGGTCAAGGCTGCGGAAATCATCAAGTTCATGTTCAAACTGGGTACTCCAGCGACCATCAACCAGGTGCTTGATCAGGAAACTGCTCAACTGGTAGCCGAAGAACTGGGCCACAAAGTGACCCTGGTCAGCGACACCGCTCTGGAAGATTCCCTGGCCGAGTCCCTGAAGTTTGAAGGTGAGTCGTTCTCCCGTGCTCCAGTCGTGACCGTAATGGGCCACGTTGACCACGGTAAGACCTCGCTGCTCGACTACATCCGTCGTGCCAAGGTAGCTGCTGGCGAAGCCGGTGGTATCACCCAGCACATCGGTGCATACCACGTTGAAACCGAACGCGGCATGGTCACCTTCCTCGACACCCCGGGTCACGCCGCGTTTACCGCAATGCGTGCCCGTGGTGCCAAGGCGACCGACATCGTGATTCTGGTCGTTGCAGCCGATGACGGCGTAATGCCGCAGACCATTGAAGCTGTTCAGCACGCGGTAGCGGCTGGCGTTCCACTGGTGGTTGCAGTCAACAAGATCGACAAGCCGGGCGCTGATCTCGATCGCATCCGTAGCGAACTGTCGGTTCACGGCGTGACGTCGGAAGAGTGGGGCGGTGATACGCCGTTCGTACCGGTTTCGGCGAAAGTCGGTACTGGCGTGGACGAACTGCTCGAAGCGGTTCTGCTGCAAGCTGAAGTTCTCGAACTGAAAGCGACCCCTTCGGCTCCTGGCCGTGGTGTTGTGGTTGAATCGCGTCTCGACAAAGGTCGTGGCCCGGTTGCAACCGTTCTGGTTCAAGACGGTACCCTGCGCCAAGGCGACATGGTGCTGGTCGGTTCGAACTATGGCCGCGTTCGCGCCATGCTCGACGAGAACGGCAAGCCAATCAAGGAAGCCGGTCCTTCCATCCCTGTCGAGATCCTCGGCCTGGACGGTACCCCGGACGCTGGCGACGAGATGAGCGTAGTTGCAGACGAGAAGAAAGCCCGTGAAGTGGCTCTGTTCCGTCAAGGCAAGTTCCGCGAAGTCAAACTGGCTCGCGCTCACGCCGGCAAGCTGGAAAACATCTTCGAAAACATGGGGCAGGCAGAGAAGAAGACGCTCAACATCGTCCTCAAATCCGACGTCCGTGGTTCGCTGGAAGCTTTGCAGGGCGCTCTGAATGGCCTGGGCAACGACGAAGTGCAAGTGCGCGTAGTCGGTGGCGGTGTCGGTGGTATCACTGAATCCGACGCCAACCTGGCACTGGCTTCCAACGCTGTACTGTTCGGCTTCAACGTGCGTGCCGATGCTGGCGCACGGAAGATCGTCGAGCAGGAAGGTCTGGATATGCGTTACTACAACGTGATCTACGACATCATCGAAGACGTCAAGAAAGCCCTGACCGGTATGCTCGGCAGCGATGTTCGCGAGAACATCCTGGGTATCGCCGAAGTCCGTGACGTGTTCCGTTCGCCGAAGTTTGGCGCGATCGCAGGCTGCATGGTGATCGAAGGTGTTGTGCACCGTAACCGTCCGATCCGTGTACTGCGTGAAGACATCGTTATCTTCGAAGGCGAGCTGGAATCCCTGCGCCGCTTCAAGGATGACGCTTCCGAAGTACGTGCCGGCATGGAATGCGGTATCGGCGTGAAGAGCTACAACGACGTCAAAGTCGGTGACAAGATCGAAGTCTTCGAGAAGGTTCAGGTTGCTCGCAGTCTCTAACTCGCGCACTTCAGGAGCCGTGATGGTTGGCCGCACTGTAATGTGCGGCGCATCACCCGGACTCTAAACGCAACGCCCGGTCTGGCTTTTGTCAGGCCGGGCGTTTGCCGCTTTCAGACCTTGCGGGTTTCACCGTGAGGCAGTAACAGGTAACAAATCATGGCAAAAGAATACAGCCGTACCCAACGTATCGGCGATCAGATGCAGCGTGAGCTGGCCCAGCTGATCCGTCGTGAAGTCAAAGATCCGCGCGTCGGTCTGGTCACCATTACCGCAGTGGAAGTTTCCCGTGACGTGGGTCACGCGAAGATTTTCATCACCGTGATGGGGCAGGACAACGCCGAAGACATCGCGCAAAGCATCAAGGTGCTGAATGCCGCCGCAGGTTTCCTGCGTATGCAACTGGCCCGCGAAATGAAGCTGCGCAGCGTGCCGCAATTGCACTTCCACTACGACGAATCCGTCGTCCGTGGTGCGCACCTGTCGGCCCTGATCGAGCGCGCCGTGGCTGAAGACAATCAGCACCCGGCAGTTGCTGAACCTGAAGACACCAAGGAGTAACTCGGTGGCTCAGGTCAAACGTATCCGTCGTAACGTCAGCGGCATCATTCTGCTCGACAAACCGTTGGGGTTTACCTCCAACGCCGCGTTGCAGAAGGTTCGCTGGCTGCTCAACGCCGAGAAGGCCGGGCACACTGGCAGTCTTGATCCGCTGGCCACCGGCGTATTGCCGCTGTGCTTTGGTGAGGCAACCAAGTTCTCGCAGTATCTGCTCGATTCCGACAAGGCTTATGAAACCCTGGCGCAACTGGGCAAGACCACCACCACGGCGGATGCCGAGGGTGAGGTTTTGCAGGAGCGCCCGGTGACCGTTGGTCGCGCCGATGTTGAGGCTGCCTTGCCGAAATTTCGCGGTCAAATCAGTCAGATACCGCCGATGTACTCGGCGCTCAAGCGTGATGGCCAGCCGCTGTACAAGCTGGCCCGTGCAGGCGAAGTAGTGGAGCGCGAACCGCGTTCTGTTACTATTGCGCGCTTGGAATTACTGGCCTTCGAAGGCGATACTGCGCGTCTCGCGGTGGACTGCAGCAAAGGCACCTATATCCGCACCCTGGTGGAGGATATCGGTGAGCAACTCGGTTGTGGTGCGTACGTCGCAGAATTGCGCCGTACCCAGGCCGGGCCTTTCACCCTGGCGCAGACTGTCACCCTCGAAGAGCTCGAAGCGGTACATGCCGAAGGCGGCAACGAAGCGGTCGACCGCTTCCTGATGCCATCGGACAGCGGCCTGCAGGATTGGCCGCTGCTGCACTTTTCGGAAGCGAGCGCGTTCTACTGGCTCAACGGCCAGCCGGTACGTGCCCCGGATGCTCCGAAGTTCGGCATGGTGCGGGTACAGGATCACAATGGTCGCTTCATCGGTATCGGTGAAGTGAGCGAAGACGGGCGTATCGCGCCACGTCGTTTGATTCGGTCGGAATGACCGAAACCAGTCTGTGTAACAGCAGGCTGGCGAGTGTGGCTGTTAACAGGCACGGTCACGACTCATTTATAGATACAGGGATTTGTCCCTGGCCTGTTGAAGCTGTTTCTTTGAAACAGTTTCCTGATAAAAGGATTGCCTCATGGCTCTCGACGTTCAAGAAAAAGCTCAAATCGTTGCTGACTACCAGCAAGCTGTTGGTGACACCGGTTCGCCAGAAGTGCAAGTTGCACTGCTGACCCACAACATCAACAAGCTGCAAGGTCACTTCAAGGCCAACGGTAAAGATCACCACTCCCGTCGTGGTCTGATCCGCATGGTAAACCAGCGTCGCAAGCTGCTGGACTACCTGAAAGGCAAGGATCTGGGTCGTTATCAGACTCTGATCGGTCGCCTGGGTCTGCGTCGCTAATAAGCGATTGCGCTATGAGGTTGGTTGTCTGTCAGGCGCCGGCGGTTTCCGTCGGCGTCCGGCAGGCTCCCAGCCTCAAGTTTTATCTGGATACACGTTTTACCCTGGACAGGCGTTGGGCCGATTCCCGACATTGCCCAAGAATTTCGCAAGAAACCAGTTCCCCCAAGAGCCACAAAGAAGGTAGGACACCGTGAACCCGGTAATCAAAAAATTCCAGTTCGGTCAGTCGACCGTTACCCTCGAGACTGGCCGTATCGCCCGTCAGGCCTCCGGCGCAGTATTGGTCACCGTTGACGACGACGTCAGCGTATTGGTGACCGTTGTTGGTGCCAAGCAAGCCGATCCGGGCAAGGGCTTCTTCCCTCTGTCCGTTCACTACCAGGAAAAGACTTACGCTGCCGGTAAGATCCCTGGCGGTTTCTTCAAGCGTGAAGGCCGTCCTTCCGAGAAAGAAACCCTGACTTCCCGACTGATCGACCGTCCGATCCGTCCGCTGTTCCCAGAAGGCTTCATGAACGAAGTGCAGGTTGTCTGCACCGTCGTTTCCACCAGCAAGAAGACCGATCCGGACATCGCTGCGATGATCGGTACCTCGGCTGCCCTGGCTATCTCGGGCATTCCGTTCGACGGCCCGATCGGCGCCGCTCGTGTAGCTTTCCACGAAAGCACCGGCTACCTGCTGAACCCGA